>DASVLI010000160.1:0-9153 GCA_036384955.1 Occallatibacter sp.
GCGGCACACGGCGGCGACCCCAGGCTGCATCCACTGGCGGTTCCTGCCTTTATTGTTCTGATATTCGTAACGATTGGCTGGCACATGGTCGCGGTCATCCGCGTAGCCCGTGCCGCCAACAGCTAGCTAGAACAGCCACAGACCCGCGAGCACCAGCACAATCGACCCGATGGTGACGCCCTGGTACACCAGGTCCTCGTTGCTGCGCTCTCTGAATCCGTCCCGCATTGCATAAATCGCGTGTAGTGTCATGGCTCCGGCCTCCGGCAGGCCCATCGGCCCACCTCTGCGCTTTCTCGTCCGCTTGTCACCATTTAGATACGGAATGGCACCGTTTGGTATCAAACAAAGGTTGCAGAATCGTATCGAAGGAGATTCTTTTCTCTTTTCATCGGCTGTTCCCGGGCCGCCTTCACCCCTGTCGGGCTTCGCAACAGCCTGCTCCGCGCTGCATCGCCGCCGGGTGTACAATCCGCTCGTGAATCCGCAAACTTCGCTCTCTTCCGTCGACCAAACCCGCGAACGCAACTGGCTGCCCATGGCCATTGCCGCCGTCGCGGTCATCCTTGTCGCCGCTGTGGTTGTCCTGGTCCTGCAAGCCCGCTCTGCATCCACGAATGTCAGCGCGGTCAACGCCTCGCCCGACGCCTATGCCTCCAGTCTTCCCATCTCTTCTATGGTCATGAGCGAGGCCGCCAACCTCAGTGGCGGAAAAGTCACCTATGTCGACGGTCACATCGTCAATAAGGGCAGCCAGACCGTCACCGGCATCACCGTCCAGGTCCTTTTCCGCAACTACGCGCACGAAGTCACGCAGAACGTCACCCAGCCGCTGATGCTCATCCGCATGCGCCAGCCTTACATCGATGTCGGCCCGGTCTCCACCGCTCCGCTCAAGCCCGGCGACGAGCGCGATTTCCGCCTCATCTTCGACCCCGTCAAGGAAGACTGGGATGGCGCCTATCCGGAAATCCGGGTCACCCACGTCGATTTGCACTAAATAAAGAAATCACACAACTTCTTTATTTCTAGAAGGTTCCGAATCTCTGTTCCACAGAGATTTCTTCGGGTTTGGCTCTATGAAAATCTGGAGAATATCAGCACCGTCTCCTGAAAGTGGGAGATTTCTCCCCGGGCTCACCTTTGTAACCACTTCATAATGAATATCTTGTATCCCACCCTTCTTTGGAACCAAAATTGCATATTAGCTGGAAAAGCTACCGCAATTCTCCTTAACAATTTGATTCGGCTGGCCTAAAGCCTACCGTCTCTTTTACGAAGCACGATTCGAGCAGCGCGCACGATACGACCACTGCACCTCGTTGACGCTCGATAGGGCTTCTCACACTCACCGGAGGACTGAAGGGCAATCTATGAGAAAACTCACTTTCGCGGCACTTTTCCTGTTTGTCGTTGGAATCGCCGCTTCAACATTTGCGTACGGGCAGGCAACCGCCAGCGGCACTGTGCTGGGTACGGTGGCTGACTCGTCACAGGCTGTTGTAGCTGGCGCGTCGGTGACCATCACCAGCGACGCCACAGGCTTAAAGCGCACCATGGTGACCAATTCATCGGGCAGCTACCGCTTCGACCTTCTGTCGGCCGGAAACTATAAGGTGACAGTGGTTGGAGCCGGGTTCTCGACCGCCACCACCTCCCTGCAGCTCATCGTGGGCTCCACTGTGACCGCCAACTTTACGCTCCGGCCCGGTGCGGCAACGCAGACCGTCGAGGTCGAAGGCACCAATCCTCTGGTCGACTTGCAGAAAACCAGCGTGGGTGAGGAAATTACCCCTAGTGAAGTTGCCAATATGCCTATGGTTGGTCAGGATGTGGCTAACCTTGCCTATCTGGCGCCCGGCGTCAAGGCCACTGATTCCTACGATCCTACCAAGGCACGCTACGCCATTCTCTCGGTCAACGGAGGCAACGGCCGCAACGTCAACGTTACCGTCAACGGCGTCGACAACAAGGACAATACTGTCGGCGGCCCGGTGATGCAGCTTCCCTCTGAAGCTATCGAGGAATATCACATCAGCACCCAGCGCTTCTCGGCCGAGAACGGACGCTCGGAAGGCGCCGCCATCAACATCATCACCAAACGCGGCACCAATCAGTTCCATGGTTCGGCATTCGGCCTGTTTCGCGACACCGCATTGAACACTGACGAAAAGGATCCGGACGGTAACGGCGGAACCACCAATTCGCATCCTGACTATACCCGTCAGCAGTTCGGCGGATCCGTAGGCGGCCCGGTCATTAAGGACAAGGCCTTCCTCTTCTTTGCCATCAACCGCGAGCGCGAGCATCAGTCACTGCAGGAGCAAACGGCTTCTTATAGTGAGCTGACAACCTACAACCAGATGGCCAACGATGCCGGCATCACCCTGCTCGCATTGCCTTCGCTCACCATTCCCCGTCCGTTCTTCGAGACCCGTTACAACGGTCGCGCTGACTGGACCTTCAACAACAAGGAGAGCGCCTACCTCAGCTACTCCTCGCAGGCCAACAATTCGCTGAACGATCAGTCAGACGGCACAGGTGACTTGAACAACGGCAACTTCACCGTCAACCACCTCCAGATTGCCAACCTTACTCTGAACTCGATTCTGAGCGACACGACTGTTAACCAGCTCACCTTCGGCTATCAGTATTGGAACAACCTCATCGCCAGCAACATCAGCGCGCCGCTGGTCACATTCCCCGATGCCTCCTTTGGAACCAATACCAACGTCCCGCAGCAGTCCTACCAGCGCAAATGGCAGTTTAAGGACGACTTCTCCAAGTCAATCGGAAAGCACACCCTGAAGGGCGGCTTTGACTATATCTGGACGCCAGTACAGGGTGGCTTCTTCGAATTCAGCTCCACGTTGGAAATGGATTTCTCCGAGGACCCGTCGGTCATCCTTGCCGATCCTGAAACCTATCCCGATGGCATTCAGACCGCCGGCCTCATTTCGGCCATGGCTCAGGCCAACGGCGATCCCTACTTCCTCGTAGCCACCAAGCAACTCGGCTTCTATGCACAGGACGACTGGAGAGTAAGCCCCCGGCTTACCCTTAACCTCGGCCTGCGCTGGGACAAGGACTTCAACTTCATCGGCGGGTCAGACATCAAGGACAGCCGTACCTACCAGGAGCTGGTTTCTCTGAACAGTGACTGGTCCAATCCGTACATCTCCAGCATCCCGCACGACGACAACCTCGACTTTAGTCCACGTGTCGGCTTTGCCTATGATTTGACTGGCAAGGGGAATCACGTTCTGCGCGGCGGATTCGGATTCTACTACGGCAACATCTTCCAGAACATTCCCTTGTTCATGGAGCAGATGGCCAATGCGACCGTCTTCCAGACTGCTCTCAGCCTGTCGAGCCCGACTGATGTTGTGCCGGGAACGGGTGGAACGCTTCTGGGTGATTGGAGATACGGAATTGATCCTCTGCCCACGATCCCTGCTCCATCTTCTCAACTCGCTTCGGGCAGCGTCGGGCGTTTGATGGATCCGCACTATCGCAATCCGTTTACCGAGGAATTCAACCTTGGCTACACGTGGGCGGTCAACCAGCGCACGGCAATTGAGGCGGAATACACGCACGTTCTCGGTTTACACATCAACAAGACGATCAACATTGACCAGAAGATTCCCATCGGCGGCGTAATGACTCGCCCGCTCGATCCGGACTTTGCCAATCGTCCTGACCTTTCCGAGCTGGCCAGCGTCCGCAACGAGGAATCGATCAACCGCGAGCATTATGACGGATTCAACTTCACCTTCCGTGAGCACATGATGCCGCACTTCCAGTTAACCGCGAACTACACTCTCTCCTGGGCATACGGCTACGATAGCGGCAGTTCATTCCGTGCCTACCCGCGCGTTGCTTACGCTCCGTTCGCGAGCTATGAGTGGGGTCCCTCCGCAAATGACGAGCGCCATCACATTACTGTGAGCGGCGTGGTCAATCTGCCGAAGGGCTTTATCATTTCGCCCATCGTTCAGTTCGGTTCGGCTCGTCCCTACAGCCCGACTAACTCCACCAACGGGATTAACTCCGGCGGTGGTACCACGAACGCTGTGCTGGTTCCGATCGACGATCCAACGAACTTCACCGCTTACGCAGGTGTGGCTCAGTCCACAACCCAGGACTGCTTCTGGGGCATCACCACAACTGCATCCTGCACCATTGCCAAGTACAACCCGATGCGCGGCGATCCATTCTTCGAACTTGATGCTCGCTTGGCCAAGGACATTAAGCTCCATGACAGGTGGAATATCCAGTTGGTCGCCGAGGCATTCAATCTGACAAACCGCTCCAACTACGGAAACGACTTCAGTGGCAACATCGCCTCGTCGCACTTTCAGAAGCCGGTTGGCTTCATCAATCCAGGCGGCGTCATTACTCCGAAAGCCATCTGGGGCCAGTTGGGCGCTCGCTTCACCTTCTAACCCTCGGGATCGTCACCGATCCTCAAACCCAAAAGGGCTGGCAGCAATGCCAGCCCTTTTCCTTTGCTCTCCGCTTTACCTGCCCGCATCACTCATCCATCCCAGCGTTACCCGGTAGAACTTTCCCCAGCGAGTAGAAATTACATGCCAGGATGGCTCCCGAACGTGCCCTTTTCTCACCCGCTCACCCGTCAACCTCTCGTACACTGCTCAAAATAAACAGTCTACGGCGCGCGCTCGCCGCGCCCCGGGTTTGGCACGGGCATTGCTATCTCTAGGGCGAGCAGCAAGAGGGCTCGTCGCAGGGTGCCTGCGATTCTCGAAGAAAAACAAGAAACGAGGCCAAATCCATGATGAATTCGACTGCTGTCACTTTCCGTTTCCCCAGCCAGTTGGCTCTGCTTGTGCTGGCATCTGCTATTTCTGTTCCGGCTCTGGCGCAGACCGCGCCTGCGGCCGGCGATCCTCAGAGCACCCCTCCGGCGGCGCAGCAGCCCTCCCCATCGGCCTCGTCCGTTAGCGTCGACAAGGAGGGGTTCTGGGGACACCTCAATCCGTTCGCCCGCAAGGTCTGGATCAAGAAGCGTCTTGACCCCATCAAGGGCCAGCTCAACGAGCTCGATGAGGTGAACGCCAAGAACACGGCCGACATCAAGGATGTCGACTCCCGCGCCCAGGCCGGTATCCGCCAGGCGCAGACCACCGCCGACAGTGCCAATCAGCTGGCCACCAAGGCAGGCAGCCAGGCCCAGCATGCCAACGGCCTTGCACAGGGCGCCGCGCAGCATGTCGACCAGATCAACACCACCGTCGCCGGCCTGGACCAGTATTGCCAGGTGAACGACATGGAAGTTCCTTTCCGTTCGGGCACGCCCACGCTCTCCAAGGCTGCGAAAGATCAGCTTGACGAGCTGGCCTCCAAGCTCGACGGACACCAGGGTTACATCATCGAGATGGAAGCGCACTCGCCTCTGGCCGGTGCCGCCGGCATCCAGAGCTCGCAGCGGCTGGCTGAGTCCGTGCAGCGCTATCTCGTCACCGAACACAACATTCCCGTCTACCGCATGCACTTCGTAGCCATGGGCAACGCCAAGGTCGCCTCGCCTGATAGCGACGAACCCCAGCGTGTCCGCAAGAGCACCGTGCACATCCGGTTGATGGAAAACAGCTTGGCGGCCCAGGACTCCAATGCCCCCCATGCAATGGCGTCCGCGACGGGTGCGGAGCGGCCGTAAGGCCGCTGCAGCCACCCCCTGAGGCTCTTTTCCGCCCCGACGGTCCCCCGGCCGTCTGGCCGCCAAACAAGCTCTCGCAACACGAGAGAACCAAGGCAACTTGGCCCCTGTCAAAGACAGGGGCCGTTTTTTGTCTGCACCTAATTCAAATCACGCGCGTTCACGGCTCCGCAACCACCAGCACCGTAAATGACCCCGGCTTCACCTTCGGCCTGCCCGTTGTCGCTGGCTCAAATTCCGCGGCCGGCAGGTACAGCGTCCTGCCGCTCTCATCGGCTACCACAATCCGCGACCCCTTCTGCGTCGCCAGCGTCTGGTCAATCACCAGCTGTCCATCGTGGAAGCTGGCAATCACCAGCTGTCCCTCGCCGCAGCTCACAAACGCGTGTCCATTCGCAAACGCCGCGGCATCGGTTCCCGCGCCAATCGGCGCCGAGCCAACCACCTTTCCGCTCTCCGTATCGAACACCACCAGCTGCTGCGGATTCCGGCAGCCCACATACAACCGGTGATGCGCCACATCCAGCCCGATGCTTACCGGCCGGCCGCCCGGCGCCACCGGCCATCGCGCCAGCACCTTCTTCTGCCGTACGCTCACCACGGCAACCAGATTCTTATCCGCAAGGTTCACGTACACCGTGTCCTTGCCGTCCGAGGTCAGCGCTTCCGGTGCACCGCCCAGTGCAATCGACTCGTCCATCGCGCCAGTCTTCAAATCGATCTCTGGCGCGAAACTCAGCAGGGCATTGCCATCGCCCGATGCCACAAACACCCTGTCCATCGCCGTATCGTAGTGAATGTCGTCCACGTCCGGAATGGCCTTCAGCGCGCCCAGTTTCGTGCCCGTCGTCATATCGAAGGCCACCACTTCGCCGCTGCCGCCATCGGTCAAAAATCCGCGATGCAGCTTCGGGACCAGCGCAACGCCGTGTGCCGCCTTCAGTCCAGGCAGGGAAGCGACAATCTTTCCCGTGCTGCTTTCCACAATGTCCATGCGGTTAAAGCGCGTCAAAAACAGATGTCCGCTTGCCGTGTCCAACGCGCCATAATCCCAGCCGCCATCGCCACCCACCGGCAGCGTCCGCGCTATCGTCCAATGACCTTGCGCCATCGCCACCTGCGCCGTCATTGCCAGCGCTGCGGTCACCAAAATCGCGTACATCTTCAAACGCATCTGGAATCTCCTGTCCAAATCTGCTCGTTCTTCCAACCTACTCCACGCCAGTATCCACGCCTCACCTGAAGACAATCTGAAGACCGTCTATGAATCCACTTCCGCGGCCCGCAACCGCACCGTAAATGTGCTGCCCGTTCCCGGCTCGCTTTCTGCGCCAATGCTGCCCCCATGGCGCTCCACAATCTGCTCCGCCAGCGATAGCCCTAGTCCGGCTCCGCCCTCGGCTCGCGATCGCACCTTGTCCACCCGCCAGAACCGCTCGAAAACATGCGGCAGCGCATCCCCCTCAATCCCGATACCCGTGTCCATCACCGCAATCTCAATCTCTTTGCCCATCCGGTGCGCGTTCACCTGGATGCCGCCGCTTTCGGTATACTTGATCGCGTTGTCCAGCAGGATGACAAATAGCTGTCGCAACTCGGTTACATCGCCCATCACTGCCAGCGTCTCCTCCGGCAACTCCGCCGTCAGTGCAATTCCTTTTGCCGCCGCAGGCGCCATCATCTCATCGCACAGCCCGCGCAGCAGCGGGCCAAGGTCCACAGGCGTTAATTCCACATGCAACTGTCGCGCATCGCTGCGCGCAAGCTCCAGCAGGTTCTCCACCAGTCGCGACATGTGCCGTGCTTCGCCCACAATCTTCCCAATCACTCCGGCAAGTTCCTCGCGTGTGCGCTCCCGCCGCAACGAAACCTCACCGGCAGTCAGAATCAACGCCAGCGGCGCGCGCAGCTCGTGCGAAGCATCGGCCGTGAATCGCTGCATTGAGTGGAACGCCGCTTCAATCCGCACCAGCATCGCATTCAGTGTGCGTGCCAGCCGCGCCAGCTCATCGTCCACAGGCGGTTCCATTAGCCGCGCTGTCAGGTCGGCGGGATCAATTGCCTCCGCCTGTTTGCGAATCTGCTCCACTGGCGCCAGCGCGCGCCGGCTCATCCAATATCCCGCCGTAGTCGTCAGCCCCAGCGCGGCAACCGTCAGCAGAAGGAAGACCACCCGGAACTCGCGCAGCGAATTCAGCATGTCGCGCAACGGCTCCACCACGTGCACCGTCAGCACAACGCCGTTCACCACTATGTGCTGGCTGGCAATGCGTACCGGCCACCGCTCATCTCCCGCTGTCCGCGCCATGGGCGAGCCGTCGCCCTCAGGCTCTGGGAGCTTCGCCACACGGTGTGCGCGCAGCACGTCCGACTCATACACCATCGTGCCCTGCGCGTCGACAATCTGCACAAACACGCCCACAATCGCTGCGTCCGGCGATTCGGCGAAGGCCTGCTCAAACTGCGCGCGGCTGTTGAGCCCATGTTTCTGGATATAGGGCGCAACCTCCTCAATGCGAAACCGCAGATCGCGATCGATGGAGTGCACCATGCTGGCGCGCATCGCAAACCAGCTTGCACCGGCGAACAGCGTAACAATAAGCGCAAGACTGACGAAGTACCACAGCGTCAGCCGCGCGTGCAGCGTCAGGCTTTTCAATCGCTGCTTCCTTCCCGCAAACAATAGCCCAGCCCGCGCTCGGTGTGCAGCAGCCGCGGCAGCCCGGGCCGGTCAACCTTCGCGCGCAGGTAGCGCACAAACACTTCCAGGTTGTTTTCGCTCACTTCGCGGTCGCCCCATACCAGGTCGATAATGCGGCTCCGCGTCACCACGCGTCCGGCCGCGCGCATCAGGCATTCCAAAATGGCAAATTCAGTCCGCGTCAGCTCCAGCCGCTCGCCGGCCCGCACCACCTCGCGCTTCTCCGCATCCAGAAATAGATCCGCAAACCGCATCTGCGCCGCGCTCTTGCCTACCGCAATCCGCGTGCGCGCCCGGATTCGCGCCAGCAGCACCTCAAACTCAAACGGCTTGGTCAGGTAGTCATCGGCGCCGGCGTCCAGTCCGCGCACAATATCTTCCGGCGCATCCCGCGCCGTCAGCAAAAGAATCGGTGTCTGCACCTTCTGCAGCCGCAGCCGGCGCGTCACTTCAAATCCGTTCAGCACAGGCATCATCACGTCCAGCAGCACAATGTCGAAGGCGTGCAACTCAGCCTGCCGCAATCCAGAGCCGCCATCGTGGCATACCTTCACCGCGCAGCCCTCGTCCTCAAGCCCCTGCCGCACAAAGCCGGCAAGTTCCTTGTCGTCCTCCACCAGCAGAACCTGCAATGCGCTTTTGAATGCCTCGTTCATGCTCGTCTTACCGTTTGCCCATGGCCCTTCCGCCATCCAGATGCAGCGTCACACCAATCATCGGCGTCTTTTGTTCCGCTCCAGGATCAGAGACCGGCTTGCCGTACTCATTGTGC
>DASVLI010000161.1:0-10575 GCA_036384955.1 Occallatibacter sp.
GTGGGGATACGCTCGTGCCAATCGAGAAAGACGTGGCACTGGTAGGCGTGCAGATGCAGGGTGAGGCCTTGATTGGCCAGGTCGCTGGCGCGGCGCAGATAGTTGAGGCCGGTGAGCGAGTCGCGATAGGCGAGCACAACGCGCGGGTCGTCGGTGAGGCCGAGACCGTCGCCGAGGCGGCGCTGGCGCACCTGCGACGAGGCCTTGTCAGCATAGGCGGCTGAGGTGTGAACGGTGCCGTGCGCACGGCTGTAGCGGTTATTGAAGACCACCAATGCACGCTCGTTGCCGTTGCGGTTGGAGTAGGCGAAGACATCCTCATTGACCGCGCCGTTGCCCTGGAAGAGGTCGTAGAGGAGGAAGTTGGCGCTCTCCGCAAAGAGCCAGCGGCGATGCAGCAGCGGGGCAATCTCGCGTTCGTGGCGCTCGACGAGCCAGTGGTCGGGGGTTTCGTCGTAGCGGGGGCGCTGGTACTCCATGCCGTACTTTTCGGTGAAGCCTTCGATTTGGCCGTGGCCGAACATGGGCAGTCCGGGGAGGGTGGACATCATGACCGCCACGCCGAAGCATTTGTCGCCCTTGCCGAACTGGTCAATTGCCGTGCGTTCATCGGGATTCGACATGAAGTTAACGTAACGCTTGAGGATGTCCGGATCGAACTCAACAGTTTTTTTGATGACATCACGGTACTCGGCGTTCTTCTCGTCGCGCAGCATGTTCATGAAGGCCGAGTTGTAGACGCGGTGCATGCCGAGGGTGCGGACGAAGTAGCCCTCCATGAGCCAGAAAGCTTCGGCCAGCAGCAGCGTGCCGGGGACTTCGGCGGCGACGCGGTCGACCACCTCGCGCCAGAACTCATGCGGCATGCACTGGTTGAACTCGGCCTGCGACATGGAGTACTCGGCGCGGGAGGGGATGGCGCCGGAGGAGCCGGGGCCGGGGAACCAGAGGCGATGGAAGTGTCGCTTGGCCAGAGTCATGGCCGCATCAAAACGGATGACGGGAAAGAGGCGCGCGACGTGGAGGATGGTCTGGATGACCTGCTCGCGGACGGCGGGGTTCAGGTAGTCGAGCTGCGCGGTGTCGTTCCAAGGAAAGCTGGTGCCGTCGTTGCCGTGGTAGATGTAGCGGGTGTCGCCGGTGTGCTTGTCGACGCGGCGGAAGACGACGGCGGCGTCGGTCTGCTGGAAGTAGTGGTCGTCGATTTTGATTTCGACGCGGCCGTCGGCGGAGAGATCGGGCCCGTTGAAGCTGTAGGCCGGGTAGGGCGAGTGCGGGCGGGAGATGAACCACTCGGGATGCTCGACAACCCAGGGCGAATCGATGCCCATGTGGTTGGGCACCATGTCACTGGCCAGGCGCACGCCGTGGTGGTATGCGCGGTCGCGCAGGCTGATGTAGGCGGCCTCGCCGCCGAGGTCGTCGGCAATGCGGTAGTCGAAGAGCGAGTAGGCACTGGCTACGGCATCGGTGTTTCCGCAGAGCTGCTTGATGGTTTTGGAGGCGCGGCTGCGCTCCCAGACGCCGATGAGCCAAAGCGAGTTGAGCCCGCGACGGGCGAGCGCAGCCAGCTCCTCGTCGGGAATCTCGTCGAGCCGGTGAATGTGGCGGCCGTACTTTTTGCTGAGCTGCGCCAGCCACACGTAGGTGCTTTTGGCGATGAGCACGGTGTTGGGCATCCAGGCCGTGTCGGGCGAGAACTTCTCGTACTCATGCGCGGGATCGCCGAAGACGGGCACCTGCGACTCGCTGACGATGGAGGGCCACTGCTGCGTTCCCTGCTCGCGGCGGCGGCGCGCGGCTTCTTCAGACCAGTTGCGGGCCTGCTGCGCGGCGGGGTTGAACTGCATCCAAATGCCGAGTTCCTCCTCGCGGAGCACTTCTCCGGCGACGGAGAGGAGCTTGTCGAGGCTGGAGCCGAGCAGAGGACGCCAGAGGCTGCGAATGAGCGCCAACTGCTCGCTGAGCGAGGCGGGCGCGCCGCTGGCCGGGGCGCGCAGCAGGTCAAGCAGGCTGATCGCGCCCTTCTCTGGGATGGGAATGAGGGGGCGGGTGGCGAAGTACTCGCCCAGGTTTTGCGTGACCTGCTTGTAGACTGTGCGCTCGGCCAGGTGCGACTCGTCAAAGAGCTCGCCGAAGGGCTTGAAGGCCTGGTTGCGGTTGGCGGTCCATAGCAGCAGCAGCTCTTCAAGGGCGGCGGCCTTGTTGGAAGCGCCATCGGTGGAGGCGGCGAGCCACTGGACAGGGGTTTCCTCGCCGCGCATCACGCTTTGACCGGGAAACTGCTGGACAAAGGCCAGCAGCATGGCGTCGATTTTGTCAGAGCCGACGCGCCCGCCGAACCAGTCAAAGGCGGCGGTCATCAGCTCGGGGTCAAACTGTTCGCGGTAGCGGGCCATGAGCACGTGGCTGGCCTCGTCGATGAGGCCCATGGCGTAGAGCGAGCCGGCGTGGACGGCGAGAGTGGGATTGATGTCCGCCTGGCGGACCTGGTTCATGCGGTGGGCGAACGCGCGGCAGGCGTCCAGATTGGCGAAGATGACATTTCCGGTGTAGGAGAAGAGGGTTTCGGAAAACTGGTAGCGCTCGCGCACGCTTCGCGCAATATGAAATTCCATCCTTGGACTCCGCACAGGTAAAGTAACACTTCGGAGCAGCCTCGCGCCTGTGCCTTGCGCCACGGGCATCCGATTGGCAATACCGATGGTCACAAGGTGGGATGCCCACCGGTTGCCGGAGGTTGCGGCGGCAGTGCATCATGGGTTTTCACAGATGGGGCGCACTCGATGAGAACTGAATTCCCTGCCCGCCGGATATGGCTTTGCTCCGCGCTGGCCGCGATTGCATTTTCAGGGTTTGCCACGGCAGCGCTTCCGGCACGTGCGCAGACGCCTGGCGACGAATGGAAGACGATGCTGGGCGATGCGCCGGCCGATCCCGGACCGCTGGCGCGGATGTCGCCCTCTTTGCGGCCGGCGGCCGTAAAGACAGCCATGGCGAAAGTGGCAAGCTGGCAACTGGCGCGGGTAAACGGCAAGTACAGCCAGGACTGGACCACGGCGACGCTCTACCTGGGCTTTGTACAGGCCAGCGCCACGCTGCACGACCCGCGCTACGCCGCGTATGTCACACGTGTGGGCGAGCATTATGGGTGGACGCTGGGCCCGCGGCGGACGCACGCCGACGACCAGGCCATTGGGCAGTCGTATTTGTGGCTGTACGGACTCGACAAGGACAAGGGAAAGATTGCGCCGTTGCAGAAGCAGTTTGACGCGATTATGACCGATCCGGACGATCCGCAGAAGCCGGTTTGGTGGTGGTGCGATGCCCTGTTTATGGCTCCGCCGGTGTGGGCGGGACTGGCGCAGGCCACGGGCGAGGCGAAGTACATCGAATCTATGGACCGCGAGTGGCACATTACCGCGGACCTGCTTTGGGACAACGAGAATCACTTGTTCTTTCGCGACAAGAGCTACTTTGACAAGCGCGAGGCGAACGGCGCGAAAGTCTTCTGGTCGCGCGGGAATGGGTGGGTGCTGGCTGGGCTGGCGCGGGTGCTGAGTCTTTTGCCGGAGAACGATCCGCGGCGGGCATTTTATGTAGAGAAATTCCGCGCGATGGCCGCGGAGCTGCGCACGCTGCAGAGCGAGGACGGGTTGTGGCGGCCGGGGCTGCTGGACGCCGAGCACTACCCTTACCCGGAGGTTTCGGGGTCGTCGTTTTACGTCTACGGAATTGCGTGGGGCGTGCATCACGGGCTGCTGGACCGCGCGACGTATCTGCCGGTAGTGGAGCGCGGCTGGCGCGGGCTGGTGGCACATATTTATGAGAACGGGCGGCTGGGGAGCATTCAGCCGATTGGCGCCGCGCCCGATGCGTATACGCCGAGCGCGAGCTACGACTTTGGCGTGGGCGCGTTTTTGATGGCCGGGTCAGAAGTGGCGGAGTTGGGCGGAACGGCTCCGAGCGCGCATGGCAAGCGCCACAAACAACGTTGAAAGGATAAGTGAGATGCGAATTTTGCAGATGGCTGACCTGGTCCGCTATCCCTCGATGACGACGGCGCAGTTGCGCGAGACGTTTTTGCTGAGCGACCTGTTCAAGCCGGGCGAGTTGAACCTGACCTATGTGGACCTGGACCGCACGGTGGTTGGTTCGGTTGTTCCCACGGGTGCGCCAATTGCGCTACCGACGTACAACGAGCTGAAGGCGGAGTATTTTACCGAGCGGCGCGAGCTGGGCGTGCTGAACATTGGCGGCACGGGAGCGGTGATGGTGGACGACAGCGTCTATAAGCTCGACAAGCTGGACGCGCTGTACATTGGCCGCGGCAACGAGAAGGTTGAATTTGCCAGCGCCGATGCAAATGCGCCGGCGGAGTTTTATCTGCTCAGCTATCCGGCACACACGGTGTTTCCGACGGCGTTGATTGAAAGCGCCACGCTGGGCCGTACGCAGCTGGGCGCGCAGGAGACGGCGAACGACCGCGCGATCACCAAGCTGATTCATCTTGAGGGCGCGCGCAGTTGCCAACTGGTGATGGGCTTTACGCAACTGGCCAAGGGCAACGTGTGGAACACCATGCCGCCGCACACGCACATGCGCAGGTCAGAGGTGTATCTCTACTTCGACATTCCGGAGCGGGATCGGGTGATGCACTTCATGGGTCCGGCCACGGAGACGCGGCACATTGTGGTTGCGAACAAGCAGGTAGTGGTGTCACCGGGCTGGTCGATCCATGCAGGCGTGGGCACCGCGGCGTACTCGTTCTGCTGGGGTATGGGCGGAGAGAACCAGGTGTACAGCGACATGGATGCACTGGCGGTGGCGGATTTGCTGTAGGGGCGTATTGCAAAAAAGGGAGAGGGCACGGCATGGAGCCGTGCCCTCTTTGCATTTGGCAACACTTTCCAGTGACTGCTACTTGGCATCCTTGACGCAGCGGAAGCCTACGCCCGCGGAACGGTCGTAGCTGGGCGCCATCAGCAGCAGCTTGCCGTGCTGGTCGTTGCGGTAGGCCTGCGGGAAGTACCAGATGGAGCCCTGCGGCTCATAGTGGTTGCCGCCGCGCAGAATGCCGGCGCGGGTGTGCTCGTCGACATACTCATCGGTCCACTGCCACACGTTGCCGACCATGTCCTGCACGCCAAACGGGCTGGCGCCTGCCGGATGCGCATCGACGTCGCTGGCCGGGCCCATCACGCGGCCCTTGTCGGGCGTAGGTGCAAGCTTGCTGAGCTGGTCGCCGTCAACGGGACAATCGGCTGTCGCCGGGCCGTGGCCTGGAGTCAACCAGTCACAGTTACCCCAGGGATAGCGGCGGCCGTCGGTTCCCTGCGCGGCGAACTGCCACTCCCACTCGTGCGGCAGGCGCTTGCCGGCCCACTTGGCGTAGGCGCGCGCATCTTCCTGCGAGACCCACGTGACCGGCCGCTTGGCCGCACCCTCTGGATACGCGCCGTTCTTCCAATCCTTGAGGAAGTCCAGGCTGTCCTTGGGCTGATAGTGCGTCGCGTCGACGAACTTTTTGAACTCGGCGTTGGTGACCGGGTACTTGTCCATATAGAAGGTGGCGATGTGCATCTTGTGCTCGTGGAAGCGGCGTGCGCTGTCTTCCCACGGGTACTGCAGGTCGACGCCGACATCGTTGAAGCCTTCAATCTCGATGCCATCCACCTTGAACAGGTAGTCGGCGCCTTCCACGCGCACCATGCCCTCTGGAGTGCTGCTGGCTGTGGGCGTGGGATCGATGGCGACGACCTGCTGCGGAATTGCCTGCCAGATGTGCGAGTAGTCTGCGAGCGGCTTGGCCGTCAGCGTCTTCATCTTGGCCATCAGCTCGGTGGTTTTGGCGTCGGGCGCGCCATTGGTGGCCAGCACCGCACCGTAGCCGTGCTCTTCAATCGCGAACGAGAGCACGGACTCATCGCCCTCGCGCACCGGCGTCAGTTCCACGCCGTGATAGAGATCGAAGTAGCGCTCGCCGGCGACGTAAGGAACGGACATCTGGCGGCCGTCTGTGTCGTACTGGTTGCGATTCACGATGGTCCACACCGTCTGTCCATTGAGCGGCCAGCGACTGGCGAAGACACCGTAACGATGCATGGGATAGAACGGCTCCCAGTCATGGCTGACGAGGAAGGGCGCGATACCGCGCTCCATGGTGGCCACGCGGCGCGTGGCTTCGCCGTCACGCGGAGTCACTCCGTTCCAGATGCCCCAGACGTTCTCCCAGCTCTCCCAACCCTCGCCGTTGAAGAAAGCGAATTGCAGGTTGTCGGTCTTGTCTCGGTTCCAGCGGCCCTGGATGTTGACCTGGTGACGCGGTTCGAGCCAGCGATACTTGTCGACCGTGGGCACAAACTCGTACTCGTACTGACCCCACGTCATCACGTTCCAGGCCAGCGCTTCGTCGGAGGGTCCGCCCTCGGGCTCAAAGACCAGCGGGTGGTCAATCTTCTCGGCAGCCAGAGTGAAGGCCAGCGGCACGCCGTCCTGGGTATCGCCATTGATGCCGTCGGCGCCGATTTCCTTCATCAATTCGGCAATGGCATCGGGCCACGGCTTGCCGGGATCGTGCGTGCCCTGATCCCACATCATCATGGGGAACAGCACGCGGACACCGCGGCGATGGAAGTCGGCAACCATCTGGCGCACGCCTTCGATGCCGCCGGGCATGGAGCGCACCATGTCGTGCTGATTGCGGTCATCGATACCCATGTTGGGATAGGTAGCCCAGATGAGCACGGCGTCAATTCCGCCATAGCGCTTTTCGAGATCGTCGAGATATTTGTCGACGGTGTATTTGTTCGCGACCGGATCGTAGAAGAAGCGGTCGTGCACCATCATCTGCGGCTGCATGAAGGCCGACTGCGCCCATTTGAGCGCGGGCAGCTCGTAGCGGCTGGGCTCAAAGCCAATGCGGATGAGCCGCTCGTCGCGCCAATGCGACACATCATCCAGCCACTCCTGGTGCGTTTTGGCGGTGCAGGGCGTATAGCCGCCCTCCCATGCGCCGCGCAGTGTGAGGCAATGCGGCGGCGGAATCTGCTGCCCATTGGGGCGATAGTGCGAGTCCTGCGCGTTTGCGCTGAGCGCAACGCAGGCCGCGGAGAAAGTGATTGCAGCAGCCCATCGAACAATTGGCTTCATCGCGATACTTGTCCTTTCGTGTTTGCCGCGTGAGTCTTGTGCAGGGTGCCGTGCGTGCTGGCGCGGCCCGCAATGCAATCGTTGCGTCCGTGGTTTCAGGACGCCAATGTCTGGCTCCTCATCGACGCCATGCCGCGCTCGAACATTTCCAGAGCCTCCTGCATGGTGGGCATGGAGGGTTGCGCGCCGGGCCGCGTGACGGAAACCGCAGCCACCGCCGCAGCAAAGGCGGCGCTTTCCTCCGGCGACTTGCCCAGTAGAAGCCCGGTTGCGAATCCGCCATTGAAGGCATCGCCGGCGGCGGTAGTATCCACGGCCTGCACCGCGAAGGCAGGAACGTGTGTTCCCTTCACCGTGCGCGAGGCAAGAAATGCGCCGCCTGCGCCCAGCTTGAGCACCACACCTTCGCAACCGCGCGCGCGGATTGCGTCCACCATCTTGGCGTGCGCCCGGTCGTCGTCGGCTTCGGCGTCGATGCCGGTATAGAACGCAGCTTCGGTTTGATTCGGCGTAAACCACGCCACGTGCTTGAAGACCGATTCCGGCAACTCCTGTGCGGGCGCCGGATCAAGAATCAGCGGCACGCCCTCGCGCGCGCAAAACTTAGCGAGGTACTCAATCGTATCGAGCGGTGTCTCCAACTGGGCCAGCACCGCACCGGCAGTGCGAATCATTTCCGCATTGCTGGCGATGTCTTCCGGCGTGACTTTTGCGTTGGCGCCGGGAGTAACGACAATGCTGTTCTCGCCGGTGCTGGAGATGACAATGACCGCAACGCCGGAAGTGCCTTCGCTGGTGGCAACGCTGGCGATGTCGACACCGGCGGAAGAAAGGTGCGCACGCAACTGCGTGCCGAAGGCGTCACTGCCGAGCCTGCCGATGAGCCGGACCGGATAGCCAAGCCGCGCCACGGCAACGGCCTGGTTGGCGCCCTTGCCCCCAGGGTGAATTTGAAAATCGGTGCCGATAACGGTTTCGCCAACGGCGGGGATCTTTCGCGCAACAGCGACAAGATCCGTGTTGATACTGCCCACGACCACAACAGGCTTTTGAGCGGACACGATGCTTTTCCTCCGATAGATGAACGAGTATGAGGATGAATTAGGAAAATAGCGGCGCCACAGCTATTGCTGTCAGCCCCGCGACAAATAGAACAAACATCCACGCAAGTGAAGCTTTGGCGCGCGCCGGAGCTTGAGCAAATTCACGCCAGATGAAGACGCCCCAACAGGCCGAGACCATGGTGGCTCCCTGCCCGATGGAGTACGAGACGGCTGGACCAACAATATTGGCACGCGAGGCGACAAAGTTGGCAAGTGCACCGGTGCACCAGATAGCGCCGCCGATGATGCCCCACAGATGCCACGAGGCGTTTGCCTTCCAGAATCCGGTCAAGTTTACCGGTGCGCTGCCGTCCAGAGGCATGCGCATCAGTGCGTAGTTAACGGGTAGTGAGCAGAGCGCGACGCCGAAGGAGAACAACAGCACGGCGGCATACGGACCAACTGCGTGCTCGCCGGTCATGGAGCGCGAAACAAAGGGATAGAAGCATCCCATCAAAACACCTGCAACCAGGCTGATGATAATGCCCCGCCAGCTCATGGCCGAGTGGCTGGCTTCGCGCAAGCGGTACGCTACGGCATCCAGCACGATAGCGACAATCACCAGCACAATGCCGCCAAACAGGAGCACGGGGTTTCCCGCGGGCGCAAGGATGTAGCTGCTGACCGCGCCGATGACCAGCGCCAGTCCGATGCCGATGGGAAAAGCCACGGCAAGGCCGGCAATGTCGATGGCCGCCACCAGTAGAAGATTCGCGACGTTGAAGATGACTCCGCCCAGCAGCGCCAGGACGAGATGATGTGTGTCCACCTGAGCGATGTCGCGGAGAAAGGTGAGTCCGGTGCTGCCGAAGCTGCCGAAGGTAAGGCCCCAGGCCAACGCGGCGAGGAGCAGCCCGCCGACATAGTCCCAGTAGAAGAGCTGAAAGCGATAGCCGGGGCACATCTTGAGCGTGTTGGCCCACGACCCCCAGCACAACATGCTGGTGAGCATGAACAGCAGACAGATGGCGTAGGTTTCCGGTTGATACATGATCCCGCCTCACAAAAAGAACGGAGGAAAAAGGCGCGGGCGGTACGAAGGTCTGCACCGCCCGCAGCGTGGTAAAGGCTAAAAGACGAAGCGCATGTTGATTTGTAGTTTGCGGCCCGCACGAGCACCGGTGACCCAGCCAAACTGGCTCTGGTCGTTGATCTCACGATCATCCCATGTATTGATGGACGACCACTGCGCATGGTTGAAGGCGTTGAATGCATCGGCGCGGACAACGAGCGTGCGGCCCTCACCGAGGGTTGAGAAGGTCTTCTGCAAACCGAGATCCCAGTTGTTGGTTCCGGGCCCGGTAAGACTGTTGCGGCGTTCGTTGCCACGGTGAATGGCAAAGTTGGTGATGCCCTGGTTGATCAGCGCGGGATCGGTGCTAGCCGCAGGCTCCGTATAGCATTCGGTTTTAAAGTAGTGCTCGAAGCTGCGCTTGCCGCGGTCGAGATTGCCGTTGCAGGAGATGTCCGGCACGTCGCCCATATAGTCATACGAGCTGGTGTAGCTGTTATAGACAGTCACCGGTGCGCCCGACTCAAACGTGGAGACAGTGCTCAGCTGCCACTGCGCCAGCAACTGACGCGCGATGTAGTTCTGCAGGCTATTGCCGGGCAGTGTGTAGGTAAGACCCATTGCCAGGCGGTGGGTATGGTTTGCGTCCGAAGGGCCGTAGGACCAGTCAGGATGCCACTGGCCGCCGATGGCGTGCGTGCCGCTCTCGCCATTCGAACCGAAGAAGTTGTCCATCTGCTTGGACCAGGTGTACGAAATCTGGCCCGAAGCCGCGTGCCACTGGCGCAACTTCAACTGCGCATTCATGGCGTGGTAGTTGTTGCTGCGGATGGGCCGCACCGTGTTGATAGAACCCCAGCGTTCCGGAGCGACAGCGGTCATCGGCCGCGCTTCATAGAAGGCCTGGCTATTCAGATACGTTCCTTCAGCGGGCAGGTTCAGGTCGTACTGCATGGCCATGTGCGTGCCTTTGGAGCCCACGTAGCCGAGGCTGGCGACAACCGAATTGCTGAGGTCGCGCTGAACGTCGAGGCTCCAGCGCTGCATGTAGGCAGGCTGCCAGCTTTTGGCGTCGGTGGTCGCGGTGTCGCAGCGTTGGCAAAGAGTGCCGCCATCCTCACCCAGAGGCAAGGGCCAGGTTCCGCGGTCCACGGTCTGCGCCGCCGGCCACACATCGTTCAGGGTGTAGTAGGTCTGTGCAGGGTCGTCCACCATATAGGTGGAGTTGTAGTCGGCGCCTCCATAACCAGGCGAGTTCCAGAACATCTGGTCGAGGTACTTGAAGCGGCCCGTTTCAAAGAAGACGCC
>DASVLI010000162.1:0-16874 GCA_036384955.1 Occallatibacter sp.
GCGCCGCGGCCGCCTGCACATCCAGACGAAGAACCGCGTCCGCCATGCGCGCAATATCCGTGGTGAAGCCCTGCACCAGACGCAGGTGCGTGGAGAGCGTGAACAGAGCCAGCGGAGTGCCGGGCGGGACGGTGCGGAGAAACTCCAGCATGTGGCGGCGCACGTTCTGCTGCGCAGAGGTCTTTGTGTTCAGCCCGTCGAGCAGCAGAACGGTATACGCAACCGGTTCTCCGGCGACGGGAGTGTTGCTATATACGTAGCTGTCCGTTTGAGTGGGCGCAGTTACGGCCGGCGTGGCCACAGCAGGCGCGGTGTGCAGATCGAAGCCGGCAATCGTCTGTTCGCGGCCATCCTCATAAACATGGAAGCGGGCCTTTGCAAGGCCCTGCACGGAGTGGCCGTGATCCAGCGCCACCACGTCCACAAGCACAAGGTTTGACTCGGAGTGGATCACCGGAACCGCGGACGGAGCATTCTGCGCGGATGCGCGGAAACAGAATGCAGCCAGAGCAAGCCAGTAGAGAATACGGCGCATGGGTCCTTCTTCAACGCGGGAGCGGTGCTGTGTGACAGGATAACTCCGCGCAGCCTTCTTGCGATAACTCAGAAGCGTTTCTTCAGCTTCAGAATCCGCGATTCGAAGCCATACCACAGCGCGGCTGCGACCGCAGTTGCCGTCGCGAGCCGGAATGCGACAATCGCCAGGTTGCCGGCCATACCGTAGGGGTCCATCTTCAGGTCGAACCAGCCGAAGAAAATGAAGACCGAGATGTGCGTAAGGTAGAGACCGTAGCTGACTTTGCCGTAGAAGGCCAACGGACCCTTGCGTAGCAACCAGTGCAGCGGAGTTTTGCCGCCAGTGGAAGCCAGCAAAGTCAGCACAGCACCACCGTATCCAAAGGCCAGCGCTGTATCGAGATACGATGTTCCACCTGCGATGGTGAAAACAGCGGTCCATCCCAGAACCAGAGCTGCGACCCCGAGTGCAAGCCACGCCCGCTGGCTGAGCCGAATTGTGTAGAGCGCGATGGCCAGCAGACAGCCGAGCGCCAATCCGTCCAGATGAATCAACGTGTGCGTGGGCGTAATCCAGTGCAGATGCGCGTGGCGGATAAGCGGCGCAGCCACCATGGCGCCTGCAGGCAGCAAAGCCAGCAATGCCGGATGCCGCAGCCAGCGCACGGCCGGAGCCCAGATGAAGTAGTACTGCTCCTCAATAGCCAGAGCCCACGTGGGACCGAGCGCGGGCGGCAGCGCCAGCGGAAAGAGATTCTGGAGAAAGAGCAGATAAGCCCACCACGGCGCGGTGCGCACCGCATCCCACACGCTGGGGCCGATGAACCATGGCGCCTCGGCATAAACAAAGGCCAGTACCAGCAGATAGACCGGCCAGATGCGCAGCGCGCGGCGCGCATGAAAGTTGTGGAAGTACTTTTCCTTATCTCGAACCTGCAGCAGATTACAGGTGATGAGGAAGCCGCTCATCAGAAAGAAGAGCGTAACGCCGGACCAGCCCCACAGCGCGGGCTTGTAGAGCCACGTGCCTTTCAGGCGCGGGCCGCAGTGGTAAAAGACAACGGCCAGGATGGCAATGCCGCGCAGCCCGTCGAGTTCGGGGAGATAGGTGGGCAGCCAGGATGGGCGTTGTGGGTTCACGGTTGCGCGTCAGCAGGATAACAAGAAAACAGCGCGGTCCGGCTCGGCCTCGCCGCGTGAGAGGCAAGGTTTTGCGCTAGCCCGCGGCCAGTTGCTTGGCGCGCTCGGTGGCGCGCATCACGGCCTTGATAAGCGTGACACGCAAGCCGCCTTCTTCCAGCTCAAGAATGCCGTCGATGGTGCAGCCGGCCGGCGTGGTCACAGCATCTTTCAGCAGCGCGGGGTGATAGCCGGTTTCCAACACCATTTTGGCTGCGCCAAAGGCGGTTTGCGCGGCCAGTTGCGTAGCCACATCGCGCGGCAGGCCCACCTTCACACCGGCCTCGGCCAGCGCTTCAATGATGATGTAGACGTACGCGGGGCCCGATCCGGAGAGGCCGGTGACAGCGTCCATGTGCTTCTCATCCACAAGCACGGTGCGGCCAACGGTCTCGAAGATGCGCTGCGCCAGCTCCATCTGCTTGGGCGTGACAAAGCGGCCCTTGCACAGCGCGGTGGCGCCGGCGCCCAGTGCCGCGGGCGTATTGGGCATGGCGCGAATCACTGCGATGTCCAGTCCCGAAGCCTCTTCAATCGCGCGCGTCGTCACGCTGGCGGCAAAGCTGACAATAGTCTTGCCCGCGGTGAGTGCGGGCTTGATTTGCGCCATCAGGTCGGGCACCTGAAAAGGCTTGACGCCGAGCAGGATCAGGTCCGACTGCTTGACGGCCTCCAGGTTGTCGGTGGAGACATCGACGCCGCACTGGGTGCTGAGCGCGATGGCCTTCTCCGCATGCGTCACGGTGGCGTGAATCTGGTCGGCGGCAAACAAATTCTCCTTGAGAAAAGCCTGCAGGAGGATGCTGCCCATTTTGCCGGCGCCAAGAATGGCGACGCGGACGTTGGGCAGTTGCGCGGGAATTTCAGGGACTTCGACGGCGATCTCAGACATGAGGTTCCTTGGCTTGCTCAAGAGTGTGGGGCAACTCTCAAGGATACAGGCAATGGTGCGGGTCCATCCAAATGAATCGATGCGTGCGGACTACTGTGCCGCCGCCTTCCGGCTGGCAATCCAGGCGTCGATGCGGTCGGAGAGTAGATCCAGTGGCAGCGCGCCAGCGTCGAGCACTTCGTCGTGGAAGGCGCGGATGTCGAACTTAGCGCCCAGTTCCTTCTGCGCCTTGTCGCGTAGCGCAAGAATGGTGAGCTGGCCGATTTTGTACGCCGTGGCCTGCGAGGGCCAGGCGATGTAGCGGTCCACTTCGGCCTGGATGCTGGGCTCGTCAATGGCCGAGTGGTCGTGGAAGTAGTCGACCATCTGCTGGCGGGTCCAGTGCTTTGAGTGAACACCGGTGTCGACGACCAGACGGATGGCGCGCCAGATGTCGGCCTCAAGGCGGCCGTAGTCCGAGTAGGGATCCTGATAGAAACCCACATCCTTGCCCAGCCGCTCGGCGTAAAGGCCCCAGCCTTCCTGATAGGCGGTATAGCCGCCGAACTTGCGGAACTCGGGAATGCCGGTGAGCTCATGCGAGATCGAGACTTGCAAATGATGGCCGGGCAGGCCCTCATGGTATGCAATCGACTCAACGGCGTAGAGGTTGCGATGCTCCGCGTCATAGAGGTCGATGAAGAGGCGTCCGGGGCGCGAGCCGTCGGGCGTGCCGCCCTGATAGTAGGCCGGCGCGGAGGTCTTCTCCAGAAAGTCGGGTACGGGAAGGACTTCAAATTTAGCCTTGGGCAGCGTGCCGAAGAGCTGGGGCAGCTTGGCCTGCATCGGCGTCAGATAGCTGGTGTAGGCGGCGAGCAATTGCTCGCGGCTTGCTGGGTGTAGCTTGGGATTCGTCTTCAGCGAGGCGCGGAAGCTTTTCAAATCCTTGAAGCCCAGCTTCTGCGCGATGGCCAGCATTTCTGCCTCATCCTTGGCAACCTGCTCCAGGCCAATCTGGTGGACGACATCCGCGGTCAGATCGGTGGTGGTGGTGCGGCGCAGCAAAAATTGGTAGTAGGCGGCTCCGTCAGGCAGGGCCCAGATGCCGGGATCGGCGCGTCCGGCGGGAACGTAGCTTACTTCGAGAAAGCGGGCAAAGCGGAGATACGCCGGCGTCACCTTGTTGGCGATCACGTCGAGCATTTCAGCCTTGATGCGCTCCTGGTCGGCGGCGGGAATGGAGTCAGGGAAGTGCTTCAGCGGCAGCGCCAGCGGCGAGTCCTCGGGCTTTTGCGCGGCGAGTTCCTTCACCTGATCGAGAACCTTCTCCAGCAGGTATTTCGGCGGCACGCGGTGGTCTTCGATGCCGATGGACATGTTCTCGGTGACCTGCTGGAAGGCCGTGGGCAGAGCGCGAAGGCGGGCAATCCAGTCGTCGTAATCCTTCGCGGTGGTGAAGCTGAGCGCGGGGGCCAGCCGCTGATAGGAGGTGTGGATGCCGTCCATCTGGTTGACGGGCATCTCCCACGATTTGAATTGGGTTTCTTCCTGGTCGAAGGTGAAGCGGCGAATGAGCAGCTCGCGGCTGATTTTTTCCTGGTCGTTGAGCCCTGCGGGGTCGATGGCGGCGAGTTTCAGCAGCCAGTCCTGCTCGCGCGCCAGCCAGGCGTTTTCAGCTTTCACGGAGTAGTCGGTGATCTGATCGTTGAAGCGCTTGTCGCCAATGGTGGAGGCGAACTCGGGGTCGTGCGCGAGCGAAGCTTCCCAGTACTCATGCATCAGGCTGGTCAGAGCGTCGTGCGCGCTGGCCGGCGGGGCGGCGGCGGCGGTCAATGCCTGTGCGCGGAGCGCGGTTGCGGAGAGCAGCAGGGAAGCAGCAAGGGCGAGAAGCGAAAGTCTGCGCACGGAAAACCTCAGGGCCGGAGGGCCTGAGATTGAGTGTAGACGAGCGCCTCAGGCGACCAGGGACTGATTGCCGAGGATGCGGTAGAGGGTGGAGCGGCTGATGCCGAGCTGACGCGCGGCGCGCAGCTTGTTGCCGCGGTTCAGGTCGAGCACGTACTCGACGTGGCGGCGGATGACGGTGTCGAGATCGAGGTTCTCCGGCCGCGGCATGGCCTGCGGCTGCGCGGGAATCTGCTCGTTGGCGGCGATGGGCAGGTCTTCGGCGCGGATGACGCCGTTGGCGGCGTCGATGAGCGCGGCTTCAAGCACGCTGGAGAGCTCGCGGATGTTGCCGGGCCAGTCGTGCTGGATGAGTCGCGCGAGGGCGCCGGGTCCGAGGGCGACGGGACGCTGCTGATAGCGGTTGCAAAGCTGGGCGAGCAGCGATTGGGCAAGCGGGCCAATCTCCTCTTTGCGCTGGCGCAGCGGCGGCACCGCAAAGCGGACTGCGGTGAGACGGAAGGCGAGGTCGGGCAGCATCAGGCCTTGCGAGGTCATCTGGCGCAGCGAGGTTTGGGTTGAAGTCAGAACGACGGCGCGGCCGGCGGGGCGGTCCTGCAGGCCCTTGAGGACGCCGAGAAGAAGATTCTGGCCAGGTCCGGCGAGCATGTCGACGCGGTCGAGGTAGTAGAAGCCGACCGTCGTGACGGGATCGGCCTCCTGCACCAGCCATTGACGCGCGTCGTGCTGCTGGAACGGCGTTTCGGCCAGATGTGAGCGGCTGTGCAGAAAACGGGCAAGGGTCTGTTTGCCGCAACCCGACTCGCCTTCAAGCACGGCCACCTGAATATGCGGCGCCACAAGCTCAGCCTGCGTGAGCAGTTTGCGCCACGCCGGATTGATAGCGACCAGAGAGTCATCAGCCGAGCCGGCCGGAGCGATATAGCTGTGCGCCGGCAGCTGCACAGGGGAGCGAAAGGTAGCGGGGCTTTGCATTGTGTTCAACGTCGGTGCCTCGGCAGGCCTGACATCGACTCCAGGTCCACACAAGAATTCATCGGCGAGGTACGAGGAAACATCAGTGGGAGAAACAGGGAGGATGTGGTGGAAAAAGGAAACGGCCCGGGCATCGCCGGGCCGTCTGCAGCAGATGAGAAAAGACTAATGTTTGGGTTTGGTGCCTGGGGTAAAGACCTCTCCGGAGGCGGCGCGCTTGGACGGTGTGTCAGAGAAGATCTGGCCGTCGCGGATGTGGACCACGCGGTGCGCGTACTCGGCAATATCGGGCTCGTGGGTAACGAGAACGATGGTGTTGCCGGAGGCGTGGAGGTGGTCGAAGAGGGCCATGATTTCGTCGCCGGTTTTGGAGTCGAGGTTTCCTGTAGGCTCGTCGGCCAGGATGATGGACGGACTGTTGACCAGGGCGCGGGCGATGGCAACGCGCTGGCGCTGACCGCCGGAGAGCTCGTTGGGCTTGTGGTGCATGCGCGACTCAAGGCCGACCTTGGTGAGCGACTGCTTGGCGCGTTCGATGCGCTCCGCGGCGGGCGTGCCGTTATAGATGAGCGGCAGCTCGACGTTGTGCAGCGAGGTGGCGCGGGCCAGCAGGTTGAAGGTCTGGAAGACGAAGCCGATTTCCTTGTTGCGAATGCGGGCCAGCTCGTCGTCATCGAGCTCGGAGACCAGCTGGGAGTTGAGCCAGTACTTGCCCTTCGACGGAGTGTCGAGGCAGCCGATCAGGTTCATGAGCGTGGATTTGCCGGAGCCTGAGGGGCCCATGATGGCGACGTACTCATTGTGGCGGATGCGGAGATTGACGCCGCGCAGGGCATGAACCTGCTGCTCGGAGCCCATGTCGTAGGTACGCCACAGATCCTCGACGACAATCACATCGCCGCTGCGTGGCGCTTCCACTGACTCGACTTGTGAACTAACGCTGTTGGAAGCCATCCGCTTTCTGTCCTTCTGCCTTCCGTAGGGTTGAAACTTCCGGGTAGTGCCGCCTGTTGGCCGGGCGGCCGGTCAAGCGCTGTGCGACGACTGTGATCAGGAGTTGCCGCCGCTGTCGCTCTTGGGCGCAGTGGGTTTGGCGGTGTCCTTCTTGAGCAGTGCGCCATCCTTGAGCGCGCGCAGGGTTTTGTAGGGACCGGTCACGATTTCGGAGCCCTCGGTAAGGCCGGAGAGCACTTCGATCTCCGTGGCGCCGGTAATGCCGGTGGTGACGGGGATGAACTTGGCGCGCTGCTTGCCGTGCGAGTCCTTTTGCACGATGAAGACGCCCTGCTGCTGCTCGGGGGCCTTGGCGGAGGTGCTGGAGGCAGCCTCAACCTTGCCGTCCGCGCCGGGCGCGGGCGGAGTGAACATGGTGAGCGCCTGAATGGGCAGCGCCAAAACGCTGCTCTTGTGCGCGGTGGTGATCTTGGCTGTGGTCGAGAGGCCCGGGCGCAGTTCCGTAGTGGGCTCGTCGAGTGTGACGACCACCTTGAAGTCCTTGGCCTCTTCGGTGCCGCTGGTGGACTGCGAGGTGGCTACGCCTGTAGAGCGCAGCAGCGCCTGGTCGCCGACCAGAGTGACATGGCCCTTGAAGACCTTGCCGGGCAGCGCGTCGACGGTGACATCGGCAGGCTGGCCGATCTTGACGTTGACGATGTCGGTCTCGTCGACCTTGACCTCGGCGGTGATGACGCTCATGTCGGCGAGAGTCATCAGCGTGGAGCCTTCGGCATTTTGGATACCGACGACCACGGTTTCGCCCTCGCGGACAGGAAGGTTGGTCACGATGCCGTCAAACGGCGCGATGGAGACGGTTTTGTGCAGCGCATCCTCGTTGTAGCGGAGGGTGGCTTCCTGGGTAGCCAGGTGACCGTGCGCCGAGGCGGTGTTGGCACGCGCCTGATTGAGGCCTGCAACGGCCTGGGCCAGCGAAGCAACGTCGGTGTCGTAGGCGGCCTTCTTGGCGTCGTAGTCCTGCTTGGAGAGGATGCCGTCCTTATAAAGGCTCTGGGCGCGGGTCCAATCAAGCTTTTTCTGCTCCAGATCGGCCGCGGCGTGCTGCACGTTGGCCTCGGCGGTCTTCTCGGCTGCCAGATAGGCGGAGATGTCGGTTCTGGCGGCGTTGATGGTCGCCTTCTGCGCGGCAACGTTGGCTTCCGGCTGGACACTCTCCACCGTGGCAATGGTTTGGCCCTTGATGACGTGCTCGCCCTCTTTTACGTAGAGGTGGGTGATGCGCCCGAAGGCCGTGGCGCCCACGTTTACGTAGGTTTTGGGCTTAATCTGGCCGGTACCGCTGACAATGGTCGACAGGTCCTGACGCTGCACCTTTGCGGTCATCACTTTGGTGTAACCGGACTGCTGCTTGTAGACAAAGAAGCTGACAAGTCCCGCGGTGACGAGAACGGCAAGGATGATGAGTAAGATCTTCTTCATGTGTGGCGCGTGCTCCGGATGAATCCTTGTTCAGTGTACGCAAGAATCGGCTGTCTGGTTCCCGGGCCAATCCGATTCTGGGGGCAGCTGCGGCTGGGGCGCGCAGAGGTGACGCAGAAGGCAGAAAACAGCGCCTCCTGAAGTCCCGAACCATCTTATCCCAATCGAAGGGTCTGAGGCCGGCAGCCAAGTCATGCAACTCATGGTGAATCTGAAGAAATAGACGCTCGGGGAGGGGACTGGGACGCAGCGGAGGCGAGAAATCGTGACGGCGGGCTATCAGAAAGGCGGCCAAGGAGATAACCTTTTGACTGCGGCCCAGTCCAAACAACCGAGATCCAGTGCACCGAGCCTTGCCCGGCCTGTTCAGGACCCGTAGAATAAGGCACGCAGGAGTCACTTGAAGGCAATGAAGCAGATCGGTCACTCATTATCCATTGCAGCCCTCGGCTGCAGCCTGGTTTTCACCCTTGCGCACCGAGTGCAGGCACAGCAGTCTTCAGACGCATCGCAAAGCCAGGACGAGCAGGTCGATCCGCTGAAGCGTCAGCGTTCCGACAAGGAACAGATTCAGGCGCGCAAAGCCTTGCGGCAGGAGTTGAAGGGAGCCTACAAGACCTGGTTGGAGCAGGACGTGGCGTACATCATCTCCGATGATGAGCGTAAAGCCTTCAAAAACCTGAGCAACGACGAAGAGCGCGAAGCCTTCATCGAGAACTTCTGGCTGCGGCGCAACCCCAATCCCGACTCACCCGACAACGAGTTCCGGGAAGAGCACTATAGGCGTATTGCCTATGCGAATGAGCACTATGCGGCGGGCAAGCCGGGATGGAAAACCGACCGCGGGCGCATCTACATTATGTGGGGTAAGCCGGATTCGATTGATTCGCACCCGAGCGGCGGCGCTTATCAGCGTTCGATGGATGAGGGTGGTGGCGAGACTTCAACATTTCCATTTGAGACTTGGCACTACCGCTATCTTGAGGGCGTAGGCGACAACATCGATCTGGAGTTCGTGGACACCTGCATGTGCGGTGACTACCACTTCACCATTGATCGCGGCGAAAAGGACGCATTGCTTCACGTTCCTGGCATGGGCCTGACCCAGTGGGAGCAGATGCATGAGTCCGAGAAGAAAGACCGCTTCAAGGGTGGTCTGGAAAACCTGGGCAACGGCCCAATGGCAAGTGCGCAGCAGTCTAAGCAGTTTGACCGTATTGAGCTTGCGGCCAAGATCTTTGCCCCTCCCCCGGTGAAATTCAAGGATCTGGAGAGCTTTATCTCCGAGCACAAGCTGCTGACCGGGCCGGTGTTTCCCTTCGACGTGCGGACGGATTTCGTGAAGGTGACCGACAGCACGGTGCTGGTGCCAATCACCCTGCAGATGAAGAACCGCGATATGACGTTTGTCACGAAGCAGGGTGTATCGCGGGGCGTGGTAAACATTCTGGGCAAGGTGACGACCCTTACCCACAAGACGGTGCAGACCTTCGAGGATACGGTGGAAATCACCCAGCCGGCTGAGCTACTGGAGAAGTCGCTTGACAGCCAGTCGGTCTATTGGAAGGCTTTGCCGCTGGCTCCCGGTCTCTACCGGCTGGACATCGCCATCAAGGATGTCAACAATCCGGACCACGTGGGTATCTATGGCAGCGCCCTGAACGTGCCCACCTATCAGGATGAGAAGCTGCTGACCAGCAGCCTGATTCTGGCCGACAAGATGAACGCGGTGGACTCGCACTCCATCGGCAGCGGCAATTTTGTGATTGGCAACACCTACATCCGGCCACGTGTGGCTGCCAATCCGGGCACTCCGGTCATTTTTAAGCGCAATCAGAGCCTGAGTTTCTGGATGCAGATTTACAACCTTGGCATCAATGAGCAGACCAAGAGCAACAGCGCCGAGGTAACCTATCAGATTACGGATACGGCGACCAATGCGGTGATGTTGCAGAGCCAGTTGGAATCAAAGGACTTAGGGTTGCATAGCGACCAGCTGACGGTGGAAAAGACCCTTCCCATCGCCGGCCTGCAGCCCGGCAAGTACAAGGTCACCATCAAGGTGAACGATGCCATCTCAAAACAAGAGATTGCGCAATCGGCGCCTTTTGTCGTGGAATAGTATGTACACCGCGCTTCAAGGTACCCTGACCCGAGATCGGGAGACCCGCGCGGGTACACATTTTGAGGGAAATGCCAGAGGCGCCGCCGGGTCACCTAATCGAGTGATGTTGCGCAGGCTCCATGTCGCTTTCTATCTCGCACTGGTTGCAGCGGTGTGCGCGCCGCTGTATGCCGTAACGCCGGGGACGGTTTCCGGTGTGGTGCGGGATTCCTCTGGCAAGCCGCAAATTGGTGCGGTGGTACAGCTGCTGCGCTCTGACATGAGCGCCCTTGCCAGCGTTTACACCGACGATAAAGGGCATTACGCATTTGCCGGGATTCTTCCCGGCCGCTACTCGCTGAAGGCGATGGGCGCGTCGTTTCTGCCCTCGCTGCGCGAGAATGTCCGCGTGCGCTCCACGACCGTGGTGAACCTGACGCTGACCACACTCTACGAAGTGATGCAGTGGCTCCCTGCACAGCCGCGCGCAGCCAGCGCGCAGCGTGACGACTGGGCGTGGACGCTGCGCTCGGCGGCGAACCGGCCTCTACTGCGCTGGCTGGAGGATGGCCCGCTGGTGGTGGTGACCGATAGCTCGGGAGCAAGGCCGAAGTTAAAGGCGCGCCTGGTGGCGACCGGTCAGCAGGGCACTTTTGGCGAGAGCGGCGAAAGAATTACGGCTTCAATGGAAACCACGCCCGAAGGCAGCCGCGAGCTGCTGGCGCGCGTCGATTTCGCGCCCGATTCCGATGCTGCGATGGAATCGATGCTGGGCTTCCGGCAGGATCTGGGCTTTGCCGGATCGGTGCAGTCGGTGGCGGCTATCGCAATTCATCCTGAGATCAGCGGCGGCGGCGCCGACGGACTGGACGAAGCGGGATTCCAAAGCTGGGAAGAGATCAACATGGGCGATGCGCTGGAGGCCGAAGTTGGCGCCGCGCAGGTAATGGCGCTGCTGCGCAAAGACCAGCCTGAAGCCACACTGGCGGCGCTGCCATTCGCATCGGTGGCGTGGCGTAAGGGCGATGAGACAATTCGCTACCGGATGGCGACGGCTGTTCCGGCGCCGATGGTCACAGATGAGTCGAGCGCGCGCTACTATCTGCCCGCGGTCACAGTCCGCAACGGCGCTCCGGCGCTGGAGCGCGGACTGCACCAGGAGATCGGCTGGCAGCGCATCAAAGACGACTCCGCGATGGAGATTCTGGTGTATCGCGATTCGCTTGAGAATCCGGTGCTGGAGGCCGCGGCTCACGGAGCAGGAGTGCAGGCGCTGGCTGGCGGCGATGCGCTGTTGGACAATGTGAGCGGCATTCTGCGCATGGCAGGGCCGCAATTCACGTCGGTGGGAATGCAGGCCAGCCTGGAGCACACGATTGGCGGCGGCAACCACATGCGGTTAACCTATGCCAACGGCAATGCGCTGGTGATGGATGCGCCGGCGCGCGGCGTCCCGCTGGCCCAGCTGGTCAGCAAGAGCCATCCGCGCCATGTGCAGATGTATGCGCTGTCGCTTTCCGGCACACTGGAGGGCACGGGGACCAAATGGCGGGCGAGCTATCGCTGGCAGCCTGCCGACACGGTGACCCGTGTGGCGCCTTATACGCTGGACGCGGCCGAGCCATACCTGAACATCCATTTGCGCCAGCCGGTACGTGTGCTGCGCCAGGGCGGTGCGGGGATTGAGGCGCTGCTCGACGTGAACAACCTGCTGGCCGAGGGCTACCAGCCCTACGTTTTGAGCGACGGGTCGCTGCTGTTGTTTGCGCAGAACCAGCGGGCGATTCGGGCTGGCCTGGCCTTCACGTTTTAGACTCTCCGGCACAGTTGCAGCTTGAGCCGATGCATGCTTGCTGCGCAATGGCTGCGCGCGTTGGAAACCCACAGACGCCTATGCTATAGTCTTCAAAGCGGCAAAGAAATTTCGATGCCGCACGGCGCACGCGGAAAATCCCTGCGAAGCGCCTTCCAGCCCAATGGACGCGTAGCTCAACTGGCAGAGCATTCGGCTCTTAACCGACAGGTTGTAGGTTCGATTCCTACCGCGTCCACCAATAGAATCAATTAGTTGGGACGAGTCGCTCCGGAGGCATTCTCCGATACCGGGGAAAATACCGGGGACACCGCTTCAATTCCGCTTCCGCTGATGCTCTCAACCGCTCCCCGAAGATCGTTCAGAGAGAAGTGTCCATAACGCTTTGCCATGAGCACCATCGTGGATGCACTCCAGCCCACGATTTTCGCGACCTTGGCAATCGGTGTTCCCGCGTTTAGCATCCGGGAAACTGCTGTGTGCCGCAGATCGTGGAAGCGGCAAGCCAACGGCACAGGCTCTTCCCCTGAGTCCGAATCTTCCCTCCCGCCTTTCAGAATCTGGGCTGCCCGTAGTCTGGCCGCTTCCCACGCCTCCTTGATGCTCCCGATTGGCTTGGAAGGTTCAACGTGATAAGCCTTCGGGCTGAACTCGTCCCCTCCCGCGCCGTACCGCTCTGCCGGGAACACGTAGTGGTCCGGTTTGCGCTCCGGGAAGTGTGTTGCCCAAAAACTTAGGGCGGCGACAGCCCTCTGACTCAGGGGCACCACGCGGCCCGTCCCCGATGCTGTCTTGTCTTTGCCCCATTTCAGGCAGCGATTCTCAAAGTCCACACAGCCCCATTGCAGGGTCCGAATCACGCCGTACCGCGCCCCTGTCTCAATCGCCAGGGTGACCCGCACACATAAAACTCCACGCGGCAAGCACTTGCTTTTCAATTGGCCAGAAGGATTCGCCGTTACGATCAGTGCGGGCAAGCTGGGTGCTGGTTTGGATGAGCGCGGAAAGAACGGCTATATCCTGCTTCCGCCCAGCCTACATCCGAGCGGCCTCCGTTATGTGTGTGAAGATGAGGCCGCCACGCTGGCCGATATGCCGCAATGGTTGATAGGCCTTCACCAAAGCCCCGTACAGCCCGCCCCGGCGACTCCCCAGCCCGTAACCTCCATTGGACGCGGCAAGCGGACCCCGCTGCTCTTCAAATTGGCTGGCAAGCTACGGGCAGAGGGTGTGCAGCCGGAGGGAATTCTTGCCGCTCTGCAAGGATTGAACGCAACATTTGACCCGCCGCATGATGAAGCGAAAGTGCGGAAGATCGCAAAGGATATTGAACGCTACCCGGCTGGTGGCCTGCCAACCGTCTCGGAGGTGCCTATCGTGCCGCCTTTACCGCCTATGCCGCTGGAAGATGCGGCCAGGATCACGAAAGAGTTACTCGAAATGTGCCGAGCGTGGATTCGGCGCTACACCGTTGTATCGGACGAGCAATCCGTCATTATGGCCGCATGGACGCTGCATACTTACGTCTTCGATGCTTTTGAAGTCACGCCTTATCTGTTCATTTCGTCCCCGGAAAAAGGGAGCGGGAAATCGACTCTACTTCGGATTCTAAAAGCAGTGGCGTGCAGGGGCCGCTCCTCTAGTGGAATGTCTGGTGCTGCGCTTGCCCGCGTGGTTGAGGCATCGCGCCCGACACTGTTCCTGGACGAGCTTGACGCACAAATGAAAGGGAACAAGGAAACGGCAGAAAACATTCGCGGCATCCTAAATTCCGGTTTTGAGCCAGAGGGGGTCTATACGCGATGCGTGGGTAAGGATTTTGCGGTTAAAGACTTCCCCACGTTCTGCCCGAAATGTCTCGCTGGCATCGGCGAACTTTGGGATACCGTCTCAGACCGTTCAATCATTATCGAAATGCGCCGAATGCTGTCGGGAGAGACAATCGAGCCGGATCGCCAACTCGCGGTGAAGACCGCCGCCGCCCCAATCAAGACAAGATTGGAAGAATGGGCGGCGCGGGGCGCGGCGGACCTGCTCCGGTCAATTCACCCGACTCCAATCTCCGGTTTCAATCCGCGTCAGAACGACATTGCCGAAGTCCTGCTGACCATCGCGCAACTTGCTGGGGGCGGATGGCCCCAACGGCTCACTCAGTCATTGAAGGCGGTTTGCAAGGCAACCAAAACCGAAGATGCCTCCATCGGTGTTACCTTGCTATCCGACATTCGCGCCGTCCTAGATGAGCGCAAGACTGACACCGTTTCATCGAAGGTGATGGCCGAATGCCTCTGCAAGATCGAAGGCCGCCCCTGGGCTGAGTGGTCCCACGGGAAAGGATTGACAGCCAACAATCTGGCGCGGCAACTCAAGAGATTCAAAATCTATCCGGTGAAGATTAGGCTAGGGCCTGCTGAGACCGCACAAGGTTATCGCCGGGGGGATTTTGAGGACGCTTGGTCCCGGTATTGCCAACTCTCCCCCATTCAAACTGGAACAACGGAACATTCCGCGTCTTTATTGGCTGAAACCGTATTTTCAAACCGGAACACACATCACCCTGTTCCAGTTGCAAAAAGTGCCTCAGACCCGCATGAACAAAAGGGTGTTCCGGTTGTTCCGGTTCAAAACCGGGAACAGTCTGATTCGGAGGTGAGGATATGAGCGCGGCGCTGGAACTGATTCGGACGGTCGAAGCGAACGGCGGACGCTTCCGAATCGACGGTGAGTACCTGGTGATTGCACCGGGGGAAGCCGCCGCGCCCGTAATGGAAGAGCTACGCCAATATAAGACGGAACTGATGGCGGAACTTGCCCGTCGTCCGGCCATGCCTCCCGGTGTCCGGCTTGTCTCGTGGTCCCCAAAGGCCTCGCCGGTTCAATTGTCGCCGTGCTCGACTGTCACGGATACCAATAAATTCATCCGCTCGACGCTAATGCAGTTGGCTGCCCGGTTGAGCGGGAAAGGCTGGCTCGATGGCGGCTGGGGATTGTCGGGCCTGCTCGCCCGTCTGGAGGCTTGCGGTTGCATTGTGGCCCTTGATGACCCACGGAAGGCACTGCAATGAACGCTGCCGAACAACCGTATACAGGGATTATGCACTGTTCCGCGCCCGTAAATAGAAACGGGTGGCGTGTTGCTTCACCGGATACCCATCAACAGGCGGGCTGGAGTGATTCCGAGAGCACGCGCGACTTTCACGATATTGAGTAGGCTGACGTTTCGCTCCCCGCGCTCGATTCCGCCTATGTATGTCCAGTGAAGATCGGCCTTTTCCGCAAGCCCCTCCTGCGATAAGCCAAGGGTATGACGCCGTTTTCTGACGGTTTGGCCGAGCCGGACGCGAGGATCGCTTTCCACTTCCCTAATGATCGATTGATAAATACTATGATTCTAGAGACGATAAGTATTACCATGTACTCGTCCACCAATCTGCTGATTCTTCGGGGGAACAATGGAACAGCGCAATTCGCAGCGGCGACGCACCAGTCCGGCAATATGGCTGTTCACTCTGGGCATTCTCGCAATCTCAGCTTGTGGCGGGGGAGGCGGTGGAAGTACGTCAACACCCACGCCAACACCGACACCCGCGCCTAGCACGGCTAACGATTGGACTTGGATGAGTGGAAGCAGCACATTCCCTGCCAAGGGGCTGGGCCAAACAGGTGTCTATGGCACAGAAGGTGTTGCCGCTACCAGCAATGTGCCCGGAGGCCGGAACTCTTCAGTCAGTTGGACAGATAGCAGCAGCAATCTATGGCTCTTCGGAGGCAACGGTGTTGACGCAGCAGGGACGTATGGCGGTCTCAACGACCTGTGGGAGTTCAACCCGACAGCTAAAGAATGGACTTGGTTAAGCGGTAGCAATACTGCAAATGCAAAAGGCTCTTACGGCACGCAAGGGGTTGCCGCAATCGGCAATGTCCCAGGAAGCCGAGACTCCTCTGTGGGTTGGATCGACGACAGCGGAAATCTCTGGCTCTTTGGAGGGAGTGGCGTTGATTCGAGCGGGTACAACGGCCTTCTCAACGACCTGTGGGAGTTCAACCCAGCGGCCAAGACTTGGACGTGGGTGAGTGGTTCCATTCCGTCGAATACACAGGTTGGCCAGACTGGAACCTATGTCGGCCCAACCGGAATCTATGGAACACTCGGAGTCGCTGCTGCCAGCAGTGTGCCGGGAGGCCGATACGGTTCCGTCGGCTGGGCCGATAACAGCGGCAATCTGTGGCTGTTTGGCGGGGATGGATACGATTCAATCGGGACGGAAGGCTATCTCAACGACCTGTGGGAGTTCAACTCAACGGCCAAGACTTGGACGTGGGTGAGCGGGAGCAGCACGGCCAATGCGCCGGGAGAGTATGGAACGCTTGGTAGCGCAGCAACGACTAACATTCCCGGAGGCCGAGAAAATGCGGTCCGGTGGATTGATAGCAGTGGCAATCTCTGGCTCTTTGGTGGCGTCGGGTCCAACGCAACGATTCTGAATGACCTGTGGGAATTCAGCCCAACGTCCAAAGCATGGACGTGGGTGAGCGGTAGCAATACTGCGAACGCGAACAGTGTTTATGGGACGCTCGGCACCCCATCGACAGCCAACATCCCCGGTGCCAGATACAGTGCCGTCAGTTGGATTGACAAAAGCGGCAACCTTTGGCTCTTTGGTGGAGAATATCTTTCCAATGGGACGTATGAGTCTCTCAACGACCTTTGGGAATTCAGCCCAACAACCAAAGCCTGGACATGGGTAGGTGGTAGCAGCACTGCCAACGCAACCGGTGTCTATGGAACGCTGGGCACTCCATCATCAGCCAATGTTCCTGGTGCCAGATGGGTCGCTGTAAGTTGGGTAGACGGTAGCGGCAATTTTTGGCTCTTCGGGGGCAATTACACCGCCGATGCTGGAACGGTCGATGTTGATTTCAACGACCTGTGGCGCTACCCGCGCCAAAATCCGGCTCGATGAGCGCAGTGTTCATGAATTCGGCTGCAATGCGCTGCGTATGATCTCCGCCCGGCCACCCGTCGGCCGGCCTCTGGATCGGCTTGTCGTTCGATCTGCGGGAACAACCCGCTTCAT
>DASVLI010000163.1:0-14402 GCA_036384955.1 Occallatibacter sp.
ATACAGGGCCGTCCGCCGATACCGCAACGTACGCCTACGACACGCTGAATCGTGTCAAGACCGCGGTCGGTCCAGGCTGGGGCGATTCATACACGTACGACCCGTTCGGAAACCTCTACCAGTTGACTCCGTACGGCACAGGCGTAGGACAAACGCTTGTGGCGCAGCCAGATTCAGGAAACCACCTGCTTGGTGTCGGTCTGGTGTATGATTTGGCCGGAAACGTGATTACGGACAACCTCGGCACCAGCTATACCTACGATGCTGAGGGCCGGCTGGCATCGGCCGGGGGCTGGGCGTACACCTACGATGGCGACGGGAATCGCGTGATGAAGACGGCGGGCGGCTCAACAGGCAGTGTGTTTTGGTATGGCGCGGATGGTCGCTTGACCGACGAATCAAGCGTATCGACTCCTGTTGGTCCGATTCAGCGCGACCTCTATTTGAATGGGCAACTCATTGCAAAGACTGGATTCAGCGCCAGCCCGAGCTACTTCGTCTTGCCTGACCAGCTTGGGACAAGCCGCGTCACGGTGAATTTCAGTTGGAATCCTGCAACCGGTACGAATGCGCCGACGTATACGAACTATTACCCATTTGGAGCGTTCATCACGCAGCCAACCGACAAACTCAGCCAACGCTTCACCGGCAAAGAACGCGACTCAGAATCCGGCAATGACTACTTCGGGGCGAGGTACTACGCGAGCAGCATGGGGAGATGGCTGTCGCCTGATCCAATCAATCTGACAGAGGAGCGATTGGTAAATCCAGCCAACACGCTCAATAAGTATGCTTACGCCGCGAACAACCCTCTCAAGTACGTCGATCCAGACGGACAGGACATCACGTATTTCTACGATCAAGGCGGCATCGCCGGACACGCGATGCTATTTGTCTACAACCAGCAAACTGGGGCTTCAGCAATTGAAGATTTTGGGCCAAAAGTGCATTCTCCCATTTGGACAGGCCACTCAGATCATGAAACCCGGGAGTTTACATCAGCTGATGATATTAGACACAATACAGCCGCGTTGACCATACAGACGACGCCCGAGCTGGCACAGCAGGTGATTGATTACATTCACAGTCACCCTGATCCGGCATTGTGGGTATGTACTGGTCCGCAGTGCAGCAGCCAAGTATGGAAGATCCTGAGTAAATTCAAACTTGACAGTCAATCATTCTATGACAAATACATGACAAACCCCGGTCAAACGCCTCGTATCCTCTGGGGCAACCTGAACTCCCGATATAACCCGGGTCAAGGGAATGACCCTCCGAAGAACGGGAGGGACTACGGAAGACCGCGCTTCGATATGTTCCAACTGTTTTGGCAAAGCCTTCCGCAATCGAAGCCAAGGGAGGTCGTTACGCACAGAATCTGCGATGCGGACGGGAAGAACTGCCACTAAAGGCACAACGCGAATGAGCGAAAGAGAGACCGATGAAAATACCAACTTCCGTGCGGTTGGGCTGCGGAGCTGTTCTCATCCTGGTATTCCTGTGGTGTTGGTACATGGTCGCTGCCAACTACAGCTATAGAGCCGTGGCGGGAACGTACCTGTTCCACAGCGATGAAGAATCGTCGACATTGATTTTGCGACGGGATCAGCGCTTCATGCAAGACCTCACTCGTAATGGAAACGTGGAACAGGCCCAAGGCACTTGGAGGCGCGTCGGTGAGAGCGGAGTTGTACTTTCAAAGGAGTTCCTGAAGGTGAAGGGCCAGGAAGTGCGAAGCGACGGACAAGCCGACGGGCAGATCGAGAAGAGATTTGCAGGGTTCTTTCCGTCGATCAGGTTTGAGCCGCAATTCAACGGTCCTAGGTTCAATAGAAGGATAATCCAGTAACATTGCGATTCTTCCCGGCACACGTATGATGATGAGGTCAGCGATTTGCACAACAGAACTCGTGCAATCCTGGCCTCATTCTACCGGCAAAGAACGCGATACCGAATCAGGCAATGACTACTTCGGGGCAAGGTACTACGCAAGCTCAATGGGACGCTTCCTGAGTCCAGACTGGTCGGCCAAAGTCATGCCTGTGCCCTACGCGAAACTCGACAATCCGCAGAGCTTGAATCTGTACGTCTACGTTCTGAACAACCCCATGACCGGCATTGACAAGGATGGTCATTGCACAGCAGGAGGATTTTGGTGCGATACCTGGAACAAGGTTAAATCAGACGTGGCCCAACTTAACAAATCTACGAGGGTGATGTTCGAGGCAGGGTTTGGGATAAAGGAATCCGTAAAAGTTGGCGCCTTCGAAGCACATGCCGGTGGCTCGATTCATGACGAGAAATCCTACGGGGCAGCAGATAAAAAGCTCACTGATGGACCCCCGATAAAGGACAAGGCCGAAGTGGACATTGGAGTCAAGCTAGTCAAGGCGGAAGGAAGCGTAGAGGCGGGCGTTGAGCATAGTTCAGACACGGGCACTCATGGGTACATTGATCCGAAGGCTACTTTGAGCTCTGAAGGCGGTGGTGAAGCATCTACAGACGGGGGAAGACTTTCGCTTGGAGTTGCGTCATACGACATCATAGGAGGAGGAGTGACGGTGTCATTTGACCAAAAGCCATTTGTCAGCCTAATGGAGGACATTTCATCAGCTGTAGAGCATCTGACAACTCAGACAACCTCTCAACAACCCTGAAAAGAGAGCCACGATGAACGTCAAATCCTATTGCAGAGTGTTGGTGGTACTTATGCTTGGGTGTTTGCTGTGCGTCCTTCTTATCCCAGCGATCCGCATGGGCAAGGCTGCATGGCCAATTTCAGCAGCTTTGGTGATTGGAGTAGCAGTAAACCTACTGTATATTCGGATACGCAACCATCAAGTATTCGACTTTCTCGAGAAGGGCCGTCGAGTTCGGAGGTTGTTCAGGCTGTGCTTAAGCGCACCGCTGATTCTGGTTCTTGTTATTGCTATCGTGGATATCTATGAGCGCCGGATGCCACTATTCAAGGACGCCGTAAGTGTGATGGAAGAATCTGACGTCGCCGAGAGAGATCTTGGTGTGCCTATAAAGATCGGCTGGCCCATAGAGGGAAGCACTGAAGAGACCCCGGATTCCGGGCATTCGAATTTGTTGATACCGGTTTCGGGAACCCTTGGCCGAGGGTCGTTGCGAGTGGTTGGCACGAAGTCTAATGGCGCTTGGAAGATCAGTGAATTGACCTTGATATTGCGCAACGGCAGTGTTCGAGAGAGCCTCCCGACAGATGCCAAGCGATAGAAACAAGGATACTGCGAGTGCTCCAAGTCTCGATTTTGAAGCCTGGGATTGATCTATGATGCTGGAGTCCACATCTATGACGCAATCCGCCGCTTGTGCAACCAGCGTATATTTTTCGCGATCCCGTTTCACCGGCAAAGAACGGGATACCGAATCAGGTAACGATTACTTCGAAGCACGATACTACTCAAGTTCAATGGGTCGGTTTATGTCCCCTGACTGGGCGGCTCAGGAAGAGCCGGTACCCTACGCCAACCTCGACGATCCGCAGAGCCTGAACTTGTATGCGTACGTACGCAACAACCCGATGACGCGAGTGGATGCGGATGGACACGTTGATTGGGACTCGATAACAGTGGCAACCACCACGGTTGCAGGCGGCATCATAGGCGGACTCATCGGTGGTGCATCAGGGGCAGGGGCAGGCACGCTTGTCGCACCCGGAGTGGGCACAATAGGCGGAGGGTATGAAGGCGCTGTATTGGGCGCTGGAGGTGGAGCGCTGCTGGGAGCGGGCCTTGGGAAGGCGATAGTCAACCTTGAGAACGCCGTACTTTCTAAGGATTCATCTGCACCAGCCCCCGCAGCCAGCACCGGACCCAAGGCCGCGACTGCGCCTGGCGTCACCGCTGGAGGGCAAGCCACAGACAAGCACGGCAATAAGATTGGGCCGAGCGGGAGTACGCAACAGAACAAGACGAAGAGCAACACCCGCGAAGGTGCAAAGAATAAGGCAAAGAGTGAAGGATCGGGAACCACCGAACACAAAAACCCGGCTGACGGTGGGAAACCGCATTTCCATCCGACAGATCCTTCGGGTGAAAAGATACCGAACGCCACACACCACGAGTCCCCGGGGCATTAAATGGAAAAGATTTGGGAGTTACGCACAGAGGTTGAAATGACGGTGGGCAATCCCGACCTAGAGCCCGACTACGCAAGGGGCTTCATGAACATCGTTACCTGGGCAACTTCAGCTCAGGTTGCAGAGGACAAGGTGCGACAGTACCTTGACACTGTTCACCTGAAACTACTTGGGGTTGACGAGTCAACATTAGTTGATCCATCACTTACCTATGGCGATGTGATGCAGGATGCAATTGCGAGAACGCTGAGCAATCCTGACGCGATAATCCTAGGAACGTTTCATGCCTACAAGACCGATCCCACCGATTGATGAGTCCAGCAAGCCGTCCTCCGGGGCGGCCTTGCCGTGTTTACGTCTGTAAACGGCAGTGACGCGATCCACTGAAGGGCACGCTGCCTACGGCATCGGTTTTAGGGGTGGACACGTCACCCCCAACAGGGATGCTGCCAGTAAACGCGCGCCCAACGCCGCGTCTACCAACGTCAACGCTCTCAAAATCAGCAGCTTGCCAGTTTGTAGCTCTGGCCCTGCGCCGAAGCGTTTCCGCGCGTAAACGCGCGGAGTACCTAAGAGTGCTTGTTGCGTAAACGCCATGACAGACAAGGACTTTTCGCAATCTGTCGCTTGACGGTGAAAACTGATGGGTGCAAGCTGACCTTGAGGAGCGTTTGCCCATGAGCACTCCCCGCATCCCTGCACCTTTGCAGTCTTCGGCTTCACCGAGCGGCGAAGCACGTGCAGTTCTCCGCGCCAAAACCATCGCGACCAGAGTTACTCCGGAAGAGCTGGCCGAGGTAGAAACCGCCGCCGAAGGCAAACCCTTGAGCTTTTGAAAATCGCTCCATCCCCACAACGATGGATGCCCCATCCTTGCGTAGCAAGGGTGAGAACCACAAACCTCATCTCATCTGCATTTGTGGTTCCCACCCTTTCCACGATGAAACCGTGGAAAGGATGGGGCATCCATGGTGTCTTGTTTGACTGAAGGGTGCGCCAGCCGCCACCTCCAGGCCCGCTCACCTGTCCACTTGCACTCACAGCCCCAGCCCGCCGTCCACTGCGAGAATCTGCCCCGTCACGTATCCTGAGTTGGTCACAAAGTACAGCACCGCCTCGGCAATATCCTCCGCGTTGCCGTTGCGCGCTACCGGCGTCTGGCTGCGCGAGCGCCCAGCCGGCGCACCGCCCGCATCGTCAAACTCGATAAACCCCGGCGCAATCGCATTCACCGTAATCTCCGGCGCCAGCGCCTTGGCCATCACCTTGGTCAGCATGTGCGCCGCCGCCTTTGACGAGCAGTAGTGCGCGTGCTCCGGCCACGGCTGCAACCCGCCCAGCGACCCCATAATCACTATCCGCCCCCGCGCGGCTTTCAGGTACGGCAGCGCCTCGCGCGCAAACAAAAACGGCGCGCGCGCATTGGTCTGGTGCACACGGTCCCACTCCTCCAGCGTCATCGTGGCCAGCGGAGCCGACTCAAACACCCCCGCATTGTTCACAAGAATGTCCAGCCGCCCATGGAAAGCTGCCGTCGCCGCCACCGCCGCGCGCACTTCGGCCTCGTCGCGCACGTTGCAGGCAACCGCCTGAGCCTTGCGCCCCAGCGCTTCCATCTCACGCACCACCGCAGCCGCCTCATCCGCCGAGCTGCGATAGGTAATCGTCACATCCGCGCCGGCGCGCGCCAGCGCCAGGGCAATACCCCGCCCAATGCGCCGGGCCCCGCCCGTCACCAATGCTGCTTTTCCTTGAAGAGATTGCGTCATACAAGCCTTTGTGACGCTGAAGATTGTACAGGCTGTAGCGAAACGCTACCGGAACCGTTGTTTTGAAAGGGCATGGCTTGAAGGGTACGGGCTTCAGCCCGTACATCGCTCAACTCAAAAACGGTCCGGCCTTCAGGCCCTGAGGGAAGCTCATCTTCAGTGGCCTGAAGGCCACTGCTCCCTCCGGCATGGATAAAGCACTATTGCGGCTTCGGCGTATCTTTGGGCTGGTCCTTCTGAGCCTCGGCCGGCTTGTCTTTGCTCTCCGGCGCGGCCGCGGGCGCATCCGCAGGCTTGTCGCCATCCTTCGCCTCGGGAGCAACCACTTCGCCCGTCCCGCCCGTTCGCGGCGTGTCCGCATGCTTCTCGTAAATCGAGTACTGCTTGCCTGGCCGGTTCATCTTCACTTCGATGGCCATCTGATCCTTGTCCACATCGAAGCTCTGTCCGTAGGTCTGGTAGCCCCTGGCGATCACCTGCAGAAGCACCTTGGAGCCGGTCGGCAGCACGTCGATGAACGTCTTGCCGTCGTAGTTGGTCTTCAGCTCCATGTTGCCCTTGTCGCCTTCCAGGTGGAAAATGACAGCCGCATTCTCCAGCGGCTTTTCGTCTTCGCCACGCAGCACGGTTACATCCACGCGCGAGGTGGGCGGCGGAACCTTGTACTTGCGGCCGCGCTTGTGCGACTCCTGCGCGGAAAGCACGGAGACGGCCAACAATACGGCCATGGACGAGACAGCAGCCAGACGAACAATACGACGCAACGACATGGTCACTATTGTACCTTCAGGGCAGCAACACGCGCGAGTCCCGCCCGCGCCCGCCGGCCCATCTATTCGACGTACTACAACCCAAAACGCAATAACCCGGCAGGCACCCCGGCCTCGCCGCATTTCCGCCCAGCGGGTAAACTAAAGGTGAGGTCGATATGCCCGAGATTCAGCGCCGCAAGACACCCACCGTAAAAATTGGCCCCGTCCGCGTGGGTTGGGAAGTCCCCGTCGTTGTCCAGTCGATGACCAACACCGATACCGCCGACATCCCCGGCACCATCGAACAGGTGGCCGCGCTTGCCCTGGCCGGCTCGGAGATTGTCCGCGTCACCGTCAACAACGAAGAAGCCGCCGCCGCCGTGCCCGCCATCGTCGAAGGTCTCGACAAGCGCGGCATACGCGTGCCCATCGTCGGCGACTTTCACTACAACGGCCACCTGCTGCTCAAAAAATTCCCGGAGACGGCCAAAGCCCTGGCCAAGTACCGCATCAATCCCGGCAACGCCTCCATCGGCAAAAAGGACAATGACAACTTCCAGGTGATGGTGGAGTGCGCAGCGGAAAACCAGAAGCCGGTCCGCATCGGCGTCAACTGGGGCTCGCTCGATCAGCAGCTGCTCACCCGCATGATGGACGAGAACAGCAAGCTGGCGCAGCCGCTGCCCGCCCGCGACGTGATGATGGAAGCCATGGTCGTCAGCGCGCTCGACTCCGCCAAGGCCGCCGAACATTACGGTCTGCGCCACGACCAGATCATCCTCTCTGCCAAGGTCTCCGGCGTCCGCGACCTCATCGACGTCTACACCAACCTGGCCGCCCGTTGCGACTACGCCCTGCACCTGGGCCTTACCGAAGCCGGCATGGGCGTCAAAGGCCTTATCGCCTCGGCCTCGGGCCTGGCCCCGCTGCTTCTCGCCGGCATTGGAGACACCATTCGCGTCTCCCTTACGCCCAAACCCGGCGGAGACCGCACCGAAGAAGTCCTTGCAGCTCAACAGATTCTGCAGTCACTCTCCATCCGTTCCTTTATGCCTCAGGTGACGAGTTGCCCCGGCTGCGGTCGTACCACCAGCACCTATTTTCAAGAGCTGGCCGAGCAGATTCAGGGCTACCTGCGCACCTCCATGCCCGAGTGGCGCAAAAAGTATCCCGGCGTCGAAGAGCTCAAGCTGGCCGTGATGGGCTGCGTGGTCAACGGCCCCGGCGAATCCAAGCACGCCAACCTCGGCATCAGCCTTCCCGGCACCTTCGAGGAGCCCAAAGCGCCGGTCTACGTGGACGGCAAGCTGCTCAAAACCCTGCACGGCGACACCATCGTGCAGAGTTCAAGGAAATTCTCGATAAGTACGTGGAAAGCCATTACGGCCAAGGATCTACCAGCCACGAGCTGGTCGGCACACACTAAGCAAATTGCTGGCCTTTGAAGATGACTCGTGCCGGATGCCCAGGTGCCTCGCTTTTGGACACCGGGGAGAGCACGCCCCATCCCTAACGCAGTCCCGTAGTCCCCTTGGTCCCTTAGTCCCCGACTCTGGAAGTGAGCGTGGCGCTTCACCCCCGGAACGGATTCTCCACCCGCAGCCCCTCAACCGCCTGCCCGTGCTGCAGGTCCTCCGAATACAGCACTGTGCACCCAGCCTCCAGCGCCGAGGCCACAATCATTGCGTCGTAGATACGGAAGCCGTATCGCCGCGCGATGCGCACTGCGTTCTTGTGCGTCCGCTGAGTCAGCGAGACAGCTGACCCGCAGAGCAGTTCGACCTGAGCCAAGGAAGACGTAATCTTCTGCCAATCGAACTTCAGTTTCCGGTTCGCTGTGTCGACGTACTCGTTCAGCACCTGCACGCTCACCGCGCCGCCCTGCAGCAACAGCTCCAGAGCGCGATCCGGGCGCGAATCTCCGGCGCCAACGCGCGGGTCGCCTAACGCATAGACCAGAATGTTGGTGTCCAGGAATGCCTTACTCGTCATATACGTCGGACCTGCGGAAGACGTATCCGTCCGGTAATGGAACGCGCATCGCTCGGATCTTTTCGATAGCTCTGCGGCGCAAATCCTCGTGCCGGATCTCGATCACCTTGTCGGCCGTCACCGCCAGGGTTGCCTCATCGCCTTCCTTCAACCCAGCCTTCTCCGCAACCTCCACGGGAATCCGAATGGCCAGGCTGTTGCCCCACTTCGCTACCTTCATCGCCGCCTCCGTTGAGCCATACGCCACGTATATCCGTCGCCTCTAGTATATCCATACTCCATGTATATCCAGCAGCAATGTATATCCGAAAACAAATAGAGGCAGCTGGCGCTGCTTTGCGGAAAATTTCCCTCCCCCGGCGCACAATGTTTCTGTTCACCGACCACTGTCCACCTGCACACTTGTCCACTTGTCTTTAACTCATTTATAATCAAATAATTACATTGTGCGGAATAGGGGGTAGCTCATCCAGCGGGTTGTGAAGCTCACGCGCCACTGATTCCGTACTTGCAGTCCAGAAAATCCGCCAGCGGAGGGGGCGCAAGCGCAGCCAGTTCCTGCCATATCACCGCCTTCAGCCGCGTGCGCAGCTCGCTCGATCGCACCGCGGCCATCACGTTGAACCAGGCCTCCAGCAGGTCCGGCCGGCGCGCATCCAACAGCACGCAAAAGTGCGCACCGGTGGCGTATGCGGCAAGCACATTGCGAATCAGCTGATAGCCAGCGAAGCCTTCGACAAACGCCTCGCGGGCTCGTGCCTCGGCAACCAGCGAAGCCTGAAAAGCCCGCGCCGTCTCCTCGTCGCCCTCCGGCTCCCACTCCTGGGTGAACGCCTCGGCAAACTCTACCGCCGCACGCCGCCGCGTCTCGCGCAGCTCCACGCGCGGCAGCAGCGCGGCGTCAAAGACCTCGGCAAAGTCACGGTAGCCTTCGACAATCGAGACTGCCCGCGTCTGAAAGTCGGTCTCGGTCAACTTGGCCTCGGCCAGCACGTTGCCCAGCCGCATATCCACCTCGGTACGGTCGAAGCGGCCATTGGCCAGCGGCACACGCGCCTTCCAGCCAAACTCCGGCACGGCGTGACCCTCCACGCCAAGCAGCGCCCGCACTGCTTCGGACTCGGCAACGCCCGGCGTGCAGAAGACGTTCATCAGCAGCGCATCGGAGCTCATCGACGAGTCCAGCTCGCGCCATCGCCGGCCGCTCTCCGCCTTGGGAATCGACCGGCCCTGCGCATGCACCTTGTCGAAGCGCCGCAGCCACTCGGGCCGCGACAAAATGGCCGCATAGGCCGCGTCGAAAAAATTGCCGTGGCTGTCGCCATCGGGCTCGTAGACAATCACCGGCTCGCTGCCATAGCTCTCGGCGTGCGGGCGGCCTTCGCACCACACACGATTCCGCGCTGTAAGCTCGGCACGCAGCGCAGAAGCCGAAAGGTAAGCCGCACTTGCCATCCTGCTCAGAGTATCCGAGCGGCTTGGTCTCCATCGAGAGGTGGAGAGGCGCACTGCGGCCCGCATGAGAAAATCAGAGGCGCAATGCTGTCCTCTCGTCTTCTTCCCTCATTCGCTCTGGCTGCTGTCTGCCTTGTTCCTGCACTACTGCCGGCGCAATCCGCTACGGAAAAGGCCGACGCCGTTGCCGGCGCGGCGCTCTTCCGCAACGCAGGCTGCGTGCAATGCCATGGAGCCGACCTCAAGGGCACCAAAAAGGGTCCGGCGCTGACCAACATCCGCCTGAACAAGCTGTGGACACCGGACAAGATGCGCGACCAGATGCTGAACGGCGGCGAGAAGATGCCGCCCTTTGCCGACTCGCTGACCGACGACCAGATTGGGCAGTTGATTGTTTTTCTGCGCGCCAAGCATCCGCCGGCGGTTCCACCTGCGCCCGCACCGAAGGCCGCGGCGCAGTAGCGTCAGTCCAACGGCCAGCGCACGCCGGTAAGGTCGCTTGAAAGCTCCCACAGCATCATCGCCACCTCGGGGTCGCCGACACGCCAGGTCACTTCGGCCTCGCCCGGCGCACCCATCAGCTCGAACGGACCGCGCGGGCCGTAGTAGCCGCCCATCTTGGCCTTGGCCGCGGTGGCGGCAAAGAGAATCGGCAGCGCTCCCTCTGCAGGCGACTGGCTGAGCAACCTGCCCACGCTGCGATGCGCCATGCCGGCAAGACTCCACTCACCGGGTCCATTGGCAAAGATATCGGTGCGCGCATAGCCGGGATGCGCCGCATCGCTCTGCAAGCCCCAGTCGCGCGCATCGCTGCGCCGCTGCAGCTCCAGCGCAAACATCAGCGTGGCCAGCGAGGCGCGTGCGTAGGCCTTCCACGGCTTGTAGCCGCGTTCCAGTTGCAGGTCGTCGAACTCAACCCATCCGCGCTGGTTCAGCACACTGGTGACATGCACCACGCGTGGCTGGCGGCTGCGCCGCAGCAGCGGCAGCAGGCGCGCGGTGAGCGCAAAGTGGCCCAGGTAGTTCACGCCCAACTGCATCTCAAAGCCGTCTACGGTGGTCAGGCGCCGCGGCAGGGCCATCACGCCGGCGTTGTTGATGAGCAGGTCGATGGGCCGGTCGGCCTCTAGCATGCGGCCAGCAAGCGCCTCCACAGAGCCAAGGCTGGCCAGGTCGAGCCGCTCGTAGCGCACCACGCCGGCCTCGGCATGCTCGCGGATGTGCGCCACTGCCTCCCGGCCGGCACTGTCGTTTACATCGGCTACCAGCACATCCGCGCCGGCACGAGCCAGTTCAAGCGCCGTCTGCAGTCCCAGTCCCTCGCAGCCGCCCGTCACAAGTGCGAGCTTGCCCACCTGCGGCGGAATGTCCGCCGTAGTCCACGCCTGCACGACTGGCTGCTCCGTCGCCATCCTTGAGTCTCCCCGTCCCTGATCTTGCTCAACAGTCGCGTGCATTGGTTTGTGCTCACACGTCCACTTGCGCTTGCGAGACGCCTTCACTGCCAAAGACCCTGCGATAGCGCTCGATTTCGCGCGCCGGGCCCAGCGCCTTGCTGGAATTGTCGGAGAGTTTGACCGCGGGGCGGCCGTCGACCTCACTCAATTTGCACACCAGGCTTACCGGATGAAAGCTTTCGTCTCCATGGGGATTGCAGTTGCGAAAGTCGTTCGTCAGGTAAGTGCCCCAGCCTGCGCTAAAACGTATACGCCGTTCGGGGGTCCACCGGTTCCTGTCGGCAAAGTCGATGGCGCGCTTGAACTCCCACGGCGAGGCGCCGTTGCGCAGACGGCCGGCAAACGCGGCGTGCAGCGCCAGAATGCTGTCCACATCCAGGGCGTCAGAGGCGATGAGGCGCTTCTTGCGCGGGTCGCAGCCGCGGCTGGTCAGCCACTCGATGTACTCGTCGCCGGCGGCGAACGGGTCTTTGCTGTCGACACGCTGGCCGGTCCAGCGAGCGACCCAATCCGGTGCGTCACGCAGGAATTGCGTGGTGCCAAAGGTGTCGGGCAGCAGAATCAACAGCTCGCCCTGGTAGGTCTGCTGCCAAAGCTCAAGCAAACGGTACTGTGCGGACTTCAGGTCTTCGTCCGTATCTGCAAGAGCGGCCATGGCCATGGGCAACTCGTGCGCGTTGGTGCCGATGGCTTCAAGATCGTGCTTGTAGGCGAGGTAAGTGTTGGAGCTGCCGGCGAAGCTCGGCCCCAGCACATCGCTCATGGCCTTGACTACGTACTCCTGCCAGAGGAAGCTGTGACGGCGGCGGGTGCCGAAGTCGCTGACGTTGAGGCCGGGAACGCCGCGCAACCTCTCCATCTTTTCCCACAGACGGGTTTTGGCGCGGGCGTAGAGAATGTCGAGTTCGAACTCGGTAAGCGTTTTGAGATTGGCGCGGGTCTTCAGCTCGTCGACAACGGCCAGCGCGTAAATCTCCCACAGCGTCGTTGTGGTCCAAAGGCCTTCAAAGCGCAGAGAAATCTGCCCATCTTCCACCGCGAGCTCAAACTCGGAAAGCTGGAAGTCCTTCTCCAGCCATTCGATAAAAGCTGACTCGAAGATGCCGCGCTTGCCGTAGAACGTATTGCCGGCCAGCCAGATCAATTCGGATTTGTGGAAACGCAGGCTGCGCGTGGCTTCCAACTGCTCGCGCAAATGATGCAGGTCGACGATTTCGCCCAGCGGAACCGACGCAGTTCGATTGGAAAGCGTGAATGTAGCCCGCGTCTTTGGGAAGTGCTTCCAGATGAACTGGAGCATCAGCAGCTTGTAGAAGTCTGTGTCGAGAAGCGACCGCGTGATGGGGTCAAGCTCCCAGTTGTGGTCGTGCGCGCGCCGCGCCAGGTTGACAATCACCGGATTGCCCCCCGCATCGCCGACAGCTCCGCCGTCGTCACACTCATCCCCGACCCCCGCTGCTGCTGCCGCCCGCTCCAGGGCAAAACCAGAGCAGATGTGTCCTGTCATGCCCTGTGCAGGGTTGCCGCTCCCTGTTGGTCGCGTCAACTTGATGCGTTCGGCTTCGGGATACGGCGACTCTGGTTTTGCCTTAGCGGCAGGCGTGCAACGCACCACTAGAATACCGGCTTCGCAATGACGATGCGAGAGAAGGTACATGGTATGCCACTGCGAACTACACCTTCAGTAACCCCTCAATCTCTTCGCTTAAACCGGGGTCCAGCGGCGGCATGGCTCCGGCATGCGAAGCGACCCACGCGCCGTAGCGGTTGCCGGCTTGATTCAGTTGCGCCAGGCTTGCGCCGCGCAACAGGTAGTGGGTCATGGCGGCGGTAAAGGCATCGCCCGCGCCAATGGTGTCGGCAACCTGTACCGCAATTCCAGGGTGCTCGTTCCACTCCTGGCGCGTGACCAGCAGGCTGCCGTGCGCACCGCGTGTGACGGCTACCATGTGCAGGGTGGGAAACTCTGCCAGCAGCCGCTCGGCGCCGAGACGCAACTGTGCGGCGCCGGCGTCACCTTCCAACGGCATGCCCAGCATCGCCAGCAACTGCGGCACTTCAGCGTCGTTCAGCTTGACCACTGTGGCCAGCTCCAGCGACTCCTGCAGCACTTCGCCGGAGAAGAACGGCGCGCGCAGATTGGCGTCGAAGACGCGCACGCAACTGGAGGAGGTTTGCGCCACCAGTGTCTGAATGGTCTGGCGTGATTCAAGCGCGCGCTGGGCCAGCGAGCCGAAACAGACTGCGTCGGCACGCTCGGCCAGACGAACCCATTCATCGGAGAGTTCGAGAAAGTCCCACGCGGTGGGCTCGTGGATGACGTATTCAGGCTGGCCGGAGTTGAGCGTTACGGTCACGCGGCCAGTTACGTGGACCGGGTCCACCTGCAAAAAGCTGGTGTCGGCAGGCAAAGGGTCCAGCGCACCGACAGCTCGTCTGCCAAAGTCGTCGCGACCAATGCGGCTGAGGATGGCGGCGTGATTGCCCAGCCGCCCGGCCATGACTGCGAAATTGGCAGGCGCGCCACCAAGGCGCTCACTGTTTGGTAGCAGATCCCACAGCAATTCGCCCAATCCAAGAATTAACCGCGGCTCATTCAAGTTCTTACCCCGTTGCGGGCTGCGCGCGTTCCGCTCTCTGGTTCGGCGGCTGGTGCGGTTTTACCCAGCGAACAGCTTTCTCCCTCGGGCCGGGTTTCGTCAACACCTGAACACGGAAATTGAACGGGCAGTAACCTAGCCAACCCAACGCCAAATGGAGCAGTCCTCGTGCGGTTCGGCCAAATATTCGCCGTCCGGCTGGCTGGACAGAATTTTGATGTCGGCGCGGGCATCGGTGCGTGAGCGGAGCACTTTGCCGAGGAAGAGCC
>DASVLI010000164.1:0-3224 GCA_036384955.1 Occallatibacter sp.
CATCAGCAGCAGGATGAGCGAGAGGGGACCGTAGTAGCTGAAGAGGGTTTCGCGCTTGCGAGGGGTACGAACCAGGTCGACCAGGATGCCCCACGGCCTCCATGTCAGCTTGTAAAAGAGATCGGTGATAAGAAAGCGGCCCATGGCGCGCCGCGGCAAAATGATGGTCTGAAACGCGTCGAACAATACGGCAAAGATGCAGAGAATACCCGCGAGCATGGAGAGAGTGTGCATCGTGCCGCCTTTCAGGTGGAGCGCGCGGCTCAGGGGATGGCCCGCTCAATCGTATGGTAGCGCAGGGACTCAGCGGCCTACGAGCCAGGTGGTTCACGGAATGGTTCCACTGCAATGCGCTCGTAACGCACTTCGAGCACCGTGAGATCTTCCGTACCGCCCGGCGCATGCAAAACTACGCTGTCACCCGCTGCCGATCTCATCAAGGCGCGCCCTAGAGGGGACACCCAACTGATGTGGTTGCGGGCGAGATCGACCTCATCGGTACCAACGATACTCACCTCTCGCTCGACGCCAGCAGCATTGGCGTAGCGCACAGTCGCGCCGAAGAATGCCCTCGCCTCACTCTGCCTCGATCGAGGAGCTTCCGGATCCACGACTTCCGCGGCTTCGATGCGCTTGGTGAGAAATCGAATTCGTCCATCGATCTGCCGTAGCCGCCGCTTGCCGTACTGATAGTCGGCGTTTTCGCTGCGATCGCCATTGCTGGCGGCCCACCCCACCACCTCCGCCACGGCCGGCCTGTCCTTGGTAAGCAGAAAACGGTGCTCATCTTTCAGTCGCTGCAGCCCGCTGGGTGTTATGTAGTTCTTCGCATGCGGCGCGGGCCCGTCCGCGTGCGGTTTTCGGGTAGCGCCCTTCCGCATCCCCATCCCCTCATCCTCCCAGCACAATCCAGTGCGGCTTTGGCCTATTTTTTCACGCCTTCCGGTCGCTCTTGCGATCCTATCCGCCATTTGGGACAAGGGCCCGCCACGGCCGCTTGGAGGGATCCGCACGGCGAAGCACCAGCGCAACCTCCGCGCCCGCTGAGACGGCCATCCATCTATGCCTTTAGGTTTTTGGGACGAATAGATCGGACGAGATAAGGTGCGGATCATGCCGCCCTTCAAGGGAAGCGCAGCTCAGGGGAAGGCCCGCTCAATCGTATGGCAGCGCAGGAACTCGAGCCGAAGACCCGTTGGTTGGCCCGCTTACCTAATGTCCGATAACAGATATTCTGTATACTCAAACTCAAGCAAGACGCTTGAGACGGCTGAATTCACACGTTCAGCCTCAAAAGCCCCTTGAATGGTCTTCCCTCTTACATCTTGTAGCGGCCCAGGTCTTCGTCGTTCAGGCCTTCGAGCCAGCCGCGCAACTGGTCGGCGCTTGCTCCGTCGACCGCGCCCTGGGCGTTCAGCCGGGCCATCTGCATCACCTGCTCGGTGACGAAGATTGGACAGTCGGCACGCAGCGCCAGCGCTATGGCGTCCGAGGGCCGTGCGTCGATGACCACCGGCTCCTCGCCCTGCCGCAGCCACAGCTGGGCGTAGAACGTGTCGTCCTTAAGCTCGCTGATGACAACCTTCTCCAGCTCGCCGTTCATGTGGTGCACGAGGTTCCGGATCAGGTCGTGGGTCATGGGCCGAGGCGCGGCTACCTTATCCATCTCGCTGACAATGGCATTGGCCTCAAAGATGCCTACCCAGATGGGCATGATGGTCTCCGAGGCAACGTCTTTGAGGACCACGATCGGCATGTTGGTTGCCGGGTCCATCATCCAGCCGCGAATTCGAACTTCGATGTCCATCTTGTGCCCCTCTCGCGCCTTTCTGGTTAGACGGCCTGTCCCACCAGACTGTTGGGAAACGACGCGGTAATCTTTACTTGCTGATAGCTGCCTGGCGCCGGCGCAATGGGCCGAGCCGTGGTGAAGTTGACGGGCTTGTTCTGGCTGCTACGTCCGATAACCTGACCGCGTGCCGGATTATGGCCCTCAACCATCACTTCCATGGTCTCGCCTATCTGCCTGGCGTAGTTAACCCTTTGTATCTCTCGCTGGCGATCCAGCATCACCTGCAGCCGCTGCGCCTTCTCCGTCTCCGGAATGGAGTCGATCATGGTCAGCGCCGGCGTGTTGGGCCGCGCCGAGTACTTGAATCCGAAGACGCCATCGTATTCCACCTCGGCCAAAAGGTCCATGGTCTGGATGAAGTCGTCTGGCGTTTCGCCCGGAAAGCCGACGATGATGTCGGTGGAAAGCGAGATTGGACGCTTGGACGCTTTGATCCAGGCAATGCGCTCCAGGTACCACTCGCGCGTGTATTCGCGGGCCATGGCTTTGAGGATGCGTGAGGAGCCGGACTGCACCGGCAGATGCACGTGGTCGCAGAGCGTTGGTACGGCGTCGATGGCCTCGACGATGTCGCGGGTGAAGTGGCGCGGATGGCTGGTGGTAAAGCGCACGCGGCGAATGCCTGGAACTTCGCCGACCGCGGCCAGCAGTTCCGCGAAGCTTCGCTTCCCTTCCGGATCGCAATAGCTGTTCACGTTCTGGCCCAGCAGCAGGATTTCCGTCAGCCCGTCGTCAACGATGCGGCGCGCTTCGGCCAGCACGCTGTCGGAGCCGCGGCTGCGCTCTTTGCCGCGCGTGTACGGAACCACGCAGTAGGCGCAGAACTTGTCGCAGCCCTCGATGATGGTGATGTAGCCGCGATAGGGATTCTGGCGCGAGGTGAATTCGGTCTCGAAGGTTTCGTCGGTCTGGCGATCATCGAGGCCAGTGATGCGCTCTTCGCCGGCTTCAAGGCGGGCAAGCATCTGTGGCAGTTTGCGGTACGAGGCGGAGCCGGAGACCAGCGAGACGTACGGAGCGCGCTCGAAGATCTTTTCGCCTTCCTGCTGAGCCACGCAGCCGAGCACGGCAAAGCGCTTGCCGAGCTTGCGCAGCTTCTTGTAGTCGTTCAGGCGGTTGAAGACTTTTTGTTCGGCTTTGTCGCGGATGGAGCAGGTGTTGTAGAGGATAAGCCCAGCGTCTTCTTCGACTTGGACCTGCGTGTAGCCCTCGTGGAGAAGTGTGCCAATTACCTTCTCGGAGTCATGGGCATTCATCTGGCATCCGAAGGTCTCAAGGTAGAAGGTTTTCTCGGAAGCCATGACAAGAAACAGTATAGCGCGAGGCGGATTTGGAGGCAGGCTGGCTGCGGAAGTTTGTTGGTCGAACGGGA
>DASVLI010000165.1:0-5372 GCA_036384955.1 Occallatibacter sp.
GCCTCATCCCACTCAGCCTCGGCGGTTGCGGGACTCACGCTTGCCGTCTCGGCAATCTCTTCGGTCAGTTCCACACAGCTGCGAACAGCGGAAGAGCGCAACGTTTGGCAGATGTAGTTGTGCGCCACACGGTGCAGCCAGGCCGAGCAATGCCGGATCTGCTCACCCTGCATCAACGCCAGAAAGTAGCGGAGAAAGGTCTCCTGCACGGCGTCCTGGGCGAGCGAAGCGTCCTGCGTCAGACGATGCGTGTAAGCGCGCACCGCGCCCGCATGCTCCCGATACGCATCCAGGGTCGCCTGCCGTGCCTGATCTGTGTTGGTGCTTTCCATGACGCCGCTCATACGTCGCCACGCATCCTATACCACCGTGCAAACGATCGTCCACAGTGCGAATCAGCTCAGAGAATTCGAAACATGCTTTTGCGCTGCTTTGTACGAAGCGCCGCGATTAACGCGCTGGCGGGTCGGTGACTGCGCGGACGGGCGCGAAATGCTCGTCGAGCACGCGCAAGCCGATGCCGAGGAGTCCTGCCTCCTGGCCAAACTGCGCGAAGCTAATTTGCAGCGATGCGGTGGAGCCGGCAAGCGCGTAGCTCTTCACAATTCGCCCGATGAGATTCAGGAATTCATCGCCGGCAACGCGCAGGCGGTGATCCATGACAATGACCGATGGATTGAAGAGGTTGACCAGATTGGCGACAGCGATGCCGATATCTTCTGCGACTTCCCTCACGATGTTCCAGCAGAGTTTGTCGCCCGCGGCGGCGGCTTCAAAGACCTGCCATACCGTGATCTGATTCGGAGCCAGGTTCGACAGGGCTGGAGAAGCCACGCCTTCCTGTAGGGCCATGCGTATACGCTGCTCCACGGCGTGCGCTCCGGCTAGCGCCTCCAAACAGCCATTGCTGCCGCATTTGCAGCGCGGCCCCGACTTCACAACATTCAGATGCCCGATTTCTCCCGCGCCGCAATTCTGTCCGTAGAGCAAATTGCCGTCGAGAATGACACCGGCGCCGATACCTGTTCCGTAGTCGAAATAGATCATGTTCGGCTGCTTGTCACCCGCGCCAAGCATGCGCTCCGCAACAGCGGTGGTTCGAGTCTTGCTCTCCACCAGTACAGGCAGTTTGAATTCGGTCTCGAAGCGTTTCCGTACCGGCACGTCGCTCCAGAACTCGATGATGGACGAGGAGGTGACCACGCCGCGTCGCGTGTCTACAAGTCCGGGGTCTGCGATACCGATTCCAATGCAGCGGGACCATGAGCTTTTGGATTCCTTGACCGCGCGACGGAGCAAGCTCTTCAACTGCCGCAGCAATCCGTCCTGACCATGCTCCAAATCAGTGGGCTCGGTGATCGAGTGCACCACCGATGGCTCCAGATCGAGCACTGCGGCGGTGACCTGTTGATCGTCGAACTGGACCGCGCCGATGAATCCAAACTTGGGGTTCAGCTTAAGCAGAATTTGCTTTCGGCCAAGTGGGTTGTCTGAGCGGCCAACTTCGATCAGCTTGCCCTCGGCCAATAGCTGGCGAGTGAGCTGCGAGATGGTGCTGCGGCGCAACTGCGTAAGATCGTAGATGCCGACGCGCGAGATGGGACCATGCGTGCGGATCAGACCTTCGATCCACTGCCTGTCCATTGCGCCTTTTCGGGGTGAGTTTGTCATTCAGTCAGGCCGCCACTCGTCTGCAAAGAATCAGTCAGCTAGCCTTTGGCCGCACCGCACACATTTTCTCGGCTCATGAATGCTATGCTGCCTGCGCTCAATCGGGAATTCCCTTCGAATTATACCCGTACTAGTGCGACGCCAGAATGTCCTTCCATTCAGGCAATCCGCGCTCTGGGTCGTAGCTATCGAGAGCCATATAGAGCCGCGCCTGGAGCTGACGCCAGAATTCATACTCGGCATCCCAGCGCCCCAGCGCCACCGCCATCCGATAGCTGGTGTATTCATCCAGCCACGCCTGCCGATACTGCGGCTTCAGCTCGGTGATCGCCTCCATCAGGTCGGGGATTTTCCCGTGCAACTGCGAAATGACGATGTTGTCGAAATCGTTGTCCAGTTGTGCCCGTGTCGGGTGTGTCCCCAGCTGCTTCCATGCGTCGGAAATTTCAACCGCGTACTGAAACTTCATGCCAGCGTAATCAAGCAATCGGCTCTCGACGAGCAGCCCTTCGAGCTGAGACGCGTCCGCACCCGTATCGAGGGCGGCGACCAGCGCCTCTTCGGCTAACTCCGCCTTCAGGCGGCTGCGGCGTAGATCCTGCGTATGTGCCGCGGCCTGCTTGAGCAATCTGGCATCGAACGGGTCGCGCCATAGCACATTCATCGTGTCCTGCCCCAGCACTTGCTGCATGGCTGTTTCGCTCTCGGCCAGCGCCGACCATGCCGCGGCAACCTTGTCCGCAATGGCCGGAGGATAGAGCAGACCCGCGACTCCGCGGAAGAAGTGTGCACGATCAACGGGCGCGCTCTGCCACGACGCAACCGCGCCGTAGGCAATGCCGGGCAGCATGGGATGCTTGAGCGCCTGCACATCGTCGGACCAGATGGTGTTCACCATGCCAAGCGCTCCGGCCTTGCGTCCGGCAGCCAGCATCGTATCAATATTGTTGAAGGTCAGATCGAGGTCTGGTGCAATCTCGCTCCACGCATTCACGCCGGGCGCCACCATAAACGGCTGATGACGCGCCGCAAGAGGATCGATCCACGTGTGGTACTCGGGATCGGGGCGCGGGTCGTAATACCAGGCGATGGCAATCAGATGCGGAGGCAGCTTGGGCACAATCTCTGGGAAGCGCACCATGATGTCGCCCCAGGCCAGTACGGTTTTTCCGCGCGCTTCAAAAAGGCTGCTGACATTGCGCAGTTGTTCGACGAAGTAAGAGGCAGGCGAGGCTGAACCACGCGATGCGGCCTGCTTCAACTGCCACGTCTCATCGAATCCGATGTGCACGAATGCGCTGGGGAACAGGTCCATGTATTCGTTGGCCCATCGCGCAAGCAGCGGCTTCACGCGCGGATTCGCAGGATCGAATTCGACACCGTGCGGAAAATCGGCCAGGTCCGAATACTCTTCGCGGCGAAACAAATCGTGCAGGTGGCCGTACAGTTCCAGACACGGAACAACGTCGATGTGACGCTGGCGCGCGTACTCGATAATAGTGCGCACATCGGCCTTGGACATGCGTGCGCCGGGTGCTGCCGGGGAAAGTCCGTCAAGTGCGATGGTCAGCTCGTTATAGAAATAGAACTGATTCATCTTCAGCTTTGCCATCAGATCAAGTTCGTGCTCAACCTCCGGCACGCGGAGCAACTGCCCTTCGCTGAAATCGACCATTGTGGCCCGATAGGCCAGCGACGGCCAGTCGGAGACATCGGCCGCGGGCAGTTGCGGCGCATCGCCCGGCTCAATCATCTGACAAAGCGTCTGCACTGCCTCGTAAACACCTGCCGACGAGCGGGCGCTGACTTCAGCGCTTTTTGCATCGATGTGAATCGTGTAGGCCTCGCGGCTCTGCGGCCCCGTGGTCTCGCCGGGCACGGGCAGCGGGTCCGGCGCGCCGGAACGATGAAGAACAATGGCGGATCCACTGCCGCCAATCTCCGCGCTGACGCCGGCCTTGGAAAGACAGCCGGCCAGGGTCTCCGCGCTGAAGCGGTCATCCGCATCGGCGCCAGTATCGAGGCGGATCGCAATTCCCTTCAGCGGCAATGTGCCGGCGCCGTAGCGCACTTCGCGCGGAGCGGGCAGTATCTGCTTATGCTGCGCGTGCGCAAGCGAAGAGAAAGCCGCGCAGCAGAGCAGCGCGGCCAATCCTGAAAACCTGCAAACCTGTTTCACTTCGTGCCCTCACGGCTATTTCTGATTGAACTCCGTGGCGTACCGGAAGCGCTCGACATAGTGCCCGTCTTTCTGGCCCTGCAATGTACGGAGGTGCTTCTCGGTCTCCTGCAAATCTTTCGCATCCCAATCGTCGCGGTAATGGTCCTCGGCTGGCGCAAACTGGCTTACCTGAGCCGTTGCGGCTTTTACCTTCCGGTCCATCACATCGTCGATATTGACACTGTAATTGGCTTCCTGATCGGTAGCATAGAAGAAGTACATCTCCGGCACGCGGTACGGCTTCAGGCCCAGTTCAAGCCGCTGATTGGGAAAGTAGAGCGCGAACTCCGCCGCACGCACCGCATCCAGCGTATTCATGGCAGCCATGCGATGATCGGTTTTGTGCCAGCGCACGTACCACTCGCCCGGATCGATGGTCAGCAGCACGTCGGGACGCACACGGCGAATGATCTCGGTTGCCTGCTCCACCAAATGCGGCTGCGGAGCGTACTCCAGCATTCCATCTTCATAGCCGAGCCAGAAGATGTTCTCCTTCGGCGTTCCAAGAACCGCTTCCGAAGCCTCTTCTTCGTGCTTGCGAATCTGCGCCAGCCGCTCGCGCGTCATCTCCGGGTCCTGCGAACCCTTGTCGTCGTTGGTGTAAATGGCAATGATGACTTTGTTGTGGTTTCGGTTCAACAGTGCGATCGTCCCGCCCACCCCGAAGACCTCGTCATCGGGGTGAGGCGTGAAGATAAGAACTGTTTTGTCGTGCATCGTCTCAAGGCGATTCTGCTGTGCGTGTGCAAAGGCCGCGCACGCCATCAGTAGTACTGCAACTGCCAGGTATCGCTTCATCACTCGTCGCTCCGTCGGCACTGGTTGGCTAGAAGGTGTACTTCAAAGCGAGCTCAACTTCGCGGTTGTTCGACGCGGTGTTGGTGATGCTTGCGCCGCCTTCCACATCCACTTCGTTGTCCGGCAAACCGAAGTTTGGGTGATTGAAGAGATTGAAGAACTCCGAACGGAATTCGAACTGTCCGAGTTCACCCACCGTAAAGTGCTTTTGCAGCACGAAGTCGAAGTTGATGAGCTTGGGCCCGCGCAGGTTGCCAATGCGGCTATCGCCGAACTGATGAGCCGACAACTGCCCCGATGCCAGCGCCGGCGCGGTGAAGGCCGCCTGGTTGTACCAGCATTGCAGAGTCTGCTTGCCAGTGCAGCCCATCGCCTCCTGGGTGTCCGGGTCGTAGGAAAAGTCGCTCGGCTTCGCCACTTGATTAAAGCGGTAGCTGAACGAGCCGGTGTTGCTCAGATCGCCTGACGAGACCGCTGTGAAGGCCTGGCCGCTTTGTGCAGCTGTGACACCGGCAATGTCCCATCCGCCAAGAATCAGGTTCGCGGCAGAATTCAAATTGGGCTGGAACTTGCGTCCGCGGCCGAAGGGCAGCTCGTACAGATAGCTGGCCGTGAAGCGGTGGCGCAGATCAGGAGAGACCGGGCCATGTTCGCGCTCCACGTGATGCGAATCTTGAATGAC
>DASVLI010000166.1:0-10019 GCA_036384955.1 Occallatibacter sp.
CTCGGCCAGGCCGGCAGCAATGTGCGCAGCGCTTACAACGCCTTCGTCAGCATGGGCATCATCTCCTACTTTTTGCCCTACCTGTTTCTCTTCGCCGCCATGATCCGCCTGCAGGCCCGCCCCGCCGGCCCTGAAGTGCGCCGCGTCCCCGGAGGCAAACCTGTCGCCATCCTGCTGGCCTCGGTCGGCATCGTCAGCACCACAGGCACCATTCTGCTTTCCATCGTCCCGGCGCACGACGACCCCAACAAGCCTCTGGCCATCGCCAAAGTCCTGGGCGGAACCGTAATCCTCATCGGCGCCGGTGTGGTTGTTTTTCTTATTGAAAAGCGCAAGCAGCGCAGTCAGCAGCGTGCGTAATGGCGATCAAGCTTTCAAGCCGGATGCCCTGCGAAGGCTTCATCCGCAAATCTGCAATTACACACGGCGTCTGATTCTGTCCTGATGCTTAGTTGAGCAACACACTCTGGTCTGGACGATCCAGCGAGAACGTCGGTATCTCAATATCAAACCGCTCGCCGCTCTCACTCTCCATCTGGTAAGCCCCGCCCATCATCCCCGACGGTGTGTCTAGCGGCGCGCCGCTCGAATAGGTATAGCTCTCGCCCGGCTTCAGCACAGGTTGTTCCCCAACTACACCCGGCCCCTTCACCTCAGTCAGTTCGCCGCGCGCATTCGAGATCATCCAATGCCGGCTCAGCAATTGCACCGTTTCCGCTCCTTGATTCTCGATGGTCACTCGATACGCCCAGAAATACTTCGAGCTTTCCGGCGATGATTGCGCCTCAAGATAAGTCGGTTCAACGCCGACCACTATTCCTCGTGTCGTTGCCGCGTACGATGCCCGCTCTGCCATAGACATAGCTTAGTTCAAACGTCGGTCGCGTAGGGATTCAGTGTGAACGGGAGAGACAACAACTCGCCCAGCCGCAGGAAGAGAGATGTCCGTGCCCACAGGAATGCCGCGCACCATCTTTCGCACAGCCAAGCGTGGGAAAGATTAAGCACGAACGGGTCGATTCTGAGACCTGAGAGTGCACAACCGCCTCACTGCCACTGTTCACTGAGCTGTCATCCTGAGCAAGCAGGCCGCAGAAAAAGACCCCGGGCTTTAGCCCAAGCATGGAAACGGTATAAACTCCTCCCGACACTCATAGAGCGCCGTGAATGACGATAAGAAATCCGTGCAGCACGAACGTCTCATTGAAGAGATAAAGGCAAAGCAGAGAAATACTGTCTGGCCCGACACTCTGATGAATGGGCGAAGTGTGGACGAATTTCTTTGGAAGGGCTCTCCAGATGCTCCGCTGGTTCAGCGCATGGGCGCGTGGATCTTCGGCCTGGCCTTCATGCTCATCGCTGTCGGTGTGATGGATGCGTATCTGGAGCAATCGCCGGATCGTCAATCGATAGCCGAAGTGGTTTTTGCCATCGCCGTCTTTGCTGTGGGACTGAAGGTGTTCCTGAACGGGTTCCGGCGCCGGAAGAAAGGCGAACAGGAACCTCAATAAGAATCGGCGCGCCCCACTACTCCCTATTCCCTACTCCCTCAACAACTCCGCAAGCGCCGCAGTCCACTCATCCAGCTCCGCCACTGGCACGCACTCCCGCGCCGAATGCGCGGTCTGCATATCGCCCGGCCCAATCACAATCACTTCTTCCGCCACGCGCGCCAGCCGGCTCGCCTCCGAGCCAAAGCTGATGCCTATCGGTTTCCGCTCCGGCCCCAGCAACTCGCTCAGTCGTTGCTGGAGCGCGCCCGCGCTCGCAGGCGCAAAGCCCGCATCGGCGCGCTGCGCTTCCACTTCAATGCGCACGCGCGGCTCCTCACGCTCCAACTCCGCGGCCAGCGCCTCCAGCGTCTTCAGCATTGCCCGCGGATTCTCTTCGGGAATCGGCCGCCACTCCACCAGAAACGTGCACTCACCGGCCACAATGTTCTTTGCCGTGCCGCCCGCAATAGTGCCCACGTTCACCGTGGTGTGCGCCGGCTCAAACAGCACATTCGCCGTGCCCGCCGCCGCACGCTCTTCCAGCCGCGCAATCAGCTTTGCCGCATGTGCAATGGCCGAAACGCCCTTCGCCGGAAACGCCGAGTGCGCCTCGGCTCCGCGCACCGTCACGCGCGCCAGGCCATAGCCTTTGCCCGCCACGCCGGGACGCAGGCTGGTCGGCTCGCTCACAATCGCCGCGCGAATCTTCAGCGCCGTCGCCGCCAGCAACCGCTCCATGCCCTTGCAGCCAATCTCTTCGTCGGCGGTCAACAGCAGCGCCGCATCGCCGCGAACTTTCGCGCCAAGCGCATCCACCGCCGCCAGAAAACACGCCAGCGCGCCCTTCACATCGCACGCGCCGCATCCATGCAACGCCGCGCCATCGGCGCTCGGCGTCAGCATCAACGCGTTTGTCCACTCTGCCGCGTACGGAACCGTATCGGTATGGCACACGAACGCGAGGCCAATCTCCGCATCGGTCTCATTTGGCCGCGCAATCAAATTCGCTTTTGCGATTCCGTTCTCGTCCGTGTAGATCTGCCGCGCGCAGTGCCAGCCCAGCGGCTCAAGCCGAGCAACCACCGCGTCAATCAGCGGCACGTTGCTCACCGCCGACGGCGTGGGTAGCGCCACCAGCGCGCGCAGCATCTCCGCCGCACTCATGCCATCACTTCCCGGCCAGCGATAAACACGCGCGGCCGCGCCGGCGCGGCGATGAAGTACGCCAGCTCACGATAATCCGTGAATTCATGAATCAAAAAATCGGCCCGCCTGCCCGGCTCCAGCGAGCCCACCTGCGCGCCCAGCCCCAGGCTGCACGCGGCGTTCACGGTGCACGCCGTCAGCGCCTCGGCCGGCGTCATCTTCATCTCCAAACACGCAAGCGACATCACCAGCGGCATCGACGCAATGGGCGACGAGCCGGGATTGAAATCCGTGGCCAGCACCACGCCCAGCCCCAGCGCAATCATCGTCCGCGCCGGCGGATACTGCGTGCGCCCCAGCGCGAACACCGATCCCGGCAGCAGCACCGGCTGCACGCCGGCCGCCTTCAACGCGCGCAGCGCGTCCTCTTCCACCACTTCAAGATGATCCGCAGTCGCCGCGCCCATCTCCGCCGCCAGCGCCGCGCCGGTGCCCGACCGGAACTGCTCGGCGTGCACGCGCAGCCCTAATCCGTATTTCCTGGCCGCGGCCAGCACCACTCGCGCCTCTTCCACTTTGAAGGCGTGGTCGTCGCAAAACACATCGCAATATCGCGCCAGCTTGGCCGCCGCCACTTCAGGAATCAGCTCTTCTGCCACCCACCGTACGTACTCGCTGCGCCGCCCTGCAAACTCTTCGGGAACCGTATGTGCCGCCAGCAGAGTCGGCACAATCTGCGTTGGGCCCTCGTCGCTCAGCCGCCCCATCACGCGCAGCATGTGCAACTCCGTGTCGCGCTCCAGGCCGTAGCCGCTCTTGGCCTCCATCGTTGTGGTGCCCGCACGCAGCATCCAGTCGCGGTGCAGCCGCGCCGCGCTCAGTAGCTCGTCTTCACTAGCCGCGCGCGTCTTCTTCACCGTGCTCTTGATGCCACCGCCCGCCGCCGCAATCTCCTGGTATGTCGCGCCCGCAATGCGCTGTTCAAACTCCGCCGCGCGGTTGCCGGCAAACACCAGATGCGTGTGCGCATCCACAAAGCCCGGCGTCACGCAGCGTCCGCCCGCGTCAATAATCTGCGCGCCCTCCGGAATCTTCTCCACCAGGTCGCCGCACGTGCCCGCGCACACAATGCGGCCGTCCTCAATCAGCAGCTCCGCGTCGCGCACCACACCCAGCTGGCGCATCTCCGCACCCGCGCGCGGCCGCGCCGGCCCGCGTAACGTGACAAGCTCACCGATATTGACGATTGCCGTAGTCGGCATGACTCACTTCCCTGCCATCGGAATCCGAATCCCGCGCTCGTTCGCGGTCTGGCGCGCAATCTCGTAGCCCGCGTCCACATGCCGCGCCACGCCAATGCCGGGGTCGTTGTTCAGCACCCGCGCAATGCGCTTTGCAGCGTTCTCGCTGCCATCGGCCACCGTCACCTGGCCTGCATGCAGCGAGTAGCCCATGCCCACGCCGCCGCCATGATGGAAGCTGACCCACGATGCGCCCGACGCCGTGTTCAGCAGCGCATTCAAAATTGGCCAGTCCGCCACCGCATCCGAGCCGTCCAGCATCTTTTCCGTCTCGCGGTAAGGGCTCGCCACCGAGCCCGTGTCCAAATGGTCGCGCCCAATCGCAATCGGCGCGGAGATTTCGCCCTTCCGCACCAGCTCATTAATCGCCAGGCCCATCCGTGCGCGCTCGCCATAGCCCAGCCAGCAAATGCGCGCCGGCAATCCCTGGAACGCAAAGCGCCCGCGCGCCAGCCGCAACCAGCGCGTCAAAATCTCATTCTCCGGGAACAGCTCCAGAGCTAATTCATCGGTGCGGTCGATGTCGCGCGGATCGCCCGACAACGCCACCCAGCGGAACGGCCCCGCGCCTGTGCAGAACAGCGGACGAATGTACTCCGGCACAAACCCGGGAATCAGAAACGCATCCGCGCAACCCGCATCGAACGCGAACCGCCGAATGTTGTTGCCGTAATCGAACGCCACCGAGCCCGCGCGCTGCAAGGCCAGCATCGCATCCACGTGCACCACCATGGAGGACGTGGATCGCTGCACGTACTCTTCCGGATTCACCCGCCGCAGCTCCGTCGCCTCGCCGAGCGTCATCCCCATCGGCACGTATCCATTCAGCGGATCGTGCGCGCTGGTCTGGTCCGTCACCACGTCCACCTTCACTCCGCGGCGCACAATCTCCGGCAGCACCTCCGCGCAGTTGCCGACGAGACCGACGCTCAGCACTTCGCCCTTCACGCGCGCGGCCTCGCACAGCTCGAGCGCCTCGTCGAGACTCTCGGTCACGCGGTCGCAATAGCGCGTGTCAACTCTTCGTTGAATGCGTGTGCGGTCCACATCAATCGCCAGCACCACTCCGCCGTTCAACGTCACGCTCAGCGGCTGCGCGCCGCCCATGCCGCCCATGCCACCGGTGACGGTCAGCGTGTTTTTCAGCGATCCGCCAAAGTGCCGGTCAGCCAGCGCGGCAAATGTCTGGAACGTGCCCTGCAAAATGCCCTGCGTGCCGATGTAGATCCAGCTTCCGGCCGTCATCTGGCCGTACATCATCAGGCCCTTTTTATCCAGCTCGTTGAAGTGCTCCCAGTTGGCCCACTTGCCCACCAGGTTCGAGTTCGCAATCAGCACCCGTGGCGCCATGTCGTGCGTGGGAAACACCGCCACCGGCTTACCCGACTGCACCAGCAGCGTCTCCTCATTGCCCAACTGCTCCAGCTCGCGCACAATCGCGTGATAGCAATTCCAGTTGCGCGCGGCGCGGCCAATGCCGCCATACACCACCAGATCCTGCGGGCGCTCCGCCACTTCGGGGTCAAGATTGTTCATCAGGCAGCGCAGCGCCGCCTCCTGCTGCCAGCCCTTGCAGCGCAACTGCGTGCCGCGCGGCGCGCGCACCACCATCGACTCTGCGGTCGTCATACATCCTCCCCTTGCACGAATCGTCTCTGCACGTCCTTATAACGCGCGCGAATTTCCTCGCTGCTCGCATGCTGGCCGTCGCGCAGCACCAGCTGCCCGGCCACCGCCACATCGCGGACTGCCGCACGGCTCAGCGCAAACACCGCCTGCTCCGGCAACGCTGTTGTATACATGCCCAGCAGCGCCATGTCGCTCAAATCCGCAGAGAAAAAATCCGCCAATTCACCCGGCGCAAGTGTGCCGCCTGCGAGTCCCAACGCGCGATAGCCGTTGCGCGTCGCACCGCGCAGCAGCCGCGCGCCAATCGCTTCGCCGCCAATGCCATCCAGAATGCCGCGTTCCCGCGCCTTGAGCCGGAGGTGGTACTCGTTCTGGCGCGCGTCTTCCAATATGTCGATCTGCGCCTGACTGTCGGTGCCGTGGCAAATCTCAATACCCAGCCGCGCGGCCAGGTCGGCGGGAAAGATCCCATCGCCCAAATTGCGCTCCGTCGTGGGGCACGAGCAGATGCGCGCCCGCGCGGCCGCCACCTGCGCAAACTCGGCCTCACTCATGTGGATGGCGTGTACCAGCACGGTGCGGTCCGTCAGTACGCCGTGCTGTTGCATCAGCGTGCACGGCGTGGCGCCGTACTCGGCCACACAGGCTTCGTTTTCGCCCGTCTGCTCGGAGAGATGCATGTGCAGCGGCAGCGCGCGCTCGGCGGCAAACTCCGCGGCTAGTTTCAAAGCCGCCAGCGGCACCGCGCGCACGCTGTGCGGAGCCACGCCCACCGTCGCCCGCGGATTTTTCTCGGTGGCCGCAAGCAACGCCTCGGCGCTGCGCAGGTAGCTCTCAATGTCTTCGTAGAAGCGCCACTGTCCCGCATGCGGCTCGCGCTCAAAGCCCGCGCGCATATACAGCGTGCGCAGCAGGCATATCCGGATGCCCACCGACTCTGCCGCGCGCAGCACCTGGTGCGCAAGTTCGTTTGGGTCGGCGTAGGGCTTGCCATCGCGGTCGTTGTGCAGGTAGTGGAACTCGCCCACCACCGTAATCCCGCTGGCCAGCATCTCCAGAAACGTGGCCCGGGCCACGTCGTACACATCGTCCGGCGTTACAAATCCCGCCGCACGATACATCTGCTCGCGCCAGGTCCAGAAAGTGTCGCCGCCCGCCGCACGCCCTTCGGCCCGCCCGCGAAACAGCCGTTGAAAGCTATGCGAGTGCGCATTGGCCAGCCCCGGCAGCAGCGCCTTGCCACTCAGCCGCACGGCCTCCACTTCGGGCTGGCGCAGGCACGCATCCACTTCAGCCGGCGCAACCACGCGCACCACACGCCCATCGCCGTCCACCAGCAATGCGGCGGCCTTCCACGCGCGTCCTTCCGCGTACAGCAATTCCGGCAGGTAAAGAGTTGGCATCAGGAATCCCGTGTACTCAGGAGTCTACTTCTCCCGCCGGGCCGAACCAAGCCGGATTCCAACACAAATCCGCGCCTCCGGCGTGGATTCCCCTTTCACCTTCGTTTCCGGGCTGTCATATTCACCATCAGACTTCCGCGGCCGGCGCTCCCACTGCGGCAGAGCCGGCCGGCCCCGCACCGGCGCCCGAAGCAGCCAGATTGAACCCCGGTTCATGCAAAACCGCCGGCAGTCCCGCGGGCGCCGCAAACCACAGCCATCCATGGCGGCTTCTCTGCCGCAGCCGCGGATGCGCCGCCGCATCCACCACCGCCACTGCCGTCTGCACTACCAGCGCCGCGTCGCTCCATGCGCTCCTGCGGCCAATGTACTCGGCAGACATGCGCAGCTTCTCCGGCGTCACCACCGTCTTGAAGTACGCCACCGGGTCAGGCACCAGCGACAGCAACTCCGCCTCGCGGCAATACTTCAGCGATGCCGGATCGGTCAGCCCGGGCTGCACCCGCAAAATCTGTTCATACATCTCGCGAAACTCCAGCGCAATCTCCGGCACCACCGGCCGCGGACCCACCACGCTCATCTCGCCGCGCAGCACGTTCACCAGCTGGGGCAGCTCGTCCAGCTTGCAGCGGCGCATCCAGCGTCCGCAGTGCGTCACGCGCGGATCGGTGCCTGTGGTAAATGGCAGCCCGTGCGCATCCGTCTCCATGGTGCGTAGTTTGTACAGCAAAAACGGCCGGAAGCCCTTGCCCATCCGCCATTGCAGAAAGAACACCGGCCCGTAAGACTCGAGTTTGATGAGGATTGCGCACACGCCAAGCATCGGCGCAGTCAATACGATTAAAGACAGGGAAAAGGCAATATCAAACCAGCGCTTGACCACGTTGTCCTCCAAGGCAAATAATGCCTGCCTCCCAACTCGCCTGGCGGCGGCTGGAAAGCTCAGAGAACCGGGTCGTGCCTGCGCGGAAACCCCATTCCACCTCGATGGATTCCACTTCGGTCCATCGCGGCTCATCCGCGTCCTACAAGATCGTTCTCCTGGCGACAACGCAGAAGGGCTGAACTCTGCCCTTTTGCTCTGGAAATCTACAAAGCCAGTAATTCAAGAAAATACAATCTGGCCGCGCACGTCAAATGCCCCTCAAAAATTTCTTGCCCAGTGGTCACGTACTTCCTGTTACCGCGAGTGCTCCACGTCACAATTCGGGCACACTCTCCTCCGTTTCCCCTCTCCACCGCTCACGCGTTATCCTTGCTGCCAGATAAAAAGCTCCCTTGAGGTGCTCATTGAAAAACACAGGGAATCTCCTGTTTGCAGTCTTTGTACTTTTGTTTTCCGCCGCAACGTCACAAGCGCAAACCACTGGAAAGTCCGAAAACTCCTCGGCCTTTGTCCGGCTGGACCGGGTCACCGCTTCCCGGGCACTTCCAAACGGCATCGAGATCCGCTCCGGCGCAGCCTTGATGCAAATCACCGCCCTCCGTGACGACGTCGTGCGCGTCCGCGTGGGCGCAGAAGGCCAATTGCCCGAAGACGCCTCGTGGTCCGTGCTGCCCGCCGCGCGCACCGCCAGCGTCCCCGTCGCGCCGGAGTCTTCCCCTGTCGCCGTCGGCTTCAAAACCGCCAAACTCATCGTCTCGATTGCAAAGGACCCGCTGGCGCTCACCGTCACTGACCTTGCCGGCCATGTCATCGCCCAGGACATGCCCCAGCGGCCCGTCGAGTTCCACGGCGCCGAGTTCCGCGTCTATCGCAAGTCGCCTATTGACGAGCACTACTACGGCCTCGGCGACAAGCCCGGCCCGCTCGACCGCCGCAACGAGTCCTTCACCAACTGGAACACTGATTCGTTCGAGTGGCAGGAGTCGACCGACCCCATCTACAAATCCATCCCCTTCGTGCTCACCCTGCGCAAGGGCATCGCCAGCGGCTTCTTCCTCGACAACACCTGGCGCTCCAACTTCGAGTTCAACAAGGAGTACCGCGACGGCTATTCGTTCGGTTCCGAGGGCGGCCCGCTCGACTACTACATCCTCTACGGCCCTGCGCCAAAGCAAGTGGAGGAGACCTGGGCCTGGCTCACCGGCCCCACCCCGCTGCCGCCGCTCTGGACCTTCGGCTTCCAGCAATCGCGCTGGGCCTACGCGCCAGAGTCTGACGTGCGCCGCATCGCCACGCGCATGCGCGCCGAGCGCATTCCCTGCGACGTCCTCTGGCTCGACATCGACTACCAGTACAAAAACCGCCCTTTCACCATCGACACCGAAGGCTTCCCCCACTTCGACCAGTTGATCAAGGACCTCAGCGCCGATCACTTCCGCACCGTGGTCATCACTGATCTGCACATTGCCGCGCAGACCGGCATCGGCTACAAACCCTATGACGAGGGCATCGCAGGCGACCACTTCGTCAAGAATCCTGATGGCTCGGTCTATGTCGGCGTGGTCTGGCCCGGCAAAGCTGTCTTCCCCGACTTTACCCAGAAGGCTGCCCGTGATTGGTGGGGCACGCTCTACAAGGACCTCGTCGCCAAGGGCGTCGCTGGCTTCTGGAACGATATGAACGAGCCGGCCATCTTCGAGGTTGCCTCCAAAACCATGCCCGACGACACCCAGCACCGCATCGACGAGCCCGGCTTCAAGCCGCGCACCGCCAACCATCTTGAGGTGCACAACATCTTCGGCATGGAAAACTCCCGCGGCACCTTCGAAGGCGTGCAGCGCCTGCAACCCAACCTGCGCCCCTTTGTGCTTACCCGTGCCAGCTTTGCCGGCGGCCAGCGTTACGCGGCTACCTGGACCGGCGACAACACCGCCAACTGGAGCCACCTGCGCCAGACCATTCCGCAGCTCGTCAACCTGGGCCTTAGCGGATTTGCCATGAGCGGCGCGGACGTGGGCGGCTTCGCCGACTCGCCGCAGCCTGAGCTGCTCACGCGCTGGATCGAGCTTGCCGCCTTCCAGCCCATCGACCGCGACCACTCCTCCAAGGGCACGCATCCGCAGGAGCCATGGGAGAACGGCTCGCCGGAAGATGTCGCCAT
>DASVLI010000167.1:0-7471 GCA_036384955.1 Occallatibacter sp.
AAAACCCAGGGCGACTGGGGCGAATTCATTCTCCGCGACCTGCTCGACAAGGCCGGCCTGCGCGAGGGCGAGCAGTACAGCTTCCAGCAAAGCTTCGGCGTCGAAAGCGAAAACGGCGAGCGCGCCCGCACCGTCCGCACCGACGTCATCATCTCGCTGCCCGGCGGCCGCAGCCTCGTCATCGATTCCAAGGTCTCGCTCACCGCATACACCGACTGGACCGCTGCCGAAGGCGACGAGCCGCGCAAGGCCGCGCTCAGGGCGCATCTGGCCAGCGTCCGCGGCCACATCACCAACCTCTCCAAGGCCGGCTACCATCGCCTGCCTGGCGTTGAGGCGCCGGACTTTGTCGTCCTCTTTGTGCCCATCGAGCCGGCTTTCCTGCTCGCGCTGCAAAACGACTCCGAGCTATGGGCCGATGCCTACAAGCAGGGCATTCTGCTGGTCGGCCCCACCACGCTGCTCTACGTCATCCGCATCGTCAATGTGCTCTGGCAGCAGGAGCGCCAGGCGCGCAACGTCAGCGATGTAATGGAGCGCGGCGCCGAGCTCTACGACAAATTCGTCGGCTTCGTCACCGACATGGAAGCCATCGGCGACAGCCTGCGCCGCACCGACACCAGCTATGCCAATGCCATGAAGAAGCTGAGCGAAGGCCGCGGCAACCTCGTCCGCCAGGTGGAACTGCTCAAGCAACTCGGCATCCGCACCACCAAGTCACTGCCCAAGTCGCTCGTAGATAAAGCCGACACCGACGAACCAACGCTGCTGGCAATTGCAGCAAACGACGCTTCAGGTGACGCGGTTGATAACGAGTGATGTTCAGAATTGGTTAAAGGAGAGTCTTGATCCGATGGCAGATTCGCTCCCAGTTCATGAACGGGAATTCGTACGCGCTTTCATTCAGAAGCCGCGTCAGGAGCGCTGTGCACATCTTCTTGCTGATCCCGCGCGCCGGCAGAAATTCAGAGATGAACTCCCGCACTTTAAGTGGCTGGATGATCGGTTTGCACAACGCGTTCCACCGGGCACCGCGCATACAGCGGCCGAGTTCGTTGCCCTGCTGAGAAAGAAAGGTGCGGGGCCCATGGTCTGGGTCATCTCAGAGATGTTGGCGATGGACGGGAAGGAGATGCGATTGGAAGCTGCAATGCACGAAGTCTGGGGGCAAGGTATTGGCTCGGTGCTCTCATGTATCCCTGGGAAATTGGCTTTCTTCGAGGATGAGGAAATGCACAGTCAACGTCTGTTGATTCATCCCTGACTCATCAGCTTCGTACAAGCGAACCCCGCTAGCCCCGCTGCTCCCCCATCACTTCTCTAACCCGCCGCCAAGTCATCTCCAGATCCTCCGGCAGCACCCGCGTCTCGCCAATCGTCGTCATAAAATTCGTGTCGCCAGCCCACCGCGGCAGCGCGTGCAGGTGCAAATGTCCCGCCACACCCGCGCCGCCGGCCCTCCCCAGGTTCATTCCAAAATTAAATCCGTGCGGATGGTACAGCGTCTCCAAAGCGCGTTCAGTGCGCTGCGCCAGGTCCATCAGCTCGTGGGCGGTTTCCACCGGCAATTGCGCCAGCCGGTCCAAATGCGCATAGGGCAGCACCATCACATGGCCGCTGGTATAGGGATACGCATTGAGGCAAACAAAGCAGTTGCGCCCGCGCAGCACCAGCCCCGCCGCGCCTTCCGCTTCGTCCACACTCATGCCCGCGGCAATCGCATAGTCCACCGACGCGATCATGTTGCAAAACACGCATTCGGTGTCGCCTTGCCAGGCCGCCAAGCGCGCCGGCACGCCCGGACGCACCATCTCATCGGCTTTGGTTACATACGCGTAGCGCCACGGAGTCCAAAGATAGTCCATTCACTCTCGCCTGTTTCGCCACCAGTATAGAGCGCATTTGCACAACATCTGTGTCATTCGCCGCGCTTTCGTGACAGCACGCACACCTGTTGGTAAATTTTCTGCGGAAATACGCTTTAGCCCCTTGTTGCGCCGCAACTTGCGTTGACGCTGAAAACCAAGCGTTGCTACACTAAACAACGTGGCTTACTGCGCAGATTCCCGCAGCCAGCCGCGGCCGCCCTCCCGATAGCCGAAGCACCTGGCGCTTCCAACGGAGACGAGTCGCCAAGCCCTTCCGGTCATGCTGGCGGGGAAGACTGTCTCAGAGCGAACGAGCAAGGGCAAACGGTTTCGGCGCAAGGCCTACCGGACCCCGGCTCGCTGTGCGCGCCCTGGACGGCCCGCTTTTAGAGTCCTATCGCTTCTCGGCAGACTCTAAAGGCATGGAATCGCGGAGCAGTTGCGATGGCAAACGTCCTCAATCCTGAAACTGAGAGCACAACCCTGAACACCGAAATGGAAACCCCAACCCTCGACCTTGCGACGGAGCTCGAACCGACGTCGCCCGAATCCACGTCCGCACCACAGACCGCTGAAACCGCTTCTGCAAACGCGCTGGACGCCGATGCCACCACCCAACCCGCAGCCGCCGCCGAACATGGCGCCGAGCCTGCTGATGATTTTTCTGCCGCCCTCGAAGCTTTCGAGCGCGAGCAAGCCGCTGAGGCGGCTGCCGTGGAGGCATACGGCGACAAAGTTGTCACCGGCACAGTCCTGAAGCAAACGGAGAAGCACCTCGTCGTCGACGTGGGCCTGAAGTCCGAAGGCTTGGTACCCATCGAGCAGGTCGTCGACCATACCGGCGCTGTCAAGTTCCAGCCCGGCGAGTCCATTGAAGTGGTCATCGAGCGTGAGGAGCCAGAGGGTGGCTATCTCGTTAGCTACGAGAAGGCGCAACGCCTGCGCGTGTGGGACACCATCGAGCAGCGCGCCAACGACAAAATTCCGGTCATCGGCACCGTTGTCAGCCGCGTCAAGGGCGGCCTCACTGTCGACATCGGCATGAAGGCCTTCCTCCCCGGCTCGCAGCTTGAGATTCGTCCCGTCCGCAACCTCGACGGCTATCTCGGCCAGCAGATTGAAGTCCGCGTCATCAAGCTCAACAAAAAGCGCGGCAACGTCGTCGTCAGCCGCAAGGAAATCCTGGAAGAAGAGCAGACGGCCAAGCGCTCTGAGACCATGGAGCACCTTGCCGAGGACGGCGTCCTCACCGGCACCGTCAAGAACCTCACCGACTACGGTGCGTTTGTTGACCTCGGCGGCATCGACGGCCTGCTTCACATCACCGACATGAGCTGGGGCCGCCTTACCCATCCGCGCGACCTGGTCAACGTCGGCGATGAGATTCAGGTCAAGGTTCTCAAGTTCGACAAAGAGAAGCAGCGCGTCTCGCTGGGCTTCAAGCAGCTCACGCCCGACCCGTGGCTCGATGCCACTGAGCGCTACCCGGTCGGCGCGCACGTCCACGGCCGCGTTCTCTCGGTCACCGACTACGGCGCGTTCGTCGAGCTCGAGCAGGGCATCGAAGGTCTGGTTCACCTCTCTGAGATGACCTGGTCCAAGCGCCTCAAGCACCCCTCCAAGCTGGTCAAGCCCGGTGACGAGGTCGACACCGTCGTTCTCGCCGTCAATCCGGCCGACCGCCGCATCTCGCTCGGCATGAAGCAGCTGCTCGACAACCCCTGGGAGCACCTCACGGATCGCTATCCCTCGGGCACCGTCGTCGAGGGCCGCGTCCGCAATCTCACCGATTTCGGCGCATTCATTGAGATCGAGGACGGCATCGATGGTCTGGTGCACGTCTCCAACCTCAGCTGGACCAAGCGCGTCAAGCATCCCTCTGAAGTCGTCAAGAAGGGCGAAAAGGTCAAGGCTGTGGTGCTCGGCGTCGAGCCCCAGAACCGCCGCCTCTCGCTCGGCATCAAGCAGCTTCAGCCCGATGTCTGGGAGACCTTCTTCGCCGCCCATCGCGTCGGCGACGTGGTCCACGGCAAGGTGCTTCGCACCGCGCAGTTCGGCGCATTCGTTGAAATCGCCGAAGGCGTCGAAGGACTCTGCCATGTCTCTGAGGCGGTGGGTGACGACGGCGTTCCCGTCAACCTCGAACAGGGTCAGGAGCACGACTTCAAGATCATCAAGATCAACGTCGAGGAAAAGAAGGTCGGTCTCAGTCTGCGCTCCAGCGGACACGAGGCCAGCCATCAGGTGGTTGAGCACTACAAGTCCGAGAGCCGCGGCGGAAGCCACAAGGCCCCGGTCTCCAGCTCCACCACTACCCTCGGCGACCTCATCAACTGGAAGAGCGAGCGCGAGTAACTCCAGCCCTCACTCAACCGCAAAACTTCAACGGCCACCCGCAAGGGTGGCCGTTGTGTTTGGATGCGCAGCCAGCTGCTTTGAAAGGGCACGGATTTATCCGTGCCGCGAGCAACGGAGGGAGCGCAGGGCTTCAGCCCCGGAGTACGGAGGGAGCGTGGGCCTTCAGGCCCACGAAAAGCCCCCTCACCACGAATATGGATGCCCCATCCTTGACGCGCGTACTGTGCGCGTCAAGGGTGGGAAGCACAGACCTCGGCCCATTCGCCTTTGCGCTTTCGTCCATATTTCCGTTAAACAAAACCCTCAACTACGATGGGTACGCCACACAGCCCAACAACAGCCTTATGATGTAGTGCAAGTGATTGCATATATCGACAACAACTTCATCGTAGATTGTGTCGGCAGCCCACATTGGAAAGCCACAGTACTAGAAGCATGTCGTAATAGATTGGTGCGAATAGTCATTTCTCCATGGAGCATCTACGAAATAGGAAAAGCTTCAATCGATAAAATGAATGAGGCCATTAGGGTTGCCGAGGAATTGGAGCCGCGATGGATACTGGAAAGAGCAGACCTCCAGTTGCGCGAGTTCCTCCATGCTTGGAACGACTTCTGGAACGGAAGCCGGACTGAATTCTCTCCGATCGCTACACTTTCTGAAGTACAAGCATCCTTTTTGCGGGTCAGTGTTCAACAGATAGCTAATTACACATTAGCTGACTATGCCAGAGTGTGGCAGCATCCAGATGCTCACACAGAGGCGGCTGCAGAATTTCATCGACAAGAGCGCATCGCAGCATGGAACCGAGCATTCTTCTCGCGAGGAAAACTGATGCCTGAGGTAGTTCGCGCAATCAGGATGCGCTACGTTGCGAGGCAGATGATCGTGGCAAGGTCATGGCAGATTCCGCTCGACCGTATAGCAGCTCGCGAGACGCGTATTTTGAGGAGCTCGAAGCTTTCGACAATTGTAGGTTTCTTCGTCGATTTTGGTGGCATGGAGGATATGAAAGCGCACCAAGTGGAAGAGGCATTCACATTTCACCATTGGGGTACAGAAGCAATTCTTAACTCACATCGATTAATTGATCGCTTTCATGCTACGGTGGCGCTTCCGTATTGCGACATATTCGTAACCTCAGACAAAGAGCTGATAAAGAGATCGAACTTAATCAAGGGCCAAATGAGATTTTCTACAGCAATTGTTGTAAGCGGTGCGGAGTTTGTTGATCTTCTCCAAGAGAAACTCGTGAAGTTGGCCGGTAGTCCCGGTGCCGGAGGCGCTGGGACGAATCATTGACTCGGCCCAGCGCCACCGGTCCCTCGCGACTGATGACCATGCAAGCCCACCCCTCCAACCCCCCGCCTCTGCCCCCTACCCCATCCAAACCCGCGCCAGGTGTGCCCACCAGCCCGGTGGCCGCACATACATCCACGTCACCCCCATATGCCACACAACAATAAAGGGAATCGCGATCTTGTACACGCGATGCACGCGGCCATCCACGGCCCAGTCGCGCAGCACGCCCAGGCACATCACCGCGTCCGCGCAAAAGAACATCAGGTTGTGCGCAGCCAGCCAGTCAATGCGCCCAAAGCCCGCGCCCGTCAGCTCCGCGGTGGCCAGCAGAAACAGGCGCCGGTGCAACTCCACATCGCGGCGCCACACAATGGCCATCGCCACCAGCGCCGGAAACAGAATCATGTCCGCGAACGACACCACTTCAAACGTATCGGCGCCCGCTTGATGCATCACCCGCAGGTCGAAGTGTCCCAGCTGAATCGCCGTCATGGTGCCCACCACAACCATCGCCGCCGCCAGCCCCGCGCCGAACCAGCCCAGCGCGCGGTGCACCTTCACGCGGCGCATCCGCACCAGGCCGGTTTGCACCATCGCAAAAAACAGCCAGCTGGAAAACACCACCGAGTGCGCCCACAGAATCTTCGGCCGGGGCACGTCGGGATGCAGCAGAATGCCGTTCACCGTGTGCCCGAATCCCCAGATCAGAATCGCCGAGCATAGCAACGTCATTCCAAAGTAGAAGTATTTCCGCAGCCAGGTACGCCACGGCAAAGCAGGAGTCACACGCACCGGGAGCGCCGCCGGCGATGCAGAATCCATACGCACAACCTCTCTGGCCGGGCAGATGAAATGTGAAATTGCAAAATGGGGGGAAGCCCGTGGCTGAAAGTCTACCACCGGCGATGAGCGCGGCCGTCCGCGCCGGTCAGATGGGCGGCTAGGACTTTTTCGCCCCCCGCGCCGTCACCACCACAATCCCCAGCGCCGCCACCACACATACCAGCGCGAACAGAAACGCGCTCCGGTATCCGTACGCGCCAATCAGCGCGCCCGCCCCCGGACCCACCAGAAAGAACGACACATCGGCAAACACCGTGTACACGCCCAGCGCCGTGCCCTGGCTGCGCACCGGCACGCGCCGCACCGCCTCCACGCCCAGCGCGGGAAACACCAGCGAGTAGCCAAACCCCGCCAGCGCCGCGCCCCCCATCGCCATCCACGGAGAAGCGGCCAGCCACAGCAGCAGCACGCCCACCGTCTCCACGCTCAGGCACACAATGCCCACCGGGAAGCCGCCGAACCTGTCGATGGAGTGGATGAACAGCAGTCGCGCCGCAATAAACGTTACGCCAAACGCCGTCAGGCACAGCGCCGCGCCGTTCCACTGCCGGCTGGCGTAGAACAGCGTCACAAACGTGGCCAGCACGCTGTAGCCCACGCCGCCCAGCGCCAGGCCCAGCCCATGCGGAGTCACGCGGCCCAGCACATCGCGAAACGGCAAATGCTCGCCCGGTGTCACCGGCACTGGCTTTTTCACCATGGCAAAGGCCAGGCTCGCCGCGCAAATCACCGTGGTGATCACAGCTACCGGCACCAGCCCCCACGCCTGCTCAATCACCACGCCCAGCGGCGCACCCAGCGCCAGCGCGCCCTGCGTGGCAATGCCGTTAAAGGCGATTACCCGCGCCGTCTGCCGCGGTCCAATCGCCGTAATGCCCCAAAGCGTGGCGCCGGTCGAGCCCAGGCTTTCGCCCACGCCCAGCACCAGGCGGCTGGCCAGCAGCAGCGCCAGGCTCAGCCACGCGGGCGAGCGGTGCAGCGCCGCCGCGCCCCACAGGCACAGTCCGCTGGCCGCGCACGCGCCCATGCCCCACAGTACGGACACCTTCGCGCCCCGGTGGTCGCTGATGCGCCCTGCCCACGGCCGGCTCAAAAACGTCGC
>DASVLI010000168.1:0-10665 GCA_036384955.1 Occallatibacter sp.
CACGTGGAACAGTCCAGTCCAACTCGGCCCTCAACTGGGGGGGGAGGGGGGAGGGGGGTACCAACCATCCAGCCCAAACGCCCGTACAATCTTGGCTACATCCAGCCAGAATTGATTGTGCGCTAGAACGGCGAAATAATCTGCAAATATCCGGAGTTCAGATTGCGCGGCGGGCGAACGCAGCCATGCGTCCGCGGCTGCCGGGCAGAATCCGTGACGGCTCCCACTTGAAGGCCGAACCAGCCGCGATTTCGACTTTGGGCTGCTCCGACTCCGTTGTCAGGGGCAGCAGCCAGCCGCCTGGCTTAACGAGCGAAGCCGCAACAGCCACGGCGTACTCCATGCGATCCACCGCGCGCAACGTCACCACATCGAAGGTGCACACAAGCGCCTCTGCCCGGCCGGCGTGCACTTTGCTTGAGAGACCAAGAACGCGCACCGCCTCTTGCAGAAAGGCCGCCTTCTTGCCCTGCGACTCGGCAAGCGTGACGTCCAGCTCTGGCCGGCAGATGGCGATAGGGATACCGGGAAATCCGGCACCGGACCCTAAATCCAGGAGCGTTGAAACGCCTGCGGGCAGCCACTCGGCGCAGGCAATGGACTCGACAAAATGCCGCGACAAAATCGACTCGCGATCTCGCACTGCCGTCAGGTTAATCCGTTGATTCCAGCGGATGAGCAGCGTAAGAAATTCTCTAAGTTGTTTATTTTCTTTATCTTGCAGTGCATTCAAGCCGGCCTTCGCCAGCAGTAAGCCCAGTTCTTCGTCAAAGTTGTCGTCGCTCACGATGGCTGACCGGCTGGAACCGCCTCCAGATTAGGACGCAGCTGCCAGATCTGAGCCGCATGCACAAACGCGGCAAACAAGGCTCGCGATAGGGCGCTCGTTGTGTAGGTCCGCTCAGGATGCCACTGCACTGCCACCACAAAATGGTGCGCATCGTCGAGCTCTACGGCTTCCACCACCTTGTCGACCGGGGAGATGGCTGCAATACGCAGTTTGTCGCCCACGCGGTGAATGGCTTGATGGTGGCTGGAGTTGACCTGTTGCGGGGCCCCGGCCGCAAACTCTGCAAGCCGCGAACCCGGTGCGATCTCAACCGGATGCGCTTCGGCAATATGCCGCCCCGGACTGTGGTTCACTGCCGTGCCAACTGTGGCCGCCAGGTCCTGGTAGAGCGAGCCGTTGCACCACACGTTCAATGTCTGCGTGCCGTGGCAGATGCCGAGGATGGGCTTGTGGAGATTGAAAGCATCCTGAATCAGCAGCTCGTCGACCGCAGTACGCGCCTGATCCGCGGGACCGCACGCGGGAATGGCCTTTTCGCCAAAGCGCTCGGGATCGATGTCGAATCGGCTGCCCGGCAGCAGCACGCCCTGCGTAGTGGCCAGTAGCCTGGCCACGCGGTCGGGCCGCTCGTGCAGCGGAATCACAACGGGCGTTGCGCCCGCCGAGTGCAGCGCGCTGAGATACGGCGGCAGCGCACGCTGGTTGTACTCGGTGTCGGCGGCGGTCGGCTCGGGAATGGCAATACGCACGGACATGGCGAAACCAGTGTACGGCAACGCGCGCCGCCAGTCTCGCCCGTCGCTAGAAGCGGACGTTTATGCCCTGCTCGCACATATTCGTCAGCACGCTGAGCAGATTTGTGACCCCAAGCAGTTGGCGGATGCGCGGAGCCAGGTTGATGAGTTCGAGGCAGGAACCGTGCGTTTTGGAAGAGACGTAAAGGCGCACGATGGTGCCCAGACCCATCGAATCCATATGCGTGAGTTCGCTGAGGTCGAGCACAACGCGCTTGTTGGTTGCCAGCAGCGGGTTGACGGCTCTGTGCAGCTCACCGCAAGCCGCGCCGAGAAGGCGGCCCTGACAATGCACTGTGGCCTGCTGGTCTGTTTCGAGATCAATCTTGAGAGAGAAGGGCGCAGCAGTTTCGGTGGGCAGCATCTATGGCCTCCATCGCCGGACGATTCAGGGAAGCCGGCACGGCGGCATTGTCTCATGCGCGAGATGAAGGTCGCGCAGAGTTTTTTGCGTCAGGCCGCTGTCTGCGGCGGCTGACGCATGGCAGCAATGCTGACACGCATGCGCTCGGTCAGCTCTTCTATCTGCCGGATGGTCATGCCTGTCGTCTCAATCGGCTCGCCAATGCTGATGGTGAGCGGGCAGGGATAGAAGTGGCGCGTGTGGATGGGGAGCAGATCGTAGACTCCGCTGAGCGCGATGGGAACCAGCGGCACCTGCGCACGGATGGCGAGAAACGCGGCGCCGGCAAGAAACGTCTTCAACTCGCCGTCGGCGGTGCGGCCGCCCTCAGGGAAGACAAAGAGAGGCATGCCTGCGCGCAGGGCTTTAACGCCGCCGCTCAGGCTGGCAAGCGAAGCATGCGGGTTGGCGGTGTCGATGGCGATTTGCCCCGAGCGGTTGAGATACCAGCCGATGAATGGCAGCTTCCAAAGCTCCTGCTTGGCCAGAATGCGGAATTGGAAGTCGAGCGCGGTGAAGATCACCGGCGTATCCATATACGAAGTGTGGTTGGAGGCGAAGACAGCGACAGGGAACTTGCGCAGGTTTTCCGCCCCGCGGATGGTCAGCGGCGCAAACGAAATCAGCACGCAGCCACGCGCCCACAGATGCGCAATCTGGTGCTGCACGCGGCCAGAGCGGTCAAAGAGCGAGACCAGCAGCGAGATGCTGCCGCAGAGCGCGGTCCAAAGCATGAACAGCGGACCCTGCAGCAGATTGGTGCGCCAGCGATAGAGGCGCGGAAGAGGATGCGGACGAGGGCTCATTGTGCGGAGTTCACCGGGGAAGGAATGAGAAGACCACGCGCTTCGCCAACCAGATACACCGACCCGGAGATGACGACAAGGCCGGTTGCCTTCGCGGCCAACACCAGAGCCTCTTCCACGGATGCGGCGGCGACGGCAGGTGTGCCGGTGGCTTCGGCCGCAGCCATCAGGTCGGAAAGCGATGTGGCGCGCGGGCTGTGAATCGGTGCGAAGATGACTTGCTGAAAGACCGGGAAGAGAATGCGTGCCAGCTCGGTCAGCGGCTTGTCGCGCAGGCAACTGAAGACCAGCGTGGCCGGCGGCGCATCGGGATCGCCCAGGCCAAACTCCGTGCGTAGCGCTGAGCGCAGCGCCCAGGCGCCCGCGGGGTTGTGCGCCACGTCCACCACCCACTGGCGTCCGGCGGATGTTGCCATGGTCTCCAAGCGGCCGGGCCAGCGGGTGGCGCGGATGCCTGCGGCGATTGAGGCCGGCGTGATGGGAAAGGCGTGGTGTTCGGCCAGCTCCACTGCGGCCGCAATGGCCAGCGCGATGTTGCGATGTTGGTGGGCACCGTGCAGCGGCGAAGCAACCTCGACGGCTGCGCCCTGCACTTCCACCGTGTAGGCATCCAGACGCCCGGTCTGCTGATGCGCGCTCAGCGCCGGCATGTAGGGAACCGCACTCACCCCGCGGACATTCAACTCGGTGGCAACTTCGCCAAGAGCCTGATTCGCCTCCGGGTGCTGCGGCAGCGTGACCAGTGCGCCGCCATGCCGAAGGATCCCAGCCTTCTCGTGGGCGATGGCGCCAATGGTCGAGCCCAGCCACTCAGTGTGGTCCAGCGAAATGTCGGTCACGATGGAGAGCAGCGGGTCAACGATGTTGGTGGCGTCGAGCCGTCCGCCCATACCTACTTCGAGAACGGCCACATCGACCTCACGCTCGGCAAAGTGGAGGAAGGCCATGGCGGTCAACGTCTCAAAGTAGCTGGGCAACTGTGCCAAGGCCAGCGACTCGCCTTTGCTGCCGGCCAGCACCAGCTTCTGCGCGCAATCCATCACACGGAAGTAGAGCCGCGCAAAATCCGCGTCGGCAATCTCGGCGCCGTCCACGCGAATGCGCTCGTTGGGCCGCACCAGGTGCGGCGAGGTGTAGAGCCCGGTGCGCAAACCGGAGGCCTGCAGAACGGAAGCGAGCGTGGCCGCGGTGGAGCCCTTGCCATTGGTTCCTGCAATTAGAACCGCGCGGAAGCGGCGGTGCGGATTTGCCAGCGATTCCAGCAGTGTGCCAATCTCCGCAAGCGAGAACTTACGCCGCGGCTGGCCGGGCTGCGTGTGCAGCTCCGGCGCCATGGCGTTCAACTGCTCAATTGCGGAGGCGTAAGACATGGAAGCTTCAGTATAGATTCTGAAGCGGTGGTTAGCGGTTCAGCAGAAGTTCCAGCGCCTGACGTGCGCTGTGCAGGCACCCGCGAGCCTCGTCCTCGGTCAGCAGTCCCTGGTGCACCGCGCGCTTGCCTGTATCGTTCACCTGATTGGCCACCCTGGGGAAGTCCGGGTTGATGCCAGTCAGTTGCAGGTTGTTGTTCACCTCGTGCAACAGGTTGCCTAGCGTGGCCGCGTTGCGGTAGCGGTTACGGATCTGCCGTGCCATAGGCTCCGGCAGTTTCTGCTTGATGGCTTCCTCCAGCACCGAGCGGCACATCACGGCACAGGCTGTATACAGGCCGAAGAAATAACAGCGGGTAGCTTCGTCCAGGTATCGGTCCGCTTCGTCGGAGCTGGGCGTATGTACCACACACTCGCGCAGCGTGGTGGCACGGGCAACCGCTGGCTCAATCATCTCCAGCAACTCCAGCGCAAAGGCGGTGCGCAGCAGATCGTTCTGCTGGGTGTCGAGCGCACTCTGAATCTGCTGCCAGGTGGGCGTCGCCTCGCCGGCACGTTCGCGCCGCAGGCGGGTCAACGAAGTAAGCCGGGTGCGTGCATGGTCCACAAAGCCATGGCGCATCTGCTGTGCCATGGCCCGCCAACCCTGCACAAAGGCCACGGGGTCGCGCAGGTAGCGGTCGCGCAATTCGTCGTACACCACCGCAGGCAACACGCTGCTCAACTGCTCCAGCCGGTTGGTTTGCCCCAGCTCGGCTATCGCCTCGCAAAACTCCGGCCCCGGGGCCGCAACATCGGAAAGCTCCAGCAACTGCTCCTTCCACTCTGCAATATTGACCGGCACACTTAGCCCCCATGGCGAGCGTATGCCAAAATCTTTTTTAATTCTGCAAGACCGCTCATAATTTTTCGCTGCTTGTCCGTCTATGAAACGCGCCTGTCTCTTGTTGCAACATGGAACCAGCCTCCAGGCGCTCTTGTGGAATCCGCGCTCCGCGCAACGCCAGTATTTATGCGCCTGCGGCCGCGCTCTCCACAAAACGCAGAAGCTTTACACAGGGGTATGCCGCCTGACTGTGGGAACTGAGGGAAATTGATACCCCAAAATGCCGCCCCAGGAGCCTTTTCCAATCTTCCTCTTCTCCACAGCCGGGATTTACAAAACCGGCAGGCTCGAAAGTCCGCTTCAATCCTGCATGAATGCTCTCTTTCCACTTTTCCAGCGTGAACTACGGGTACTACTGGTATTTCTTTACATCACACCCTGTGTATTCACACCCGTCGCGCAGCGTGTGCGACAGTTGCCGTCCGGCCATTCGCGCGGGCGGCGTGGCGTTGGGCTGAGCAGGTGCGGTTTGTGGTGCGGAATCCAGAAATCAACCCCTGTTTTCCACGCGCATGGAATCTCACGGATGTCTACAATCAAAAGCAAGTTAAAGCAGCCGTTTCCGACCGCGGGCCGCGTGTTGTAGAGTGAGTGCGAGCCAGGGCGGAGACGATTGCAGCGATGCGCCAGGTGCGCAAAGCGAGGGTGGGTTGATGCCAATCGTCGATACTGAAGTGGAGAAGCCGGCCGCGCAGGGGGCAGCGATGGAGATTACCGTAAGCCGCCAGGAACTGGTAAGAGAGCTGACCGCGACACAGAGCGTGGTGGAGCGCAAAACCACGATTCCCATCCTTTCCAATTTCCTCATCGAGGCCGAGGGCGACAAGCTGAACATCACGGCCACCGATCTAGATCAGGCCATCCGGACCAGCGCCGCGGTGAAGGTGAAAAAGCCCGGCTCCTGCACCATTCCCGCGCGCAAGCTGTACGACTACATCAAGCTGCTGCCCGATGGCGACATCTCCATCAAGCTGCTTGAGAACCACTGGGTGCAGATCCGCAGCGGCCGCTCAAACACCAAGATGGTGGGCATGGCCCGCGCCAACTATCCGCAGGTGCCCGAATTTCCGGCGGTGACAGCGACCAGCATTTCTGCCGCTGCGTTGAAGACTCTGATTGCCCGCACTATTTTCGCCATCTCCAACGAGGAGTCGCGCTATACGCTGAACGGCGCATTGCTGGTGCTCAAGGCCGAGTCACTGGCCATGGTTGCGACCGATGGCCACCGGCTCTCGTTTGTGGAGAAGCCGGGCGAGCAGTTGGAGGGTATCAGCGGCGAAAAGCGTGTGCTGATTCCGCGCAAGGCTCTGCAGGAGCTGCAGCAGTTGCTGAACAACACTGACGCCGAGAAGGTGGACTTTGCCGACGACGAGCACACGCTGTTCTTCAAGGTGGGCCATCGCACGCTCAGCACGCGGCGGCTGTCCGGCCAGTTCCCCAACTACGAGGCCGTGATGCCGCGCGACAACACCAAGTTCGTGGTGGTGCGGTCGAGCGAGCTGTCGGCCGCCATCCAGCGCGTGGCGCAGTTTGCCGACGAGCGTTCCGGCGCGGTTCGCATGCGCCTGGAGTCGAACGAGCTCAAGATCAGTTCGCAGTCCAGCGAGAGCGGCGAGTCCGAGGACACCATCGACACGCCCTACTCCAGCGACCCGATCATGGTGGGCTTCAACTCGACGTACATTCTGGACTTTCTGAAAGCGCTGGGCAATGAGGGCGAGGTGCGGCTGGAGTTCAAGGATTCGCAGTCGGCCGGCCAGATGCGTCCCGAGGATCCGGAGGCCGAGTTCAAGTCGCGCTATGTGCTGATGCCCATGCGGATCTGAGGCATCGCTGCTTCGAAAGCTGAAAGGCCCGGCATAGCCGGGCCTTTTTTGTGCGTGCGCGCCTAGAACATTCGAAAGTTGATGTAGACCTGCACCTGAGTTGCGACCGGGCGCCCGCGAAGAGTTCCAGGCTTGAAGCGATAGCGCAGCACGGCTTCAACAGCCTTCTCGTCGAGCCCCATTCCAAGGCTGCGGAGGATGCGCGGCTGATGGGGAATGCCATGTACATCCACCACGATGGAGACGATGCAGACGCCGGAGTACTTCTGTCTGCGCGCCTCTTCAGAGAACTCCGCCTCCGGCGCGAAAATCGGCACGGGAGCAACCACGCCGCCCCGGCCCGGAAGGTAAATATCATCTCCCGTGCCGCGCGGTCCCCCATCTCCTGAGCCGCTGCCATCGCCTGAACCAACGCCGCCTCTTCCCCCTGTTCCCATACCCCCGTGCCGGCCGGGTCCGCTTGAAAGCACTGTCACGTTTACAGAACGATGTACGCCAACTGTGGGCATAGTGGAGTTGTCCTGCATCTGAATATCCGCATCAACGGATGGGTCAATCGCTAGCTTCGGCCGGTCAATCACATTCGGCTGCGGAGCCAGTAGCGGATGTGCGCTTACGTCTGGTGCGCGTCCTTGAATCGCAGGAATGGATTCATTCCGCCCGCCGCTGCCACCTCCGTTTGTAAACAAGCCCGGCGGAAAGATCGATATATCGTCCAAGTGCGCGGAGTTAGCGCCGGGGCGCGGGTGGGAGTATGGAATCACACGCACACCCAGCAGAATAATGAGTGCGAGAATCCCGCCGTTCACCATTGCCGCAGTGCCAAACGCCCAGGGATTGGTGCGCGACGGCATGGAACTAGAAAAGAGAATCTGCTGCTGTGAGGATGCGGTGTTGGCGAACTTCTTCACCATGTTTTCAGCCTACCTTTCGCGCCAAAAGAACATGAAGCGATGGCGCAATCGAGAATGATCCCGGTGAATACGAAATAGACGTCCGAGCGGGTCCACGGTCAACAAGGGTAAGGAGTCGCCGCATCCTATGCAGGGCCATTTCCAACCCCCAAAAACTCGCGTGATTGCGTCTTCGTATTCGAGTTCAAACGAATGAATTGCGCTTTTTTTACGAATTGGCATACACTTGCTTACTCCCCGATACCGCGACCGGTTTCCTGTCTGTGTGCAAGCCAACCCTTCCGGATCGGAGGTGCACCGGCGATTCCTTGTCTCGCACAAGGACTACGACCGGGCTCATGCAAGCCATGATTCATAACCGTGATGCAACGGAGGAAACCGCAATGAGATTCATTCCGAGAGGCCGGATGAAGGCGCGGCGTTGTACGTGGATGTACACGCTGCTTATTGCCCTGTTGTTTGCTGTCCCCGGCAGGGTGTGGAGCCAGGGCTACTTTGGCACAATTAGCGGAACGGTTGCCGACCAGACCGGCGCAGTGGTGGGCGGCGCGGCAGTTACGTTGACCGACCAAGAGAAGGGCTACACCTTTAGCGCGGTATCGGACGCGAACGGCCGCTACCTCTTCCGCTCGGTGTCCCCAGGTCTCTACTCCGTAACCATCGTGGCTCCGGGCTTCGACAAAGCCGTGCGCACGGGTGTCCGCCTGGCGATTACCGAAAATGCCACGGCGAATGTCACTCTCAAGGTCGCAAGCGCCACGGTCTCCGTAGAAGTGCAGTCGCAGTCCTCATCGGTTGGTACCGAAGATGCGACCACCGGCCAGGTGATCAATCGAAAGTTCATCAACGACCTGCCGCTCGTGAATCGCTACGTGATGGACCTGACCTTCCTGACGCCCGGTGTTACGGAGATGGACGACCAGTGTAAGAACTGCGGTGGGACGGACTTTGTGTCCAACGGCAGCCGCGGCGCCACGGCCGACATTCTGATGGACGGCGCATCGGTGACCAACTTTGAGCCCAATGGCGGCGTCACGGAAGCAGTCTACACACCCTCGCCGGAAGCGGTGGGCGAGTTCAAGGTGCAGCAGACCAACTTCAGCGCCGAGTATGGTTTTTCCGGCGCCACGGTCATCAATATGGTCACGCGCTCCGGCTCCAACCAGTTCCACGGCTCAGCGTACGACTTTTTCCGCGACCAGAAGCTGGACGCCAACAACTGGTTTGCCAACCACTATGGCTGGGGCATCTCGCCGCTGCGCCGCCACAACTATGGCGGATCCATCGGCGGTCCGATTATCCGCAACAAGACCTTCTTCTTCTTCGATTGGGACGGCCTGCGGCAAACCACGCAGTCCAGTGCTACGGCCGGCGTGCCCACGGACGGAATGCGCGCGGGCGACTTTGGCGATGTGTGCACCGAGCAGGGCGGCGAATTTGACGACACAGGCCGTTGCAGTGTGGATCGCGGACAGATCTGGGATCCGTACTCGGGCGTATACGATCCCTCCGCGCCTGGTGCGGTGCGCTCCACCTTTATCCCTTACAACGACGTAGCGAACTATGCCAGCCCCGGCTCTCCGGCACTCGATGGCTCACCGTACCAGCTTTCCGGAGCAGCCGGCGACCTGATCGATCCGGTGGCGGCAACGACGATGAGTTACTTCCCTGAGCCCAACATCGACGGCGCCAGCATTTATGCCAACTGGTACAAGTCAGGCCCGGCGCGCTACAGCAGCGATCAGTTCGACATCAAGGTCGATCATCGCTTCAGCGCGGACAACCTGCTGAGCGCCAAGTACGCCAAATCGTGGAATCACAACACGCCGTTCAACTGCTTCGACAACTTCGTCGATCCCTGCGCGGGCGGCGCCAACCAGGGCGACTCGCACCTGTTCACGTTGAACGACACCCATACCTTCTCGCCCACGCTGCTGCTGACCACCACGCTCGGCATCACGCGCGGCACCACGCACATCAACGCCTATAACACCGCCAGCGGCGTTACCGATCCTCTGTCGGAACTCGGCTTCCCGTCCTATCTTGCGGACTCGGGCTTTGTGGGCACGCCGTCACTCTATATCGGCGGAAGCTACTACGCGGCCGGCGGCGATGGCAACGCGGCGGGCGTCGATCCGTACGGCAACTATCGCCAGGGACGCACTACCGGTCAGCTGACCATCACGCTGAACAAGCAGCTGGGCAACAAGGAGCTGAAGTTCGGCTACGAGGGCCGCATCAACCAGCAGAACTACATCCAGACCAACGCCCCCGACGGCATTTTCAGCTTCGGTCCGGGCTGGACCTCGGCCTGCCCCGGCGACTTCGATGTTTGCGGCGGCGACGGCATGGCTAGCTTTATGATGGGCCAGGCCGACTATGGCTACTATGAAATGCAGATTGTGCCGGCCTCGCAGAACTACCGCCATGCGTGGTTCGCGCAGGACAACTGGAAACTGAACCCGAATCTGACGCTCAACCTCGGCTTCCGTTACGAGCTATCGATGCCGCGCACCGAGCGCCATAACCGCCTGAACTGGTTCGACCCCAAGGCACAGTCGCCCGTCTCCGCGCCGGGCATGGGGCAGCTGTATGGCGGCGAAGTCTTTGCCAGCTCCGGACAGCGCAGTCCCTACGACATTGACTGGTACAACCTGCAACCGCGCTTCGGCTTTGCCTATCAGTTCCGGCCGCGCTGGGTCGCGCGTGGCGGCTACGGCATTTACTTCTCGCAGACGCGTTCCGGCGCCAACGGCCTCAGCAGCTATTCCAGCCAGGGCTTTAACCAGTACACCAGCATGCTGACCACCTACAACAACGACGGCGCCACGCCGTATCTGCATCTCAGCAATCCCTACCCGAACGGCTTGAACCAG
>DASVLI010000169.1:0-11305 GCA_036384955.1 Occallatibacter sp.
TGGGGAGCGATCCACTCAAGCGTGACTGGCTTGATGACCGGCACTTCGTTGATGAAGCCGAAGTAGATGACCATCAGCACGAAGGCCAGGACGAAGTTGGCCGCAGGGCCGGCGACGCCGATGAGCATGCGCTGCCAACGCGGATGCGAGGTGAAGGCGCCGGGATCGCTGGCCACACCTTCGCCGGTGGGGCCGGTAATCTGGTCGGGAGTTTCGCCGGTCATTTTGACGTAGCCGCCGAGGGGCAGCAGGCAGACCTTGTAGTCGGTTTCGCCGTACTTGATGCCGAACAGGCGGGTGCCGAAGCCGATGGAGAAGGCCTCCACGCGGACGCCGCAGAGCTTGGCCACGGCGAAGTGGCCGAATTCATGGACGACGACCATGACGCCTACAAGGACGATGAAAGCAACGATAGCGACCAGCGTGTCATACATAGATCGGGTCTGGAACCTCTGGGGGAAATTGCCGGGTTAACGGACGGACTGTGACGTGTGAGCCACAATCGCACGAGCCTGCCTTCTAGCTTCTTCATCGGCGGCAAGCACGCCGGCAATGGTGTCCGGGTGCGCCTCCGGGGTGGAAGCCAGCACTGCCTCAATTGTACGCGGGATGCCGGGAAAAGTGATGTTACCGGCGAGGAAGGCCTCGACGGCGACCTCGTCTGCGGCGTTGAGCGCGATGCAGTGCGCGCCGCCCTTTTCGGCGGCCTCAAAAGCCAGGCGGAGACAGGGAAAGCGCACAAAATCAGGCTCTTCAAAGTCGAGATGGCGCAGGGCTGCCAGATCAAAAGTGAGCGAAGAGGCGGGGCGCTCGGGGTAGGCGAGAGCGTAGAGGATGGGCAGGCGCATGTCGGTGACGGAGATCTGCGCCAGGATGGATCCGTCGACGTACTCGACCAGCGAGTGCACGGTGGACTGCGGGTGCACCGTGACGCGAACCTGCGCGGGCGGCACGTCGAAGAGGCGGCAGGCCTCGATGACCTCAAGGCCCTTGTTGAGCATGGTGGCCGAGTCGATGGTGATGCGGCGGCCCATGACCCAGGTGGGATGCTTGAGCGCCTGGGCGGGGGTGATGTGTTCGAAGTCGGCCAGCGGCGTCTGGCGGAAGGGCCCGCCCGAGGCGGTGAGCCAGATGAATTTGACTTCGCTGTGCGCACCGACGCGCAAGCACTGGTGGACGGCGTTGTGCTCGCTGTCGATGGGCAGAATGGGTACGTTGCGCTGCCGCGCCGCAGCGGTCAGGATTTCGCCGGCGGCCACCATGCACTCCTTGTTGGCCAGGCCGATGGGCTTGCCGGCAAGGATGGCGGCGTGCGTGGCTTCAAGTCCGGCGACGCCGACGATGGCGGAAACGACAAAATCAGCCTCGGCGTGGGTGGAGCAGGCGACGGTGCCGGCGGTGCCATGGACGACTTCAACACCGCTAATGCCGGCGGCCTTGAGGCGCGCGGCAAGCTGTGCGGCAAGCTCTTCAGTGGCCATTGAGACCAGGCGCGGACGCCAGCGGCTGGCCTGGGCAAAGGCCTCATCGAGGTTGCGGCCGGCGGCCAGCGTGGCCACAGAGTAGCGGTCGGGAAACTGCTCCACGATGGAGAGCGTGCTTTGGCCGATGGAGCCGGTGGAGCCGAGAATTGCGAGTCTTTTCAAGCCTGGTGCCGTCCCTGTATCTCTTCCATTTTAGACCGCGGCGGGCGTGCGGCGTTTCAGGGCTAGAAGAGCAGATGCAGTTCCTGCAGGCACCAGAGGACGGGCGCGGCCAGCAGCAGGGCGTCGATACGGTCGAGGACGCCGCCGTGGCCGGGCAGCAGAGAGCCGGAATCCTTGACCCCGACCGAGCGTTTGAGGCCGCTTTCAGCCAGGTCGCCTACCTGCGCGGCTATGTTGACCGCGGCAGCCAGCAGCAACCAGTACCACCAGGCCTCGTCGGAGTAGTAAAGCCGCGTGGAGTTGTAGTGGAGGACGAGCTCGCCAAGGCCAAGCAGCATGCCAGTAACGGCCAGGCTGCCCAAAACCGAGGCGATGGCGCCTTCCCAGCTTTTGTTGGGGCTAAGGCGCGGAGCCAGCTTGTGGCGGCCCCAGGCGCGGCCCACGTAGAGCGCGGCGATGTCGCCCGACCAGACGGCGCAAAGCAGGAAGACCAGCAGCGAGGGGCCGTTGGCCTGCTCATGCAGCTCGGGCAGGGCCAGCAGCGTAAGGCCGGTGTAGAGCAGGGTGAGAATGCAGGCGGCTGAATCAACCAGCATGCGCTCGGTAGGCGAGCGGAAGGCGCAGAAGACGACCAGGACCAGGCACAGGATGGTGAAGAGCGAGAGGGTCAGGTCCGGCCACTGGTAGTTCCACACAAAGAGCACAAACAGCCCGGCGCAGACGGCAAGGCGCGGCGGGCGGGCACCCATGCCCTCGGTGAGGCTCATCATCTCCCAGCCGGCAAGGATGGCGACCGCGGCGGTGGCCAGCATGAAGAGCCACTTGGGGGCCAGAAAGACCAGCACCAGGACGACGGGCACCAGAATCAATGCGGTAAGGACACGTTTCATTCAGGGATGAGGATACACCGGCGGGGTGGGGAGAGATAGTACGCAACCGACTCTGATTAAACACACAGTTTGATTATTGACAAACTATGTATCATAGACCACAATTCTGGAAGTCAGAGTAGGGAGGAACAGCGCGATGCAGCATGGACTCAGTGATCAGGTTCGGGCGTTGGCAGTCGAGAAGTATGTCAATCCGGCGATCCAGTCGGGGCGAACACACTTTTCAATTTCTGTACGCGAATTGATGCACCTGCTGCAGGCGGGGGGATTTCCTTCGAAAAACTGGCCGCAAATCTGCACTGCCCTGCAGGCGGATAAATTTCTCCGCGCATTTGGGCTCATGATCGAAAGCGTGGATGGCCCTCCATCGAAGATGAGCACGACCGTCACCGTGCATTACCGCGTGGCGGATCCCAAAGCGCACACGGGAGTAGTGGATGCTCCAGCAGCCGAGGTCGCGGCTGCCATGCCGGCCGAGAGCCCCGAGGAGCGCGCACAGCGGCTGACCGAAAAGCTGCGCGGTCTGTTGAAGGATGAGATTGCGGCGCACGGCGGCAGCGAGGCCTTTGTGCGATGGGTGCGCGGGTATGACGAGGAGGATGCGGCATGAGCCGCATCTTCTGGGACAGCATGCTGGTGATTTATCTGGTGGAAGACCACCCGGTTTTCGCGCCGCGCGTCGCCGAGCTGCTGGACCGCTCGTACAGAAGAGGCGATTCCCTGTTCACCAGCTATCTGGCGCTGGGCGAGGTGCAGGCCGGCGCGCTGAAGTCGCCCAACCCGGAGAAGGCACGGGTGATTGAGAGCGTTCTTGGAGAGATGGGCTTTGGGTTTCTGCCGTTTGATCGCGGAGCGGTGCGGCCGTTCAGCCGTTTGCGCGCGGAGCAGAAGTTGCGCGTGGCCGATTGCATGCATCTGGCCTGCGCGGCAAGCGCGGGCATCGATCTTTTTCTGACCGGGGACCGGCAACTGGTGAAGCTGGATGTTCCGGGGATTCAGTTCATCGCGGATTTCAGCACGCCGATTCTGTAGGCTGCATCTATCAGCGTGGCGGCCACTCCCACTTGGGCTTGTTGAAGAGCGTCGCACCGGCCAGAGTAGTTTCTCCAAATGATTTTTCCAGATGCAGACGTCGGCAGTTTTCTTCGCTTTCCAGCGCTTGAATGAGCGGGGCCGCATGCGAGACCACGATGACCTGTGTGCTTTTCGCCGCCAGCGCTATAAGGCGCGCCAAGGCTGGGAGTAGATCAGGGTGGAGACTGGTTTCAGGCTCGTTGAGCACCATGAGTTGGGGCGGGCGCGGGGTGAGCAGAGCGGCGGTCCAGAGCAGGAAACGGAGGGTGCCATCGGAGAGCTCTGCGGCGGAGAGCGGACGAAGGAGGCCGTGCTGGGTGAGGGCAACTTCGAAGCGCCCGTTCTGGACTTCAATCTCGATTCGGCTGCCGGGGAAGGCATCGTCGATGGTGCGATCAAGGGCACTAGTGTCGCCGATCTCGCGGATGGTCTGGAGAGCTGCGGGCAGATCCGTTCCCTCGTTACTCAATACCGCGGTTTGAGTGCCAATCTGCGGAATGCGAACGGGGGATGCAAGGTCGGTGCGAAAGCCCTCGTAAAAACGCCACGCGCGAATGGACCCGCGGACCGCGAGCATCTCCGGCGCACGTTGGGGATCCGCAATCGAAGCCAGCATGCTGTCGGTGGTGCTGAGGTCCTTGGTCAGCAGCACAAGATCTGAATTGCGGGCTGGCGAGAGTTGAACAACGGAGTGGGCTCGATCCACGAGAACCGTTGATCGACGATACACGGGACCATGCCATATGCACTCGTGCTTGATCTCGGGGTCGAGATCAAAAAGTGTGTTGGGCGGCGGCGGTGGCGGATAACCAAGGTCGATGGCGTAGCTGTAGGGCTCGGCCGCAAACCCCAGCTTGAGACTGACAGCCTGCTTGCGACGCGTGCCTTCGACGGGATGCTCACCACGGCGGACACTGCGGGCGATGGTTTCCGGGCCGGCCCAAAGCGTGGAGGCCAGACCACCTTCGCGGGCCAGCGAGGCGACCACCGTGTTCAATGCCGCATCCCCCAGCAGTCGAAGAGCGCGATAGAGCGAGGACTTCCCTGAACCGTTTGCGCCGGTGACTACATTCAGCTGGCCAAGCGGCAGTACAAGATTGCGCAGAGACCTATATCCGGAGATGGCTAACGTCTCGATCATGCTTGAGTGCGAACGGTGCGGATCGCCCGCCGTTAGCCGGCGACGATGCGGATGCGGTCGGGGTTTTCCTCGACTTCGCCGCCGCTCTCGCCGATGCCGCCGTAGCGGCGCTCGCGGCCCTGAAAGTCGCGGATGGCTTCAAGCAGGTGCACGCCGCGGAAGTCGGGCCAGAAACGGTCGGTGACGTAAATCTCGCTGTAGGCAATTTGCCAGAGCAGGAAGTTGGAGATGCGCATCTCGCCCGAGGTGCGGATGACCAGGTCGGGGTCGGGCATGTGCGCCGTGTAGAGATGGCGGTGAATGTCCTCCTCGGTCAGGTACTCGATGGGCGTGTTTTTGCGCTTGATTTCAGCGGCCAGGCCGCGGAAGGCGTCCACCATCTCTGACCGTGCGCCGTAATTCAGCGCCAGGGTGAGGGTGGTGCCGGTGTTGTGCGCCGTGGTTTCGGCGGCCCAGTGCATCTTCTCCTGCACCTCGGTGGGCAGCTCGTGGGTGCGGCCGATATAGCGGATGCGGACGTTGTTGTCCATCATGCGCTGCACATTCGACTCAAGGTAAGTCTTGAGCAGGCGCATCAGGAAGCTGACTTCCGCGCGGGGGCGGCGCAGATTGTTCTCGAGCGAAAACGCGTAGAGCGTGAGCCAGGGCAGACCGATGCGGGAGGCCGTCTCCGTAACGAGCTGCACGCTTTTGGCTCCCTGCTGGTGGCCGAGGAAGCGCTTGAGCGAGCGGCGGCCGGCCCAGCGTCCATTGCCGTCCATGATGATGGCGACATGCTCGGGCAGGCGCTCCGGTTTGAGGGCATTGTAGACGGCACGCTCATCGGCGCTGAGCTCATGGATGCGTAGCGTGCCGTGGAATGCCAACAGACTGCCTCACTCTCACAAGGGGTGATGGGCCGCAGTGCGATGCGGACGACGTGGCCTTGCAGTACTGACGCGCTCGCGGGGAGTCTGTCAGCACAGGCCTGGGGCGCCGCGCGCACAATCACGCGCCGGGAGGCGGCAGATACCGGCACACTCGACCGTAGCACAGGGCCCCGAGGCTCGCAAAGACGCGGAGACACGGGGTCACACACGGAAGTGACGGCGGTCGCGGCAGCCTGCGCAGGCGGCGCTGTACGGCGGCTTAGGCCGACGCCTGAGCGAGCCGGGGCCGTCGTTTTCCGCCCGGCTTACGCCGTGCGGCGCCGGCCCATGGCCGCGTCGCGGACGGAGCCATAGAACAGGGTGCGGTGGAGCGAATCGAGATGAGGCAGCAGCGTGGCCACTTCGGCCAGGAAGGGATCGCCCAGAATGGCGGTCACTTCCTCCTCGCGGCAGCCGCGGGCATCGCGGACCAACTGCGAGATCTCGACCTCAAGTGCCTTGGCCAGGCGCTCCAGCGAGCCCAGCGTGGGCACGGCCTTGCCGTTCTCGATTTTTGAGATGTAGGTGCGGGGCACCTGCATGCGGCCGGCAAGCTGGCGCTGGCTCAGGTGGCGCGCGCGGCGAATTTCACGCACTTGCGCGGCAACCTGCAGACCGGCATTATTCGAGACCGGGGGAGCCTGGGTAGTGACAAGCTGGGGAGCCAATGGGGCAGGCTCCTCGAAGTCGAGGGGCTTGTGGCACTTGCGGCATAGGGAATTGGCAGTCCTGTACTGGACCAAGCTGCAAGAGTCGCAGCGCACAACTTCCCGCGTCTCCACACTGATAAGGGTGGTCGCCATAGTTCGGTTGCGGAGTGCCAGAGCGTGCCCTCCGTGGTGCCCTTTTTGCACCGCGATACGTGTTACTTTCGACGGAATGAACCATAATTGTCAAGTACAAACTTAGGGTCAAACCGAAGTTACTCCCATAATTCCCGACGAAACCCGAAGAAACGCGAACCAAAAGCAGCAACTGCGAGGTGGAACTGCCTATGAGTGTTGAGCTTACGTCCGATAGCTGCTATGACCGCGCCGCAGCCTGGCAATTGTTGACCGCATGGACACAAGGTGAGAGCCTGCGCAAGCACGCGCTGGCGGTGGAGGCCTGCGTGGCCGCAATGGGCGAGGCCGAGGCTGATCGGCTGGGCCTGGCGGGCGAGGAGCGCGCGGCGCTGGTGAATTTGTACTCGACCACTGCCCTGCTGCATGACTACGACTACGAGAAGCACCCGACTCCGGCCGAGCACCCCTTTGTGGGCGTGAAGGAGCTGGAGCGGCTGGGCTGGCCGGAGGCCATGCGGACGGCGATTCTGGGGCACGCGCAGTACTCCGGCGTGGCGCGCGAGACGCACCTGGCCAAAGCACTGTTTGCCTGCGACGAGCTGGCGGGCTTTTTGACGGCGTGCGCGCTGGTAAAGCCGACCAAGGCGATTGCCGAAGTGGAAGTGCCAAGCGTGAAGAAAAAGCTGAAGGACAAAGCCTTCGCCAAGGGCGTGAATCGCGAAGACGTGGTGCAGGGCGCGGCAGAGCTGGGCGTGGAGCTGGACGCGCACATTGCGTTTTGCATTGAGGCGATGAAGGGGCGGGCGGGAGAGCTGGGACTTTAAAAGCAGCTACTAGCTGCTAGCTTCTAGCCGCTAGCTTGTGGGTGGAGCTGTGCGGAACAATCTGGCCCGCGCCAAGGCCAGGCTTTCAACGGTTCAACAGCGGCTGCAGCAGGAGAGAAGCAATGCCAAACGCCAAAGCGGCAAATAAGCCGGCCCATAGAACCACGGGCAATGTGATGGAAGAGCTTGGATTCTCCGCGCAGGAAATTCGCGAGATGGAGATCAAGTAAGAGCTGTGGCAGCCGGTTTACGCGGTCATCAAGGCCCAGAAGCTGACGCAGGCGCAGGCGGCAAAGGCATTGGGGATTCACCAGCCCGACGCCAGCCTGCTGCTGCGTGGACAGATTGCGCGGTTCAGCATCGCGCGGCTGTTGCAGTTTGCCGAGCGGATGGGACTGACGGTGAAGTTAACTGTTGTGCCGAGGAAAACTCCATCTGCTCGAAACGGAAATGGGCGAGTGGTGCGGCCGCGCACGGCTGCGGTGGCCTAAGCGGGGACCCAAAGTTAGAACTACCTCAGTGAATCCGCGTGAAGGCGACTCCTCGCTGCGAAGTTAGGCGATCAAAAGCATCTGTTGCTGTGCTATCGCTTTGGATGATGAAACCTCTGGACAAGTAGCACCAGATAGTACGCAAAAAAGGCTAGTCGAAAAATGAAGCCTGAGATGGACCTGATCCGAACCGCCTTTGCTGTAGGCCGATTCACAGTTTTGGCGCCACGTACATGGATCCGCGACGGATTAGCAGGAGCAACCCCGATTTCGACGAGATCGCCCTTTTCAAGCTGAAAAATTGGGGACAACGGTGAGACTCGTAGCTGGGCTGAATGCAAAGCACCCGCGCCATCAGGATAGCTGAGCTGCATGAGTGTCCAAAATTCGAAGACCTTGTGTGGGCTTTTGAACAAGCGGTAATACGAAGCTACCCAGACCTTTTCGGTGATCACTGACTCCACGACAGCCGTCGACTTAACCCACTTGTCATAGCCGCGGAGTTTTTCCCATATCTCAATCAGCATGGCGCAACCATTTTGCCACAGAGTGACGCGAGTTATGCCAGCGGATTCTTGCCGCGCAGCTCGGCGACGATTTCGGCTGCGGCTTTGCGGGCTTCGTCGGCGCGGTCGGGCGGGAAGCTGATGGCGCCTACGCGGGCGTGGCCGCCGCCGCCGTAGCGCTCGCAAATCTGCGCCAGGTTCACCATCTTTGCCGGGTCAGCCTTGGTCCACGGATTCGACCCGACCGAAACCTTGGTGCGGAAGCTCGACTTCGAGAGGCCGATGGAGTAGGTGGCCTGCGGGTGCAGGTAGTAGGGGATGAACTTGTTGAAGCCTTCCAACTGATGGTCGGTGATGTCGAAGAAGATGGTGCCGTCTTTTTCTTCGCTGCGCGAGCGGATGAGCGCGATGGATTCCTGGTGGCGCTCCATGAGCGGCGGCAGCAGCGTGGCCACAAAGGGCTGGGCCAGCACCTCGGCCAGCGGCATTTCGGTAAGCAGCGGAATGAAACGCGGGATGAACAAGGGATCCTGCGTGGACTCGATGATGAGGGTGAGCTTCATGGCCGGGGCGGGCATTTCAACAGCCTGCTCGGGGCTGGCGTAGAGCGCGCCGTCCACGATGTTGGCCCAGTGGATCATGTCGGCCATGGGCTCGGTGTTGAAGCCGAACTGGGTTTGGCCAATGTGGGCAAGGAACTTGGTGCACGAGGTGTAGTCGGGGTCAAAGAATTTGCGGCGCGCGCAGGCCGGGTCCTGCTGGCAGGCGCGGAAGTTCTCCTGGTCGGCCGCGGTGAGGAAGGCCGACTGATGATGGTCGAACCACCAGGTGATGCGTGGCGAGGCGGAGTACTTGAAGTCGACGATGGCATTCTCGTCGCCGATGAATTCGGACTCGTCGAAGAGAGCGCCTGCGCGGTGCACCAGGCCGTGGTACTGGTAGACGGCGTCGCGGGTGACGCACTCGCGGTGGAAGCGGGTGAAGAGAGAGGCCGAGCAGGCTCCGTCGAAACACTTGTCGTGATAGAAAACGCGAACCTGCAAAACCTTCACCACCTTGTCTGAACAAAAGCCGAAAAAACCGGAAGATTAAGAATCAAGGCGCCCGTCGATTGTGTCAAGGTGGCGAACCGGGCACGGGCGCAGGAGCGGGGCGGCGTTCGAAAGCGGACACCGGAGCGCGCAATCGGACAGGCATGGCAAGCGCAGCGCGTAAGGCTGTGCAGTTAACTTGCTATGGAATCTGCGCGTTATGGCGGCGGCAGATTGGCGCTGCAGGTGCATCAATCATGTTGAAATCACCCGTATTTGCGCGCTGTTGCAGGAGGAAGATCGCCATGTGGCTTCAATCGCTGAACCAGGATGTACGTTTTGCTCTGCGCCAACTGCGCAAATCGCCCGGATTTACCGCGGCGGCGGTGCTGTCGCTGGCGATTGGGATTGGCGCGAACACGGCGATTTTCTCGAGCATGGATGCGGTGGTGCTGCGTCCTCTGGCGGTGCCGCGGCTGGACCGCGTGATGACGGCGGCCGAGCAGCAGAACGGCGGCGATGCCAAGCCGGTAACTCTGGCCGACTACCGGGATTGGAGCCGCGAGAGCCGCTCATTTGGGCAGATGGCGGCGTACAACGTGCGCACCATGAGCCTGACCGGGGCGGGCGATGCCTCGCACGTGGATGTGTCGCGCACCACGCCGAGCTTCTTCGATGTGTTTCAAACTCCGGCGCTGATGGGGCGTGTGTTTACCGCCGATGAGGCGACGCAGGGCAAAGACGCGGTGGCGGTACTGAGCTACGGCTTCTGGACGCGGCGCTTTGCCGCCGACCCGGCGGTGCTGGGGCGGCGAGTTCAGTTGGACCAGCGCGAGTACACCGTGGTGGGCGTGATGCCGAAGACGATGCAGTATCCAGCGACGGCGGACTTGTTTGTGCCTCTGGTGGCGACTGCGCAGCAAATGGCCGACCGCACGGCGCACGAGTACATGGTGGTGGGGCGGCTGCGCGAAGGCGTCTCCGTGCGGCAGGCGCAGGATGAGCTGCGCGAAACGGCAACGCGGCTGGCACAGGCGTATCCGGCCAGCAATCGCGGCTGGAGCACGAAGGTGGAGCCGCTGCTGGACATCATCAACGGCGACCTGACGCCGATGTACTACAAGCTGATTATGGGCGCCACCCTGTTTGTGCTGCTGGTGGTTTGCGCCAATGTGGCGAATCTGCAAATGGCGCGCGGGCTGGCGCGGCGGCCGGAAGTGGCCATGCGCACGGCGCTGGGCGCGAGCCGCGTGCGGATTTTGCGCCAACTGCTGACGGAGAATGTGCTGCTGGCGCTGTTTGGCTCGCTGGGCGGGGTGATTTTTGCCAGCCTGTATCTGAAGGTGACGCTGTGGGCGATGCCGGAGCGGATCGCGCATTACATGTCGGGCTGGGCGAGCATTTCCATCAACGGCCGCGCGCTGGGGTTCTCTCTGCTGCTGGCGGGCCTGGCCGGCGTGGTGGCGGGATTTGCGCCGGCGGCTGAATCGCTGCGCGTGAATCTGGTGGACCAATTGAAGGCAGGCAGCCGCAGCGCGCTTGGCGCACGCGGCAACAAGCTGCGCAGCATTTTTGCGGTGGCGCAGATTGCGCTGGCCGTGGCGCTGGTGATTGGCGCGGTGCTGATGGCAAAAGGCATGAATTCCATGCTGCACTGGGCCGACGTGTACGACCCTGGGCATGCACTGACGTTGAGCGTGACATTGCCCGAGGCGCGCTACGACACCACGGCAAAGCGCGCGCAGTGGTACGCGGCGGCGCTGGAGCGGCTGCGGGTGCTGCCGGGCGTGAAGAGCGCGGAGGTGACGACCAACCTGCCCTATCGCGATTTTGGATGGCTGCAGGATGTGGCGATTGAGAATCGGCCGGCGATGCCGGGCAAGGCGCAAAGCGCGCTGCGCATGCCGGTGAGCCAGGGCTACTTCAACGCGTTCCATGTGCGAGTGGTGGATGGGCGCGGCTTCAACTCGAGCGACACGCTGGAGTCGACGCCGGTGGCGGTGGTAAGC
>DASVLI010000170.1:0-32836 GCA_036384955.1 Occallatibacter sp.
GCGACCTGGCCCTGGCCGGGCATCGCATCGAGGGCCACGTGGTGGCCGAGCGCGCCGGGCACGCCATGCACACCGCGCTGGTGGCGCGCCTGATGAAGGACCGCTGCGCATGGGAGCTGGCCCGCATTCCGCTGCCGGGGCAGGCTGCGGAAGAGATGCCCGTCGCGGCGCACGGACTCGCCCATCCCGCCCTCCAGGGCATCTAGCGCAACAATTTAGCGGATAGCTGATAGCTGATTGCTGTCTCACGCAAACAAAATGCACATCGGCGTGGCCGCGGCAAAGTTCTTGCCTTCGCTGGCCAGCTCGCCCGTCTCCACGTTGCGCGCAAACACGCTCACTACATTCGAGTCCTGATTGGCCACCAGCATCCAGCGCTCGGTCGGGTCCAGCGTAAAGTTGCGCGGAATCTTGCCGCCGCAGCTCGACCGGCCCATCATCGTTAGCGCGCCGGTCTTGGCATCGGCCTTGCAACTCACCAGAAAATCGTTGTCGCGGTTGGCGAAGTAGACAAAGCGCCCGTCGCGCGTGATGACCGTATCGCAGGCGCGCGTGGGGCCGTGATAATCGGCCGGCAAAAGATCGAGCCCCGCCACACGGGTCAAACTTCCGTCGGCCTTCTTCCACTCCAGCACATCCACTGTCGAGTTCAGCTCGTTCACGCAGTACGCCGTGTGCCCGTTGGGATGGAAGTGCAGCGTGCGGCAGCCCGCTCCGGGCTTGGCGTGATACGCGCCGGCCGGCGTCAGCTTGGCCGTCGCCGCGTCCAGTTGATAGATGTGCACCATGTCGCCGCCCAGATCATTCACATACGCAAAGCGGTTGTCGGGCGAGTAGCTGGCAAAGTGCGCGTGCGCAGCCTCCTGCCGCTCGGCATTGGGGCCGTGCTCGATGTAATGCGCGGTCCATACGGCCTCGCTCAGCTTGCCTTCGCTTACCGCAAAGCTGGCCGCAGCGCCGCCGCCGTAGTCGGCGGAGATGACCACACGGCCCGAGTGATCCACGGCCAGATGGCACGTGCCCTGGGCCGCCGAGTTGCGCGCGGAGAGCGGCTCCAGCTTGCCACCCTTTACGCGAAAGCTCTCGACCGCGCCGGTCGCCTTGCCTTCAAAGCTGTCCAGCTCGCAGGCAGCGTAGATATATTTGCGATCCGGCGAAAACGTGATCCAGTCGACCGTGGAAACCTTCGCGGCCACGCCCGCGGCGGTCAGCTCGCCCGTAGCGCTGTCCCAGTCATAGGCCAGAATTCCGTTGTCCGTGCCGGAGGCGACAAAGACGCGCTGCTTGTGCGGCACGGCACGGGCAGCAGGCAAAGTGGCGGCAAGCGTTGCGGCAGAGGCAGTAGTCATAAATTCGCGGCGGGTAAGGTTTCGCATCAGGAGCATTGTCCCTCACCGCACCCGCCGCGCGCCACTCTAGTAGTGGGAGAGATTGAAAACCACGTTCACCGTCGTCTCCACCTCGACAGGCTGGCCGTTGAGAATGTACGGCCGATAGCGCCAACTCCGCACCGCGTCCAGCGCAGCCTGTTGCAGCATCGCGTGACCGCTCTGCACATGCAGGTTCTCAATGGTGCCGGCTCTGGAGATGGTAGCCTGCAGCACCACTGTGCCCTCAATACGCGCGGCAACCGCAATCGGCGGATAGATCGGCGCTCTTTTGAAGACGATGCTGCCTTCGATCAGGCTGGAAGGGATATGTACCCGCCCCTGCGGCACATCGTGCGTCACATGCACCGCTGTGGTGCTGTGGAAGACACGGTCCGCGCCCACGACCGTGTTAGGGTCGCTCATCGCGCTCCAGTCAACGTTCGCCGCCTGCTGCGGAGTCGTGTCGATGACGATGTGGTCTGGTATCACGCGCGGCGGCGCAAACGGATCGAAGCGCGGCACGGTGCTGGGCCGCATGTTCTCCGGCTGCACGTGCTGAGCTTGTTGCTGCGGTGCGCTGGGTATGGTGATGTGGCTGAAGATGTCGTGCCCGGGCAGCAGCTCCGGATGCATCAGCGGAATCAAGATCAGCAGCGCGACAACGGAAGCGTTCAGCGCCAAAGTGAACAGCATCCACTTGCGGCTTTGCGTGGTAATGGCTCCAGCGGACTCAAACGTTGCGGTTTCAAACATACCCGGCCTCCTCGCGTCTCTCGGTCAGTGTGCCGAAGAAGACGCGTGTGAGGCCGCGCCGCCGCGATGCGTGTTGCATCGCGGGCGCCGTTGCTACGGCCCGCCGGTTGTCCTCTTCCACATCACTGTGCAGATGTAGACACCGCGCCGCGTACGAATGTTCCCGCAAAAAAGCGCGGGCGCCCCTGAAGGACGCCCGCGGTTGTGCTTTTCTGCCGCTTACTCGGGCAGGTAAAGCTTGCCGTCGATGTCGAAACTACCCTGTACGGTCGGCGCCGTGGTGCCCGGCTGTCCGCCGCCCACCGAAAGCGTGTAGTGGCCGCCGGCGATAATCGGCTCGCCCTCGGCTGTAACCATGCTCAGGTCGCGTCCCTTCAGCTCAAAATCAACCTGTTTGGACTCGCCCGCCTTCAGGTGAATGCGCTTGAAGCCACGCAGCGCCACGTTCGGCGCGCCCTCCACCTTCGGGAAGTTGAGATAGACCTGCGCCACTTCGTCGCCTTCCACCTTGCCCGTGTTGGTCACGGTCACGGTGGCCTTCACCGGCTCGCCGGCCTTCACGCTCTTGGCGGGAATGTCCAGCTTGCTGTAGGCGAACGTGGTGTAGCTCAATCCATAGCCAAACGGATAAAGCGGCTTACCCGTGAAGTAGCGATAGGTCCGGTTCTTCATCGAGTAGTCTTCGAAGTCCGGAAGCTGGCTGACGCCGGTGTAGAACGTCACCGGCAGACGGCCCGCGGGATTGTTCTTGCCGGAGATGGTTTCCGCCACCGCCGAGCCGCCCTCTTCACCCGGATACCAGGCATCGAGAATGGCATTCGCATGCTCTGAGGCCCAATTCACGGCCAGCGCGCTGCCGTTGGTCAGCACCACCACCAGCGGCTTGCCGGTCGCAGCCAGAGCTTCAATCAGCTCCTCTTCAGGCTTGGGAAGATCGAGCGAAGTGCGGTCGCCGCCCTTGAAGCCCGGCTCCTGCACCTGCATCTCCTCGCCTTCCAGCTCGCTGGTAATGCCCACCACAGCCACCACCACATCGGCGGCCTTGGCCGCATCAATCGCCGCCTGCTGCGGCTTCAGGTCCACCTTCGACCACACCAGCTGCGCCTTCAAGTCATCGCTGCCAAAACCTGCAGCGTATTCCACGCTCAGCTTCACCGGCTTGCCGGCTTCAAGATGCACCCGGCCCAGCTTGGCGCGCTTGCCGTCGCCGCCATAGGCAGAGGTCACATCCTTTCCGTCCAGATGCAGGCGGAAGAAGCCTGACGAAATCAGGCCCAGGTTGTAGTCGCCGGTCTCGGTCGCCGTCAGCATGCCTTCCCAGCGAATGGAAAGCGGCGTGACAGAAGCGGTCTCGGCAGGCAGCTTGTCCTTGGTCTCGTCGATGGTGCTCTCGATGCGTTCCACCACCGGCTTGTTGGCGCCGGGGTTGTTCAGGTTGCTCATGTCCAGCTTGGAATAGCTGGCCTTGATACCCGGCTTGCCATCCACGGTCAGCGCGCTGGCCGGCACCGGAGCAGCATCGTCACCCAGGAACTGCGTGCCCGCCACATACTTGATCGTCGCCTTGGGGAACTCGTTCTTCATCCCCTCCAGAACGGAGACAATGCGCGTCGGCTGTCCGTTATAGTTGCCCAGCAAAACGCGCGTCTGGTCGGCCAGCGGACCAACCACGGCAATCTTCGCCGCCTGATTCTTCAGCGGCAGCACTCCGTCGTTCTTCAGCAGTACCAGAGACTCGTTCGCCAGCTTGCGCGCCAGCATGCGATGCTCCTGGCTGTCCAATTGCTTCGGATCCTCGTGCGCATACGGCACCATCTCCGGCGGATCGAACATGCCCAGCTTGACGCGCGCCGTAAACAAGCGGGTCACGGCGGTATCAATCTCGCTCTCTTTCAGGTAGCCCTGCTTCACGGCGTCCAGATAAGGCTTGTAGTCGTGGTCGTCTTTCACGTCGAATGTGAAATCCACGCACTCGTTGTCCATGCCGCGGCGCAGGCTCACCGCAGAAGACTCCGCCTGCGTGGTGTTGTAGTGATGGCCCGCGTGGATGTCCAGAACCGCACCGCAATCGGAAACCACATATCCCTTGAAGCCCCACCAGCCGCGCAATTGGTTCTCCAGCAGAAACTCGCTGGCGCAGGCCGGCTGGCCATTGATGGAGTTGTAGGCGCACATCACCGAGTCCGCCTTGCCTTCCACCACCGTGGCGCGGAATGCCGGCAGATACGTGTCCACTTCATCGTGCTTGCTCACATCCACATTGGCGGAGTGGCGCGTCGACTCAGGACCGGAATGCACCGCAAAGTGCTTGGGAGTCGCGATCACGCGGTAGTAGCGCGGATCGTCGCCCTGCATGCCCTTCACAAAGGCCACGCCCATGCGCGAGGTCAGGAACGGATCTTCGCCGTAAGTCTCCTGCCCGCGGCCCCAGCGCGGATCGCGGAAGATGTTCACGTTCGGCGCCCAGAAATCCAGCCCCTGAAAGATCTTGCTGAACCCGCCATTCTCTTTCACAAACATGTCGTGCTTGATGCGGGCCTCAATACCGATGGTTACCGCCATCTGGTGGATCGTTCCAGGATCGAACGTCGCGGCCAGTGCGATTGGCTCGGGATACTCCGTAATCCCCTGCGTAGCCACGCCGTGCAGCGACTCGCTCCACCAGTCGTAGGACGGCACGTTCAGCCGCTGAACGGCACGCGCCTGATTCACCAGCTGGGTTGCCTTCTCTTCCAGCGTCATCCGGCTCACAAGGTCGGCGGCGCGCTGCTCGGCCGGCAGGCTCGTATCCATATACGCCGGCTTCTTGGTCTCCTGCGCACCAACCGTCCACAAAGCTGTGCAGCCCAACAGCGCCGCTGCCAGCATCCCCACTCCAGGTTTTCTCATTGCTTCCCTCGCGCGCGGCGCCTTTCGGCTCAGGTCCAGAACGTCAGAAATTTCCGCACCGCGCTTCGGAGCAAAACTAAGCTCCGGCAGAAGCCCCTGTCAAGCCCTACCAAAGTCTCAGATTCCCTAATGGAAAATCGCTTTATGTTTCATTCGCGAACACCGGCAAAATACCCTCCGCGCAAGGTGCTTTCAGGCGCATTTCAGGTTTTGTCCGGCGCGCCACCAGCCCTCGAAGGCTGTGACACTCACTAAAACTGTCACAGATTCAAGCCATGCGTGCGGCCTTTCGTTGTCTAAATGATGGGTATGAACACGCCACGCATGCTTCTCTTCTTCGCGCTGCTTACAGGAGCAACATCAGCATCTGCTCAGCTCCTGGGTGCAAGTGATCTCCAACGTCTTAAACCCGGGACGTGGATATCAGTGATGACTCCTGAAAGGCACATTTGCCAGTTCGTAAGCGCAAGCGGCAGCAAGTTCGTCTGCCGCGCCAAGCCCGAGAATCCAGTAGTGAATTTAACTGGACCGATAGTCGCCAAGAGCCCGGCCCTCGAAACTTACGACCTCATCAACGTTTCAGTTTCCCTTGCCCCTTACGATTGGTCCCGAGGCATCGATTTTCTCAGTGCTGTTGAAGGAGGCGGAGGACTCGACTCGAAACATCAAGCATCAAGCTTTGCGGGTGTGAAACTTGGATTGTCGTATGCTTCACTTGATCTGCAATACGACCGCGTCGAGGGGCACAGCGGCTTTTCCACTGAAGGTTCGGCCGTGATTCCGCTATATCGAGTGCCACGCTTTCGATGGGACCGAAATACCCGGTTCGTCAGATTTTATGCAGAACCTGGAGTGGGATACCGGGCTGGCGATGGCCCCTTCGGCGGGTACTCAAGCGCGAAGGTAATGGCAGTGCTTTTGACAGATACCTGGAGTGAAAAATGGGTGGCGCCTTACGTGGAGTTCCAGCGCCGCTTTCCTTTCGAATCACCGCTTCAAGGAGACAATCGAATAGCGTTCGGCATCATGCACATGGATTGTGGTGGATGCCTCAAACCGTGAGGCACACCTCACATCCCTCACTCTGGCTAACCACGTTGTAAGCGAGTCTGATGCCTCGGGCAAGCTGTCTCGAACTATTCCAGTGCAGCCTTATGTGCTGCTCGAAAAGAAATCGGCGAGCCCAGCGCGCTCGGCATGCGCCACCATCGACGCCTGAATCTCCAGCGCCAGAGCCAGCGCGTCGCGGCCTTGCTGCGCGGTCACCTGCGGCGTTTGCCGCGTGCGCACGCTGTTGAGGAACGACTCAATCTCAAGCTTGAGCGGCTCGCCGGCCGTCACCTCGGGCTTGCTGAAGCTCAAACCCGTCTTCGCCGCGCCGTTGCCGGCCAACTGCGTCAGCACCGCGGGGTCAATCTTGGCCAACGTGGCAAACTGCGCAATCATGGCCGGGTCAATCTTCGCCAGGTCGATACGGCCCGACGCAATCCCCTCGGCAATGCTGGGCGGCACCAGTGCGGCCACCTGCGGCGGCAGCGCGGCCAGCACATCGGCGCCGGTCGGTTTCGCTCCGCCTTCTTCCACGCGGATCACCAGCACGTCGCGCCGCGCGTAATCAATCGACACATACTGCCGCGGCTCAAAGAAGCGCAGCTTGCGTACCCGCTCCGTGCTCACGCGCGAAGCCGTAAAATTCGCCACGCAGCCGGACTCGAACTCCACCCGCACGTTGGCAATATCCACATGTGGCGAAAGAATCGGCAGGCCCACGGCCCGCACCTCGCGCACTGGCGAGTCGGCAAAGCGCAGCACAATGTCCAGATCGTGAATCATCAGGTCCAGCACCACGTCCACATCGAGCGCACGCGGCGTGAAAATCGAAAGCCGATGCGCCTCAAAGAACATGGGCCGATGCAGTCTGTTCTGCACCGCCAGCACCGCGGGATTAAAGCGCTCCAGGTGTCCCGGCTGCAGAATACGCTGCTTCTTTTCCGCCAGCGCAAGCAGTTCGTCGGCCTCGCTCAGCGTGGCGGCCAACGGCTTCTCCACCAGCAGGTCCAGCCCCGCGTCCAGCAGGATTGAAGCAACCGCATGATGATGAACAGTGGGAACGGCAACCGACGCGGCATGGATGCCAAGATTCGCGGCCAGCAGTTCGTCCGCAGAGGAGAAGACAGGAATCCCGTATTGCTCGGCCACCTCGGCGGCACGCGTGGCATCGGGCTCAAGGGCGGCCACCAGTTCGACACCCTGACCCGCTTCCTGCAACTCGCGCAGGACCCGAAGATGATTGCGGCCAAAGGCGCCTGCCCCGGCCACAGCTACCCGCAAAATGGATTTGCCCGCGATGACTACGCCTCTTTGCCTTCGACTGCTTTCAGGCAGCGGCTGTAAAGCTCCAGCAGCTGGGTCACATGCTCTTCCGGCTTGGGTGCGGCCGCTCCGCTAAAGCCCGTGGACGGTGCGCCCTGCCGGCCCACGCCGGTTGTGGCGGCCACGAATTTCAATAGGTCCAGTGCAATGTCTTCGTTGCGCCGGGCACCCAGTCCCGCGCTGCTCAATGCGTCCATCAGAAAATCCTTTCCGAATATGGATGCTACCAGATGGGCCGCCGTCTCCAGAGCGACGAATTGCCCCCTTCCGGGTTAGTCTGAATGGAATGCGCACCGCGTACATCGCACTTGGATCGAACCTCGCGAGCCCCGCCGGGCCGCCCGAGGCCACCATGACCGCGGCCGCGAACCGTTTGCGCAGACTCGGCGCCGAGGTGGGCCGCTCCTCGCTCTACTCCACGCGCCCCGTGGGCTTCGACGACCAGCCCCGCTTTCTCAACGCCGTGGTCGCCCTCTCCACCAGCATTGTGCCGCACGCACTGCTTGAGTCGCTGCTTCTCATCGAGCGTGAGTTCGGTCGCGACCGCGCTGCCACCGTGCCCAACGGACCGCGCACGCTGGACTTGGATATCCTGCTTGTGGATGACCTCTGCGTTGCAGAAGCCGGACTCCTGCTTCCCCACCCGCGGATTGCCGAGCGTGCCTTCGTGCTGGTTCCCCTGGCGGAGCTGGCTCCCCAGGTGCTTGAACCGCGCCTGCGCAAAACCGCGGCCGAGCTGCTTGCGGCTCTGCGCGCCGAGTCACCCTTCGATCACGATGAAATTGAGCGCGTGGAGAGCACTCTGTGGCACACTCGCGGCTCTGACTCTCATCAGGCCATCGCTGCCGGCGCAGACACCTCCCAGCACTGACCCGCACGCTGCGACCACCGCGCGCGTCTCCGAGCAAATCACCGTCAGCGCCTATCGCACCGCCATCGGACTGCTGGAAAGTCCCGTCTCCACCCGCTCAATCTCGTCGGAAGCACTCCGCCAAAGCGCCGGCTTCACACTCGACGGCGCCGTGCGTCAGATTCCCGGCGTTGAAACCTTCCGCCGCTCCAGCTCGCTCGTTGCCAATCCCTCGTCGCAGGGCATCAGCCTGCGCGGCCTGGGGTCCACCTCCGCCAGCCGGACATTGCTTGTGATGGACGACGTGCCGCTCAACGATCCCATCGGCGGCTGGATTCACTGGCTCGAACAGCCTGCACTCTCCATCGACCGCGTGGAACTGGTGCGCGGCGGCGCCAGCGACCTCTACGGCTCTTCGGCCATCGGCGGCGTGGTCAGCCTCGTTCCCGCACATCCCTCCTCCCAAAAGCTGGAAGTGCGCTCCACCGGCGGCAGCGAAGGCACCTACGACACCAGCGCGCTGGCACAAACCAAACACGGCGCGTGGGGTCTGCTCGGCGCAGGCGGCGTAACAGGCACCGATGGCTACATCCAAATTGCGCCCGCCGCGCGCGGCCCCGTGGACATTGCCAGCAGCGTACACGCGCAAAACGCGCTGCTGCTGGCCGAGCACGACCACGGCCCGCTGCGCCTCTTCCTGCGCGGCTCGGGATTCAACGAGTCGCGCGGCAACGGCACTCCGCTGCAAGTCAACGGCACGCGCGTGTGGCGCTACGCCACGGGCGCGGACCTGACCACCGCGCACGGCGACAACGGCACGCTGCGCGTTTATGGCTCTACCGAACACTACCGCCAAACCTTCACCAGCATCTCCAGCGCGCCCAACTTCGGCGACCCAACATGCACCACGCGCTGCGGCGAAACCCTTAACCGCCTGGCGTTACTTGCCGCCAATGAGTTGGGCGCAGCCGCGCACTGGACGCGCCCCTTCGGCGCCAATCGTGTCGTGCTCGTTGGCGCGGACACACACGACATCCGCTACTTCGATCGCGAGCAGACCTACGGCAACTCCCCGCAGCTCACCAATCTCTCCGACCATCAGCGCGACTCGTCGCTCTACGCCCTGGCGCTGTGGAGCCCCGGCCCATGGACGCTGACCGCTGCCGCCCGCGAAGACTGGTTCCAGAACTTCGACGGCAATCAGCGAGTGTGGTCCGGCTCCGCATGGACACCCGGCACGACGCAGCCGCCGCAGTTCTCGCAGGCCGTCTTCAATCCGCGCCTTGGCCTCTCGCGCAAGCTGGGCCGCGGTTTTGCGCTTTCGGCATCGGGCTTTCGCGCCTTCCGCGCGCCCACTCCCAGCGAGCTCTACCGTTCCACGCAAGTCGGCAACAAACTCACGCTGCCCAACGGCGCGCTGCTCAGCGAGCGCGCCACAGGCTGGGAAACGGGCATCGCCTCCCAGCAAAAATGGGGCGTGGTGCGCGCCGGTTGGTTCCTCACCCAGGTCAACCGGCCCATCGTCGCCGTCACCACCAATCCCACGTCCTCGCCCATCCTGCTTCAACGTCAGAACCTCGGCCAAATCGAGAGCCGCGGGTTTTCTCTTGATTTCGAGCTCACGCCGTGGCGGTTTCTCAGCGCCGACGGCGGCTACCAGTACGCGCGCGCCACGGTCACACGCGGCTCGCAGGACATCGGCAACTGGATTCCCGAAGTTGCACGCAACATGGCCACGCTCAACCTGCGCACAAGCAGCGCGCGCTGGGGCACGCTCAGCCTGCAAAGCCGCCTTAGCGGCCGCATGTTTGACGACGATGCCAATGCCTACCTGCTGCACGGCTACTTCCGCCTCGACGCCTACGCCGCGCATCGCATCGGCCCGCGCATCGAAATCTTTGCCGCGGGCGAAAATCTCTTCGACCGCGCCGTCGAAGTTTCAAAAACGCCCAGCACCACCCTGAGCCAGCCGCGCACCGCGCGCATCGGGCTCACGCTCTCTCTCACACGCGCACAGCCCGCTAAAATAACCAGGTGAGCCTCACCTTCGAACACCTTGCCGAGAGCGCAGCCGGCGGCCGCCGCGGCCGTCTTGCGCTGCCCCATCAAACCGTGGAAACCCCGGTCTTCATGCCGGTCGGCACCGCCGGCTCGGTCAAAGCCGTGCCGCAAAACATCGTCGAAGAGCTCGACGCCCAAATCATTCTCGGCAACACCTATCACCTTTACCTGCGCCCCGGTCATGAAGCCATCCGCCGCATGGGCGGCCTGCATAAATTCATCAGCTGGCCGCGCGCCATGCTCACTGACTCCGGCGGCTTCCAGGTCTACTCGCTCAGCAGCTTGCGCAAAGTCACCGACAACGGCGTCGAATTCCGCTCGCATCTCGACGGGAGTTCGCACTTCTTCTCGCCTGAGCACTCCATGGATGTGCAGATCGCGCTCGGCGCGGACATCGCCATGGCCTTTGACGAGTGCACCGAGTACCCCGCCACACGCGAGCGTGCTGAAGAAAGCCTGCGCCTCACCATGGCATGGGCCGCGCGTTCGCTGGCGCACTTTCGCGCACACCAGCATGAAGTTCCATGGCATGCCGAGCTGAACGGCCAAACGCAGAATCTCTTTGGCATCGTGCAAGGCGGCGTCTACGCCGACCTGCGCCGCGAATCGGCCCAGCGGCTCGTCGAAATGGACTTCGACGGCTACGCCATCGGCGGCCTCAGCGTGGGCGAGCCGCGCGAGGCCACGCTTGAAGTCATCAGCGAAGTGCTGCCGCTGCTGCCCAAGGACAAACCGCGCTACGTGATGGGCGTGGGCTATCCCGACGAGATTGAGACCTACGCCAAAATGGGTGTGGACATGATGGACTGCGTATTGCCCACACGCGCCGCGCGCCACGGCCTGCTGTTCACCAGCCAAGGCCGCCTGAACATCAAGAACAGACAGTACGCCGAGGATCAGAATCCGCCCGACCCCGCCTGCGACTGCATGGTGTGCCGCCGCTACACGCGCGCCTATCTGCGCCACCTGATGCAATGCGGCGAGCCGCTCAGCGGCACACTCAACTCCATTCACAATCTGGCGTTTTATCTCGGCATCATGCGCCGCGTGCGCGCGGAGCTGGCGCAGTCCACTCCGCGCTAATCTCTCGCTACTTGCCCAGGTGCTTTACAAAAAAATCCGCCATGGTGTGGTTGGCTTCAATCGCCTCAGGCAGCCGCGGATCATACCAGAAGGCATGCGGCAGCGCGTCAAAAACCACCAATTCCGCATCCACGCCCGCGTTTCTGTACGCGCGATGCAGATTCACCGTGCCGCTCAGTAGCAGATCGCGCCCGCTGGTGATAAACAGCGTCGGCGGCAGCCCGTGCAGGTCGCTGTAGATGGGCGACAGCACCGGGTCTTTCGGATCTGCCTTGCCTACGTACTCTCCATCGTGCACATCCGGCGTCGGCGCGTCCAAGTGCCCGCTCAGCCCGCGCAGCGCATACAGCGCGATCGAGTCACCCATGCGCGCAAAGTCGCCCATGCCGCTAAAGATGCCCAACGCCGCCGGCATCGGCAGTCCCAACTGCTTCAGCCGTGCAGCCACCTCCGCCGTCAGAATCGCGCCCGCCGAGGTGCCGTAGATAACAATGTGCTCGGGCTTGTATGTCTTCAGCAGTTCCTTGTACACGGCCACTGAATCGTCCACAGCCGCAGGGAACGGATGCTCCGGCGCCAGCCGGTATAGCACCGCCACCACCTTGATGCCGCTATAGCTGGCAATCGGAATCGATTCCGTGTACGAGCCCGAATCGGAATTAAAGCCGCCGCCATGCAGGTTCAGCAGCACCTTGTCCTTGTTGGCTTCCGGCATATTCTCCGGAGTCACCACATGCACCGGCACGCCGGCCATGGTTTCGTCCACCAGCGTGTTGGGACAAATCTTTGTCCAGGTCACCCGCGCGCCCGCCGTGTAGGCGTCCGTGTGCGCGCGCCGTTCCGCAAGCGGCTGCGGTGGCCCCTGATCCGGCTCGCGGCGGCTCAGCGACTTTTGCGCCTCCGGGCTGATGGTCTGCGGCACCGGCACCACGCGCGTCACATGCGCGGTTCCGCTCTCGTCGATGTAGCTGGTGTCGCGCGTGGGCGCTTCAGCAGCCGTGGTGGGCTTGGGTGCGGGCTGCTGCGCCCAGGCAACCGTACCGGCAAAAACCGCACACAATAAAAATAGATTCCGTTTGACCATGACGAATTCACCTCCCGCGGTCAGGCGACAGCGCGCAAGCCGTGTTTCCGAACCCGTCCAACATACCAGACGGCCATGCTTTCTTCGCGAGCCGCAGCGCGGTGGAGGAGACAACCGCCGTTGCCGCCTCCACCATGCTGGGCGCTGCTAATCGCGCGGCAAAACCAGCAGCCCCGCCTTCAGCATCAGCTCGGTCAGCTTGTCCAGCGCCTCGGGAAACTTGTAGCTGACGGCCCGCACGCTCATGCCCAGCAGCGCCGCGGTCTCCACCTGTGTGTACTCCTGCAATACGATGCGGCTCAGCAGTTCCTTGTCCACCACGTTCAGGTGGCTCAAGCAGTTTTCCACGTCGAGCACGAAAATCACCGCATCCTCGAACGTCCGCACCGGCCGGCTGGAGACCCATCCGCGCGCCACCGGATCGCTCAGAATCGACGGCGCGCGCCCCACCTGCATCGACGCGTACAGATAGCGCCGCAGCATCCGCTCCGTGTGCTTCCGGTAGAACGCATAGCAGACCAGCGGCTCAGGAACGGCCGTGGAGGTTTCGGTCCGCGGCTGGCGCGAGGCGGCAATTGACTTCACCAGCACTGGCCTGGGCGCCGTCGCCGCGGCGCACGCATCCACAAAAGCAAGCTGAAGGGCTGCGCTCATTGGACGCCTCCCAGCACTTCCGCCACCGCCCAAAGCTGGCGAATTTTGCGGCTTACCGGCCTGCCCCTCCGTTTGCGGCTCTCCGGCGTCGGAAACTCGCGCAGCTTCACTTCGCACTCTCTGCAGTACACGCTGACCGTGCTCTCCGGCCGATACCACAGGCAACCGCACCCCTCACAAATTTTTAGATGTACGCGCATTTCCATAACCAATCTCCTTTATTTGCATTCGGACGCACCGTCGCAACCGCCATTCCGGAAAACAGTCCGCCACGCCGCGCGCAGTGCGCTGCCGCCGGATGCATTTTGCCGGAACACAGATCGTGGCCGTGTCACCCGCGCTGGGCGAATGAAAGGCACTTCGAGGGGGTAAAAGAATGGAGTACGTTCAGCCGTATGTAACTAAATTCCTTGTATCTTTCCGGCTATTACAAAAGGACATCTATGCCACTTTCTTGTGGTTGCTTCGATACGGATAATTCTTCGACAATTCGTCTAACTGCGCGGCTCACACGGCCGCAGTAGTGCCAATCTACCCACCCTGTCTTGCTGGGTCAACGCTGCGCGGCCGAATTCTTCCCCAATGCGTCCAGTTCGATGCGCATTCCATCCGAATCGGGGACAATTTGCCGAATGCGGTTTGCTGCAAGAAATACGCAGCACTACCTCCCATTGCTATCGGCGAAATATGCACAGATGAATTTCACACAGATCCATGAGCGTCTTCGCCAGGAACTGCTTCGCCGCATTCAGCGGGGGACCGTCAGCGTCTCGCTGCTCGCCCGCCAAATCGGGTTTGGCCAGTCGCACTTGTCCAACTTCCTGCACAAGCGCCGGCAAATGTCGCTTGAAGCCCTGGACCGGATTCTCGGCGCACAGCATCTCTCGCTCCACGATCTGCTGCCCGACGGGCGCCTCAATCCGAACGGCTTCGAATCCGGGCAAATGAGCGATGTGCCGGTGGTGGCAAATGAGCAGGCACTCTTTGAGCCGCATATTCGCAGTGCCTCGGTGCAGTTCCTGATGCACATCCCGCAAAACGCACTGGCAGGGATCAAAACACGCACGCCAACCTCCCGCCGCGCCTGGCAGCGCTTCGTCGCCTTCCGGGTCGCGGACCAGGACGCGCACGCCATGGATCCGCTGCTGCTGCCCGCTGCCCTGGTGGTCATTGACCGCCACTCGCTCTCGCTGCGCACGCCGGCGCCGGGCAAACCGTCGCTCTTCGCCATACTCAATCGCGGCCACGTCGTGCTGCGTTATGCGGAGCTGCGCAGCGGACGCATTGTCCTGCGCCCGCGCAACCCGGCTTTCCCGGTTGAATTGATTGAGGTGGAATCGGATGCGGCCCTGCACGCGCTGGTGGTGGGCCGCGTCGCATTCATTCTGAACACGGCATGAGCCGCGCCGCTACGACTCGTGCGTCGTGTCCGGATTATCGAAGCGCGTGAACCGCGAAATGAAGTTCAGCTGCACGGTGCCCGTGGGGCCGTTGCGCTGCTTGGCGATAATAATCTCCGACTTGGCGCGGTCTTCCTGCGACATCTCTTCGTCGCGGTTGTAATACGCCTCGCGGTGAATGAACATCACCACGTCGGCGTCCTGCTCAATCGAGCCCGATTCGCGCAGGTCGCTCAGCATGGGCCGCTTGTCGTCGCCGCGGCGCTCGCTGGCACGCGAAAGCTGCGACAGCGCTACCACCGGCACTTCCAGCTCCTTGGCCAGCGCCTTCAACCCCCGCGAAATCGCCGAAACTTCCTGCGTGCGGTTCTCATAGCGCTTGCCGCCGGCCACCGGCAGCGTAGCCGACATCAACTGCAGGTAGTCCACCATCACCAGGTCCAGCCCGCCCGCGTTCTGCTTCAGGCGCCGCGCCTTGGCCCGCATCTCGGCCAGCGAAATGCCCGCCGTGTCATCGATAAACAGCCGCGACTCCACCAGCTCACCCAATGCCCGCTGCAGCTTGTCCTGGTCCTCGCGCGAAATAAAACCGGTCTGCAGGTTGCGCTGGTCCACCCACGCCTGCGAGGCCAGCATTCTGCGCAGCAGGCTCTCTTTGCTCATTTCCAGGCTGAAAACCGCCACAATCGCCTTGGAAGTCACCGCCGCGTTCTGCGCCATGTTGATGGCCAGCGCCGTCTTGCCCATCGACGGACGCGCCGCAATAATCACCAGCTCGCCCTTTTGCAGGCCGCTGGTCATCTCGTCCAATTGGTAGAAGTTGGTGGCCAGCCCGGTTACCGTGCGCGCGCCCTGGCTATACAGATTGTCAATGGACCCAAAGGAGTTGGCGACAATCTGGTCCAGGCTTTGGAAGCCCTGATTGATGCCCTTTTCGCTGACCTCGAGCAGTTGCGTCTCGGCCGCGCCAATCACCTCCAGCGCCGTCTCGCTCTGGTCGGCCGCCCGCGCAATGGCCAGCGAGCAGATCGACATCAGCCGCCGCAGCAGGCTCTTGTCCTTGACGATACGGATGTACTCTTCGATGACCGGCCGGAAGGGCAGCCCCTCGGTCAGCGACGCCAGATAGGCAACACCGCCAACAGCCTCAATCTCCTTGTAGCGGGCCAGCTCGTTCGACAGCGTAACAATGTCGACCGCGCGCTGCTCGTTCATCAACTCCGTCATGCGCAAAAAGATGCGCCGGTGCGAGTCGAGTGAGAAGTCGTCAGACTCCAGCCGTTCAGCCGCCTCCGAGTGCGCCGCATTGTCCATCAAAATCGCGCCGAGAATAGTCTTCTCAGCGTCGATGTTGGCGGGCAGACCCTGGTCAAGACCAGGCAGATCGGGGATGGTTGCCATCAGTTCGAGTCTAGGCCCGTTTCCGTACCCCGCAAAGCGCGGAAAAGTTGGAAAACTGAGGCCAAACATCATTCAGCGTCGAAGCACTAAAATGCTGACGATGAAGAATTACCGCTCGTCCATCCCGAAATCTGCCCGGGAGCGTCTGCTCGCCACGCATCTGAGCGGGCCACGCAAGTTCAAGGTGGAGTGCCGGCTCAGCGGAAAAGTTATTGGCATCCGATATTACGACGTGAGCGGCGATCTCGAATCCGAATCGCCATTTCGTAATGGCAAACTGCACGGTAGAGTTTATTTTTTCGAATCAGGAAATGTGTCTTTCTGCGAACCATTTAGCGACGGCCTGCCGCAAGGAACAGCACGCCAATGGTCCGAAGATGGCCAGCTGATCGGCACCTACACAATGAAGCATGGAACCGGCCTCGACCTCTGGCGCGCCAAAGATGATTGGGGCACGGGATCGGTCTACTTGAGCGAAGCTCGCTATATTGAGCGCGGCCAATGGCATGGATTTGAGTGGTGGCTGAACGAAGATCAAAAGCGGGTCAACAGTGAGCGCCATTTCTGGCGGGATCAGTTGCACGGAATCGAAAGAAGTTGGAACTCTGCTAGCCGCCTGCGTCGCGGCTACCCCAAGTACTGGGTCAAAGGCCATCGAGTTACGAAGCAGCAATATATCAGCGCCTGCAGCAAAGACCCGACGTTGCCCGCCTTTCGTCTCAAAGACAACAAACCCAAACGCGACTTCCCGCCCGAAGTCAAAAAGCATTGCGCTCAAAAGAGCGGTGGCTGAAAGCTAGAGGCTAGCAGCTAGAAGCTGCTACTACGGCTTCCACCGCAGCACCGGCTTGCGCGCTGCCGTCACCTCGTCCAGCCGGCTCACGCGCGTCGAGTGCGGCGCCGTCTTCACCACCTCCGGCGTCTCCTCCACCTCGCGCGCAATCTCCCGCATGGCCGCAATAAACAGGTCCAGCTCCTCGCGCGACTCCGACTCGGTCGGCTCAATCATCAGCGCCCCGTGCACAATCATCGGGAAGCTGACCGTGTACGGATGGAAGCCATAATCGATCAGCCGCTTGGCAACATCGCCCGTCTTTACGCCCTTGGCCGCCTGCCGCTTGTCGCTGAAAACCACCTCGTGCATCGAAGCCGTCTTGTAGGGCAGCTCGTACAGGTCCTCAAGCTTTGTGCGGATGTAGTTGGCGTTCAGCACCGCGTCCTCTGTGGTCTGCCGCAGCCCATCGGGCCCGTTGGCCAAAATGTACGCCAGCGCGCGGATGAACATACCCGTGTTGCCATAGAACGCGCGCACCCGGCCCACACTCTGCGGCCGGTTGTACTCCCAGCCCAGCGCCCCGCCAGTCTCCAGTCCCGTAGTCTCTGGTCCCTTGGTCCCTGTCTTTCGTACCAGCATAGGCGTCGGCAAAAACGGCTCCAGAAATTTCTTGCACGCCACCGGACCCGAGCCCGGTCCGCCGCCGCCGTGCGGAGTCGAGAACGTCTTGTGCAGGTTCAGGTGCATCACGTCCACGCCAAAGTCGCCCGGCCGCGCCTTGCCCACTAGCGCGTTCATGTTGGCGCCATCCATATACAGCAACGCGCCCTTGGCATGCAGAATTTCCGCAATGCGGTGAATCTGGCTCTCGAACACGCCAATGGTCGAGGGGTTGGTCAGCATCAGCGCTGCCGTCTCCCCATCCACCTGCCGCTCCAGCGCCTCCAGGTCAATGCCTCCCTCGGCATTCGACTTCAAATTCTCCACCTGGTAGCCGCAAATCGCTGCCGTCGCCGGGTTCGTCCCGTGCGCCGAGTCGGGAATAATTACCTTCTTGCGCGCATTGCCCTGCGACTCATGCCAGGCGCGGATAAGCAGAATGCCCGTAAACTCGCCATGCGCGCCCGCAGCCGGCTGCAGCGTAATCGCATCCATGCCGGTAATTTCGATCAGGCACTTCTGCAGCAGGTCAATGACCTCAAGAATGCCCTGCGCCAGCGAGTCCGGCCGGTAGGGATGCGCCTCGGCCAGCCCCTCGATGCGCGCCACAAACTCATTTACGCGCGGGTTGTACTTCATCGTGCACGAGCCCAGCGGATACATGCCCAGATCAATGGCGTAGTTCCACGTCGAAAGCCGCGTGAAGTGGCGAACGATTTCGATCTCGGAAAGCTCCGGGAGCCCCGCAGGCGCCTTCCTATGCGCTTCTCCCAGCAGAGACGAAACATCGACAGCAGGCACATCCAGCGGCGGCAGCTTGTAAGCCTTCTTGCCCGGCGACGACTTCTCAAACACCAAACCCTCGTTCTGCGTCTGGTGCGGACGAACCTTGCCCAACGTCTTCCGCTCAATCATCTCCGTCGCCATTCCTTGCCTCCCGCTGCTGCAATAAGCTGCCGCTGAAAACCGCAGACTCCAAGTCTGTTGAGTTCCGGCTTCAATCCTGAAAGGTTCCGGCGCAATTCCAAACCTGCGCGCCATCTAAAAACTCTTGCTCGATTCCTATGCCTACGTCCACTAGCTGTATACGCTTTGTAACAAGGGCACGGCTTTAGCCGGGCCAAAAACTCTTGCCTGAAACTCTGGGGCTTTAGCCCCTGTCTGCTCTTTCCTCGGCCTTCCGATTTGCCAAAAAACGATAGCAAAATGGAAACTCATCCGCCGTTGCCACCAATCCAGCCTTCACAGGGTTTTCGGCAATGTACTCCCGATGCGCTTCAAAATTCTCCCGATTCATCACCTGCACTTCGGTGAATCCCCGTTGCCAAACCTCACCCTTGTACCCGAATTCCGCAGACAGCCGATGCGAAAATCTTCCCTTGACGAGTTGCATTGCCTTTTCAATCGTCATTTCACCGTTAACGGTGACCAGCAGGTGCACATGATCTGGCATGACGACAAAATCGTGCAGCTCAAATTTGTGTTCCACGACAAGAGAACGCAGCACCTCGATGAATAATCCTGCGTTGCGCTCCGATTGCAGCAGTCTGCGCCCCATGCTCGTTCCAGTCGTCGCGAAAAATGTACGAGACGAACTGAGTATGTTGACTGCATGCGCATTTCTGCCCGGATGCGCCATAGCAGGGGCTAAAGCCCCTACTCCTTTCTCTTGCCATACAGCCCGGCTAAAGCCGTGCCCTTGTTACAAAGCGAGGCCTGACTTCCGGCGCCTTTCCCTACGCCTCCACCAGCCCCTCAGCCAGCACGCTGGCTGCCTTATCCATCACCTCGCGCGGCACCACCTCGGTGGCGCACCACAGCGTCGCGTTCTCCAGCTCCGGATACCACCGGCTCAACTCCACGCCGCCCACAATCTTGTTGTCCATCAGCCGCTGGTTCCACAGCTCGGGCTCTTCCAGTGTCTGCAGCACAAACTCGTGGAAGTGCGGCGCGCCAGTAAACAACTGCTTCACGCCCGGCACCTGCGACAGCGCGGAAGCGGCATAGGCAGCCTTGGCCAGATTGTGCTCCGCCAGTTCGCGAATCCCTTCCTTGCCATACACGGTCAGGAAAATCGTCGCCATCAGCGCCACCAGCGCCTGATTCGTGCAGATGTTCGAGGTCGCCTTCTCGCGCCGGATATGCTGCTCGCGCGTCGAGAGCGTCAGCACAAAGCCGCGATAGCCGTTGCCGTCTTTCGTCTCGCCAACTAGCCTGCCCGGCATCTGCCGCAGGAACTGCTCCTTGGCTGCAATCACGCCGCAAAACGGCCCGCCGTAGCTCAGCGCCACGCCAAAGCTCTGCGCCTCCATCGAAACAATGTCGGCCTCCACCGGCGGCCGCGCCACGCCCAGGCTCACCGCTTCGGCAATCGACACCGCCAGCAGCGCGCCCTTCTTGTGCGCAATCTCCGCAATCGCGGGAATGTCCTCAATCACGCCAAAGAAGTTGGGACTCTGCACCAGCACGCATGCGGTTTCGTCGGTCACCGCCGCCTCCAGCGCGGCCAGGTCCACGCGTCCCGTCTCCGCCACGTAGCCCACTTCGTCCACCGGCAGGTCGCGATGCTTCAGATACGTCGCCATCACCTCGCGATACTCCGGATGCACGGTGCGCGCCACCACGGCCTTGTGCCGGCCGGTCACGCGCATGGCCATCAGCACCGCCTCGGCCGCGCCGGTCGAGCCGTCGTACATGCTGGCGTTGGCCACATCCATGCCGGTCAGCTCGGCAATCATCGTCTGGAACTCGAAGATAGCCTGCAGCGTCCCCTGCGTAATCTCCGCCTGGTAGGGCGTGTAGCTGGTCAAAAACTCGCCCCGCTGCACCAGCGCATCGATAATCACCGGCCGGTAGTGCCGGTACGCGCCCGCACCCAGAAAGCTGGCGTAGTCGGTGGCATTCTTCTGCCCCGCCGCCTTGAAGTAGCTGATGATTTCGCTCTCGGCCTGCTGGCGCGGCACATCCAGATCGCGCACCAGACGGTGCGCCTCGGGAATCACGCTGAACAGTTCGTCAATTGACTTGGCGCCGATCTCGGCCAGCATCGCCGCCCGCTCGGCATCGGACTTGGGTAAATAGCGCATCTTTAGCTTCCAGCTCCTAGCTTCTAGCCACCAGCCAGCAAATCACCGCGGGCACGGCCAATCTCAATCGCCAAATGCCTTCTTGGATTGACGGCAAAGCAGCGGTCCAGCACCGCCAGGCTAGCGGCTAGAGGCTAGCGGCTAGCAGCCCCGAAAGAAACCTGAGCTACGCTCCGGTCTCTTCGGAAATAAACGCCTCGTACGCCGCCGCATCCAGCAGCGTGTCCCACTCGGCCGCGTTTGAAAGCTCCACCTTGATGATCCAGGTATCGTGCGGCGCGGCGTTAATCTTGTCCGGCTCGGTCTTCAAGCTCTCATTCACCTCGGTCACCGTGCCTGTCACCGGAGAGAACAGGTCGCTGACCGCCTTCACGCTCTCCACCGAGCCAAAGGTCGCGTTGGCCGTCACCGCATCGCCCACCTTGGGCGCGTCCACATACACAATGTCGCCCAGCGAGTTCTGCGCGTAATCGGTAATGCCAATGGTGCCGATCTTGCCGTCCACCACAATCCACTCATGCTCTTTGGTGTAGCGATAATTCGTCGGATAGGCCATGTCGAAGATTCTCCTGCGTGGGAGGATTTTGAAACTCCAGTCTACGGCCTGTGGGCGGCGTATCCGAAGTGAGGAAAAAGGGGAACTGTATCCCATTACGCCCATGGTTGCCCCAGGTCCCTCGCTTTTGGGGACCTGGGAAAGCACAGCCCTTGGGCGGGTAATACGCGCCTGCCGCACCGCAGGTGCCTTAGGCGGCAAAGCCTGGATACGGCGCCAGCGGCACAAAGGCCACAACTTCCAGCATGCCGGCTTTGGCAAGCGGCAGGCTCGCAATCGCCTCGCGCACCTCGGCCTCGCTGGCCGCCTCCCACAAAATGGCCGCGCCTGGTGTGTCGCCGCGCTTCCATATCTGGCGCAGCAGCCCGGCGGCATACAGCTCGCGCACGCGGGCGGTCTCAGCGGTTAGCAGCTCGGGGGTAAAGGCTTCAGCGGGGAAAAGATCGGTTTTGCGGCGGGAAACGGAGATAAATTGCATGAATCAATTTTACCGGCTGCGCGGCATCAGGCCGGGTCGGCAGCCATTTCAGTGGTCAGCTTCCGGTAGTCCATCAGCATCTTGCCGCGCCACACCACAATCATGCCGAAGGCCAAGATAAAGAACAGCCCGCCCGTCTGCTGCACGCTCAGAAAGGTGTCAAAGTAGCCGCGCGCCGCAAAGCGAACGGCGGCCAGCACCAGAATCACGGCTAAAAACGCGCTGGACCGCTTCATCATCACTGCTCCGTCGCGCCGCTCCAGCCGCGTGGTCAGCAGCAGCGGCCAGGCCAGCACCATGGCCCCGGCCAAAAACGCCAGCCCCGCCCACTCCAGCGGAACCCGGAAGGCCGGCACCACAAACATGGAAAAGCCGGTCGACATACCCAACGGCGGAATGATGATTTTCTTCAGGGATACGGCCGAACGCGACTCGCGCACCCGCCAGATGGTGATGACCACAAAGCCCGCCGCCGCGGCAAAAATGGAGCCCGCCGCGCGCGCAAAAAGTCCCGTGATGGGGGGAAGAACCATCATCCCTCTATCTTATGCGAAGTACGCTTCGCGCCGTTGATGCCGCCGTACGGTTGTTTCACTTGGCAAAGAACTCGCCCCGCCCGCCGTTCTTCCACGGATCGTACTGCGCGGCAAACGTCGCCCGCTGCTGAATCGACGGATGGTCGTAGCTCCAGAAAACCACAAAGGGATTCGGATTCGGCTCCTCCAGCCACGCCGCGCCCAGCGCGTTGAATCCCTCCACCGCCGACTTCTGCGGATCGGCCACCAGCCCGCGAATCGCCTCCTGCCCGTAGATATCCGCCTCGTGCTCAAAATGGCGGCTCACCGCGCTTGAAATCGGCTCGGTAACCGTGCCGCCCACGGAGAACACCAGCAGCAGCACCATTAGTCCCGTACGGCTGGCCAGCAGCGGTTCCCCGTCCGCGGGCGGCAGCCATGCCGCGCTGCGCCGCCGCGCAAGCCACTCCGCCACGCGCGCGCACAGCCAGAAGCCCAAAAGCAGCCCCACCGCGCTCAGCGCAACCCCTTTGGGAATGTGGTTCAGCACGTAGTGGCCGCTCTCGTGCCCAAAGATGAACAGCACCTCGTCATCGGGAATGCGCCCGGCCGTCGTGTCCCACACCACCACGCGCTTGGTGGGGCCAAGCCCGCTCACATACGCGTTCAGCCCGTTGGTCTTCTCGCTGGCCTTCATCAAATACATGCGCTCCGGCGGAATGGCGGTTCCGGTGCGCTCCACCACCTTCTCCAGGCGTGCCACCAGTGCCGGGTCAGACTTGCTCAGCGGCTCAAACTTATTGAAAATCGGCTCAAAAAGCGGCTCTGCATACGCGCCCATAATCGATAGCACCACCGCCGCCGCCCATCCCAGCAGCCAGTAGCGGCGCGGCGCCCTGCGCACAATCACATGGAACAGCAGCATCAGCGGCGCGCCCAGGCCCAGCGTCAGCGCCAGGCTTTTGGCCGCATCCAGCAGCCAGCTGCCCCAGCTCTGCACGCTGATGCCGTACTGCAGGCTCACCGACTGCGCATAAATCCCCAGCGGCAAATCCGCCAGCACCGTCAGCGCCATCAGGATGGCGAAGAACTGCAAGCCCTGCACCCAGCGCGGACTCTTCCGCCGCGCCAGCCACGCATCCAGCCTGGCTGCCAGCCGCGTCTGCAGCAGCAGCCACAGAACCGCCAGCCCCCAAACCCGGCCAACCAGCAGCATCACATTGCGGATGTGCCCCAGCGCCTCAGCCTTTGCCAGCTTGTCCGGCGGCAGCGTGTAAGCCTGCTGCGTGCTGGCCGCGGCGCTTTGCGCGCTGGCCTGCGCGGCCGGAGTCTGCGCGGCCCACGATTGTCCCGATGCAAGAAAAAGCGTCCCAAACAGGAAAACCAAACCAAAACTAGCCGCTGAGAATTTCAACCCGCCCCCCGCGCAGAGCCTGCAAACTCTGCGACAATCGTACCTACGCAAGCCTTTGGTGATCTGTAGCTTCTTATGCTATCCAAAATCCGCTGTTCCTCGCTCGCTCATTCCATGCGTCTCCCCGTCGCGGGTGCCGCATTGCTCATCACCCTCGCCGCGCTTCCGCTTGGCGCCCAGCAAACAGGCTCCAGTGTTCTGCTCGACACCATGTCGTCTGAGCTCGACCGCGCCTTCCATACGCTGGGCAAGCAGCCGGGCACTCCGCCGGAGAAGCAGTTGCCGCCTTACTTCATGAGCTACACGGCGGCCGATGCCAGCTTCGTCAATATGCGCGCGCAATTCGGCGCTCTGGTCGATAGCTCATCCAGCCGTGTCCGCTCGGCCGACGTGCAAATCCGTCTTGGCTCGCCGGCGCTCGACAATACCCACGGCACGCATCGCTCCTCGGCAGTCACCAACATCAATCTGCCCATGACCGACGACCGCGAGGCGCTGGCCCGCTCCTTTTGGCTGGCCACCAACGCCGGCTACGGCACCGCGGTCGATAACTTCCTCCGCGTGAAAACCGAAGCTCAGGTGCGCGCCAAAGAGGAAGACTCCTCGCCCGACTTCAGCCAGGAAAAGCCGCAAGTCCACGTCGATAAGCCCGCGCCGCCCATCGTCGTAGATCGCGCCGCCTGGGAGAAGCGCATGCGCGCCCTATCCGCCGTCTTTGCCGAGTTTCCCGCCATCTATCAGAATCAGGTTTCGTTCAACGTGCAGAATGAGACCGATTATCTGGTCTCCAGCGAAGGCTCACGCGTAGCCACCGCGCACCTGCAGGCCCGTGTGGTCGCCGTCGCCGTTACCCGTGCCGACGACGGCATGGACCTGTTCCGCGCCCAGACCTGGGAAGCGGAAACCGCCGACGGCCTGCCCTCGCAGCAACAGATGGAAGCTGACATCCGCGCCCTGGGCAAGAGCCTTGAGGCGCTGCGCAATGCGCCCGTCACCGTGCCCTTCAACGGCCCCGCCATTCTCTCCGGCCGCGCCGCCGCCGTCTTCTTCCATGAAGTGCTGGGCCACCGCCTTGAAGGCCAGCGCCAGCGCGGCGACGAAGAAGGTCAGACATTCACCAAGGAAATCGGCAAGGACGTGCTGCCCAGCTTCCTCTCCGTCACCGACGACCCGACAAAGGAACGTTACGGCGATACCTTCCTCAGCGGCAGCTACACCTACGACGACGAAGGCGAAAAGGCCCAACCCGTCGAGCTCATCAAGAACGGCGTGCTGCAAACCTTCCTCATGTCGCGCCTGCCCATTGCCAGCTTCTCGCAGACCAACGGACACGGCCGCGCACAAACCGGCCGCATGCCCACTGGCCGCCAGGGCAACCTTATCGTCACCTCCTCCAAGGCCGAGTCCGAAGCCGACCTGCGCAAGCAGCTCATCGAGGAAGCCAAGAAGCAGGGCAAACCCTACGGCCTCTACTTTGAAGACATCTCCTCCGGCTTCGCCGTCACCCAGCGCAGTTCGCCGCAGGCCTTTCAGGTTATTCCGCTCGTGGTCTGGCGCGTCTATATCGATGGCCGCCCGGACGAGCTGGTCCGCGGCGTCGGCATCGTCGGTACACCGCTGGCTTCCATGAAGCGCATTCTCGCCACCGGCGACAAGAGCGAAGTCTTCAATGGCGAGTGCGGCGCGGAGTCCGGCACCGTTCCCGTCAGCGCTGTAGCCCCCGCCATGCTGCTCAGCGAGATTGAAACCCAGCGCCAGCCGCAGGGCAATCAGCGACCGCCCATTCTTCCCATTCCCGGCTCGCCCGCGGACAAGGAGGCCAAATGAACTTCTCGCCTCGTTTCTTCGCTCTCGTTAAGCCGGCACAAAACCGGGTGCCCCACATCTCCCGCTTTTGGAGATGTGGGAAAGCAGCGCCATTCGCCTGCCTTGCACTGGCTGCCTCTCTGCTCGCGCCATTCGCGTCTTCTGCGCAAACACGGTCCGACGCCGAGAAAGACCCCATCCTCGCCGCCATGCTCACCGAGCTTGACCGCAGCATGGCCCATCTCCAGCTACAAGGGTTCGCCAAGCCCTACTTCATCCAGTACCGCATCACTGAAGTCGATGCCTTCCAGACCGGCGCGGCCTATGGCGCAACCACCGGCTCCAACCATCAGCATCAGCGCATCGCGCGCATCACCGTGCGCGTGGGCGACTACAAAACCGACAGCTCCGGTGCGGGCGCGGACAGCGCGCTTGAACTCGCCGCACTCGACGGCAATCCCATCGCAGTGCGTTCAGCTCTCTGGATCGGCACCGACATGGCCTACAAGGCCGCGCTTGCCTCCTACGCCAAAAAGCAGGCCGACCTGAAGCAGGTCGAAACGCCGCCGCAGGCCGACGACTTCAGCCACGAGAAGCCCGTCATCTCGCTGGCCGCGCCCATCTCGCTCTCGCTCGACGAAGACGCATGGGTGGCTCGCGTCTCCCGCGCCAGCGGCCTCTATCGCACCGATTCAACGGTGAGCGCGACGCGCCAGAACGTGCAGTACTGCTCGTCGAACTTCGCCGCGCGCGTCACCACCACCTACATCGTCAACTCCGAAGGCGCCATCGTCCGCAAATCGGCCGCCGAGTATCAGCAGGGCTTCGCCGCCGGCACGCAGGCCGCCGACGGCATGAAGATTGAGCGTTCCTTCGCCACCAACGGCCCCTCGCTCAGTGATCTCGATGCGGAAGAAGCCTTCAACAAACGCGCCGTCGAGCAGATTGCCTCCCTCGCCACGCTCAGCAACGCGCCGCTTGTCGAAGAGGAATACCACGGCCCGCTTCTTCTCTCGAACGACGCCGCCACCGACACATTGCAGTCCATCATCGGCTCCGGCGTCACCGCCTCGCGGCCGCAGCTCGGTACTGAAGCGCGCACCGTCGGCCCGCTGGCCTCCAGCCTGCACGCCCGCGTGCTGCCGGAGTTCCTCTCCGCCGTCGACGATCCATCCATCACCACCTTCAACGGCAAGGGCGTGCTCGGCGCCTACACGGTCGACGACGAAGGCGTGCCCGCGCAGCCGGTCCAGCTCATCAAGAGTGGGCGGCTTGAAAACTATCTGATGAGCCGCGAATCCGTGCGCGACTTCCCGCAATCCAACGGCCACGGCCGCGCCGGGCTCACTGGCGCGCCCGACTCCTCCATCGGCGTGCTCAAGTTCACCGCGGAAGACGGCAAATCCAAAGAAGAGCTGAACCAGCAGCTAATCGCGCTGGCCAAAGATCGCGGCCTCAAAAACGTCTACTACGTCGAGACACTCGGCGGCCCGCTCAATCCGCGCCTGCTGTATAAAGTCTCGCTCGACGGCTCACGCCAGCTGGTCCGCGGCGCAGTGCTCGACGACCTCGACCTCCGCGCCCTGCGCTCGGGCATTATCGCCGCCGGCAAGGAACTGTGGCTCGGCAACAGCTTCGGAGACATTCCGCAAACCGTTCTCGCCCCCGCGCTGCTGCTCGACGACGTAACCATTCGCCGCGCCAACGAGAAAAACGACAAGCTGCCCTTCTACCCGCCCCCAGCCTAGTTGTTTTTTTGAAGCCTCGCCTCAGCACGAAAATGGGTGCCCCCGGTCCCTCGCATTTGGGGACCGGGGAAAGCAACAAGCCCAACCTTGATGCTCAAACACAAAAGGCCGCCTCTTAGGGCGGCCTTTTGCTCGATTTCTGTTTCCTGCTCTTCGACTTCTTCTTCCGTACGTGCAACAAAAGTCTCCTTCGCTTCGCAACGCGCCCTTGTGCCATACTTGCCTGCAAAGCGCCATGCCCACACCCGCCAGCGATCAGTCCTCAGCCTCCCGCGTCCTTGCCCCTATCGCCCTGCGTCTGCTCTTCGTCGGAGCCTTCATCTCGCTGCTCGGCGGCGCGCTCTTTGTCTTCGGGCCCCACACCCCGCCCGATGCAATTCTCCGCCCGGAGATGGCCTTCCGTGCCATCCTCACCATCGGCCTCATCTTCTTCGGCCTGGGCCTCGTCGGCACTCTGCTCTTTCGCGCACTTAAAAAGAAATAGGCGCCAGCCGGCGCCCAAGTCTAAAGCCCTATTCCCCGGGGTCCCCACAAACAGGTCCTCGTTTGTGGGGTGGTATTCCCTGTATTTCTAATCCAGCCGCGTCAAATACGCGTCGCCCTCTTCCGGCTGCAAATGCCGCGCAATGTACTCGGCCTGCCCGCGATCGTCGCCCTGCGGCCGTATCCGCACCCAGTAGCTCTTCTCGCCGGGAAACTCAATCACCTTCGCGTCAGGATACTGGTCCAGCAATTGTGCCTTCAGCCGCTCGGCGCGCTCCTCGCTCGTGAAGGCCCCAATCTGCACGCACCAGCGTCCGCCGGTGTCCAGCGGCTTGGGCGCGCGATACACATCAATCCGCACCTTCGCCGTGCCCACGCGGTACACACCCACTGCCTTGGCTGAGGCAATCGTCAGGTCAATCACTTTATCCGGAGCAAACGGTCCGCGGTCGCTCACCCGCATCGCCGCTGTCTGGCCCGTCTTCAGATTCGTCACCGCAATCAGCGTGCCCATCGGCAGCGTGCGGTTGGCCGCGGTCATCGCATCGTCGTCGAACACCTGCCCGTTGGCCGCCTTGCGCCCCTTGTACGGCGCGCGATACCACGTCGCATTCCCCTCGAACGAGTAGATCGGACCGTGCGACTCCACATAGCGCAGGTCGTCGTCGCTCACGCCGCCCTCGGGCATCGGCGTCACCGCCAGGCGTCCACTGGTTTCCGCCGTACCCTTTGTGCCCGGCGGCGGCAGCGTGCCCGCACGTTCAGTCGACCGCGCCGGTGCACGTTCGGCTACCGGTGGCGCGGCTTGCGGAGCCGGCATCCGCGCGGCATTCTTCTTATGCCCGCATCCAGCCAGCAAGGCGCAAACCAGCAGCGCCGCCGCGCATACCGGCAGTCTCCGCATTTGCGTCATGCCGTTCATCCGGCTTTCGGCCCTGCGGACGTGTCCATCTTGTCGGCCAGCCCCTTCAGCGTCTCGCTCAGTGAGCGCAGCGCGGAAACCGACTCGCTCCGCACCTGCGGCACCACCGCGTCGTTCACATACTGCGCGGCCTGCTTCACCTCAAACTGGATGCGCGCAATCACATCCTCAATCTGCGCGCCTAAACCGGGCCCCGGCGGGGGATAGCTGCTCATCGCAATGCCTCCGTCTCAAGTCTGACGATGCTCATCGCCGCGCGTCAACGCTCGCAGGCCGCTCGCTTTCCGGCGCGTTCCCTCACGGTCAACACCACTATCGGCTTGCCCACCCAGCGCCCAGCCCCCCTCATCTGCCTGCAGGCTCCACCGTCATCGCCACCAGCATGGGCGAGGAGGATGTGAGGCAGGAGACAAAATCAATCGACGTAATCGTCACATCGGGCAAAGGATTTTTCCACGTGTATTCAATAAGTCGAGTTTTCATTCCCCGGCTGCGCGTCGCAGGATCAGAGCCAAACCAAACCTCATCGGCCTTCGTCACCTGCCCTTCCGCCGGATTCACCCACCAGTCCAGTTCGTTCTCTCCGTAGATCAGATCCGCGGTTCGCGTCTCGCCGTTTGCATAATGCATCACGTACTCGCCAATCTTTAGTCCGCGCGCCGTTCCCACAAAGGCCGATGCCTGCAGAAAGTGAAGAGCCTTCCCTTTGCGCCCAACCGGAATTCCCTTCACAGCTTCAGGCAGAGCCAGGCCGCTTACCGAAAGTGAGTTGGTTCCGGCCAATACAATCAGGCCTCGTACGTCGAACAGAGTGCCCCCGAAGAGCTTCAATCCTTGAGGAACATCCTGCAGATCGTGTCCGGCGTGGTCGAACCAATCGTCATTCAGAGACGTGCCGTAGAAATTCGTCAGATCCACCTGATCGGGGCTGGCCAAAGGGTCTCTCGGCGCAATTGGATTCCAGGCCCGGATCGAATCGAACCACTCATATGTGCGATCTGCCTGCGCGGGTTCCACTGTCATGGCGATCAAAAAAGGAGCAGCCTGCGTAGCGTTCGACACAAAATCCATCGTCTCGATCTCCACACTGGGCAAAGGATTGTTCACCGTGTACTTGAATACCCGCACCGGGCCATCGCTCCAGGCCGTGGCGGCATCGGTCAAAACATCCCCCGCATTTGCCTGCGCCTCCTCCTTGAATGAATCTCTGATGTTGCGGCCGTAGATAAGCGGAATCTTCCTCGTATCTCCATTGGCATAGTGCAGCACGTAGTTGCCAATTGCCGTGTCTTCCGCGGCATGTCCGCTGGCGCCCTGCAGAAAATCAATCGTCTCGCCTTTGCGATGGATCGCGATGCCACGCACTGCATTCGGATTCGTGGGTTGCCCGCTTCCCGCCAGCTGAATCACGCCGCGAATATCAAATGCGGCTCTTTGATAAGCGTGGACGCCATCCGGTAGAGAGCTGAGATGGCCTTCTTCCAGCGAAGACGTGTAATACGTTGAAAGATCCATCAAGTCAGGGATGGCTTGCTTGCTTCTGGCAGGAATGCGCAATGGATTCGACGCAGAAGCCGAATTGCTGCCGTTCGCGAGTTGCGGATTCATCGCCGCAAAATTGAAATGCGCAAAGTGGCTGCTCGCTGCTTGCAGTTGCTCAACTTCTCCACCCTGTTGCGCCTCTGCTGCGATCAAGGGCGCAAGCAAGAACGCAACGAAGAGCACGAATGCATTGTTCGCTGTCATAGAACATCCTGAACTTCGGGTTAAAGGGCATTGGATTTCAAGCCGGAATCACCTTTTCGGCAGTTCTACTGTCGAAATTGCCGCTTTACGAACGGAGTTCACGCCGGGCAGGCATCGGCCGTTCGAAACACATGGAGAATACTCCCAGGAGCCTTTCGCTGGTCCCTCGCGCAAACTCCAGCGGAGCCTCGCGGCGTTCGGCACGCCAAAATACACTGGCTGCATGCAGCGGGTCGCGCCGGTTTATCCTGCTTTTTAAGCTTCACCGTGACTTTCCACCCAAATTCTGCGTCTTATGTTTACAACAGAACCGTATTTGCTTGGCACTCTCCGCGCAGGTCCGCACGCGTCTGCACTTCGGTGCCTTGGCCGGGCCTGCACCTTGCGTCGCCCACTCCATGTATCGAGGGCCAGTACGTTGCGCCATTTGCAAACGCCCCACAAGCCGGAGCCGCATCAACCCCGCCGATTCGCGGGCGCACGCACTAGTGGGACCGTCCCGCTCCTTCTGCTCGCGATGCTCGCCACGTCCCACGCGGTTCTCCGCGCCCAATCCCAACGGCAAAATCCCGCCGACTCCCTTCCCTCCGCGCCCCAGCCCAAACTGGTCGTCAAAGACAAATCCAAAGTCGGCCCCTGCCGCGTCATTCCCTCGCAGACTCAAGCCGGCAGCGTCGTCGTCTCCGTAGCCGCGCAGCAAGTCATCGCCAACGCCGGCCTCGAACTCGTCGCCCACGGCCACGAAGCCAGTAGCCTCTCCCAGGCCGCCGACCTGCCCCCCTGCCCGCCGGCGCCACTCATCGATTGGTTCGCCCGCTTCCTCAACGGCCCCGAAGTCAAACCCCTCACGCCCAAAGAGAAAGCGCGCCTCGCCCTGCGCAACCTGCTCGACCCCTTCAATGCCGTCACCATTCTTGGCACCTCCGGCATCGCCGTCGCCGCCGACCCCGACTCCCCCTACGGCCCCGGCTTTCCCGGCTTCGGCCGCAGCGTCGGCGTCGCCTACACGCAGGACCTGTCCAGCGAGTTCTTCGGCACCTTCCTCATCCCCTCGCTCGCCCATCAGGACCCGCACTATCACCGCATGCCCTCGGCCTCCATCCCCCGCCGCATCGGCCACGCCATCGCCCAGGTCATCTGGACCCAGGGCGACAACGGCCGCGGCATGCCCAACTACTCCAACATCCTCGGCTACGCCATCGTCGACGAGCTCTCCAACCTCTACGTCCCCGGCCGCCAAACCAACCTGCCGGCCTCAGCCTCGCGCTACGCCATCGGACTGGCCACCGCACCCACCGACAACTTCATCACCGAATTCCTGCCCGACGTAGCCCGCCGCATCCATATAAGAATCGTCCTCGTCCAGCGCATCATCGACCAGGTCTCCCGCACCGACGGCGGCACTTTGCCGTAGTGTGCGGAACACAGGTAGTGCTAATCCAACGGGGCTGAGTTTCGGTAGTATCCTTTTGATGCAAATTCACCGGAGCGCTCGATGCCAAAGCTAAATGGATGGTCACGCGATCAACTGGTCATCGCTATAAAGCTCTATTGCGAAATCCCTTTCGGGAAGATGGACTCTCGAAATCCAGAAATTATCCGATATGCAAAGTTGATTCATCGGACGCCCGGCGCTCTTGCGATGAAGCTCACTAATTTCGCCAGTCTTGACCCTAAGATTCGGTCAACAGGTCGCAAAGGCCTTTCGAAAGTGTCCAAGGCAGACAAAGACATGTGGGACGAAATGACGTCCGATTGGAACCATCTTGCCAGTGAGATTGACCACATCGAGCGCCAGCTCGCCGATAACACGTATATATTCCAAGACGCTGAGGAATCGACTCAGGCCGATGCTGATTACACCGGTATGACGAAAAGCACTCTAGTCGAAGCCAGAGTTGGCCAAGGCTTCTTCCGTCAGGCCGTTCTTAGCGCTTATGACTTCAAGTGCTGCATAACCGGTTTGGCAAATCCGGAATTGCTCGTTGCAAGCCACATAGTTCCTTGGCGTGTCGATTCAAACAATCGCCTTAATCCAAGGAACGGCTTATGCCTTTCTGCCTTGCATGATCGCGCTTTTGACCAAGGACTGATTGCGATCTCTGAAAGCCTGCGCTTATTGCTTTCACGACGCCTGCTGGGAATGAAAAAGAACCGCTATATCAGCGATTCTTTTTATGAGTACGAAAATAAGCCAGTCCATCTTCCAGCAAAATTTGAGCCAAATCCTGAGTTCCTAAAGTTCCATCGCGAGACGCTGTTCTGTGGGTGAAAGGCGTGAAAAATGAACATCGAGTTCCAATACCTCTACCGAGATGGGGGAAACTACAAGAACTTCGGCAGTCTCGTCTTCGGAAATTGCGGGCGCTTGGCAATCGAAGAAATCCGCCAACGGATAGAACACGCCATAGATGGCGACAAGACTTTCGTGGCATCGTGTCTCAAGGTTCCAGAACTTTTCTTTCGCGACTTCCCGTTTGATCCAGAACTTGACCACGGATTGCATGAGTTCTCAGACGTTGTCGAGACCGGATCACCATCAAACGATCCCGGACACCGCGACATTCTCGACTTGTTAGTCCAGCTCGAAGCGCAAGCCACAACGGCCTAGTCCGAAACAAAGCACATAGAGAAGGTCGAACGAAAGCTGTTCCGGTTTCTTGGACAGAATGGTTGAACTCGGGTGTCCAAATATCTCGACACCCCGCCCCCCTAACCCCTGCCCCGCC
>DASVLI010000171.1:0-6423 GCA_036384955.1 Occallatibacter sp.
GACCTGGCTCTCCTTATAGTGGAAGTCGGTCAGGTCCTTCATGTGTACGTTGTGCAGGCGCGCGCCAACCTGAGTGATGGCAAGGACAACGTCGGTGCCGGCTCGGACCGTATGGCCCACGTCGATGCAGCAGCCGACGCGCGGGTCGAGCGTGCGAATGTTCTCAAGGATGTCCAAGGGCGAGGGCCAGAGCTTGTCTTCCGGGCCGTGGTTGTGGATGGCGACGCGAATGTCGTACTCGCGGACGAGCTTGTCGAGCAGAGGCAGATCGTCGGGCGTGGGGTCGCCTGCGACCAGCACGCCAATGCCCGCGCGGCGGCAGTAGTCGAACTTGGTGCGGAAGTCGGCCTCCGAGCCGTTCTTGAAGTAGATGGCTCCGGCGGCGTGGAGATGAATGCCCGCGGCCTTGTAGGCGTCGACGGCGGCGGCTTCAAGCGTGGGGTCGGCAGGCAGGTGGTCCTTCACATCCTTGGCGTTCAACTCCGCAATGCCGAGTTCCTTGAGCCAGGCAATCATCTGCGCGCGGTCGAAGTTGCGGAAGGTGTAGCTGGCCAGGCCAAAGCGAATGGGCGCGGGGGTGGACTCGCTGGCATCCACGCTGGCGGGCGCAAGGCTCATACACGCAGCCGAAGCGGCAGCGCCGGTGAGCGCGGTGGTTTGCAGAAAGCTGCGGCGCGAGATTTTTGCTGGCATTGAATTGCTCCGTGACGACGCTTAGATTTTCGGCTCCCAGCCGGGCTCGTAGGTGCGCGACCACTGCTTCATGGCTTCGGGATCGTTCTGGATTTTGCCGTCGGCGGGGTCGAGATGCAGCGTGCGGCCCAGCTCCCAGGCAACGTTGGAGAGCTGCAGCATGGTGACAGAGATATTGCCGACGTCAATGGGAGCGTGTAGCGCTTCGCCCTTGCGCACGGCGGCGATGAAGTTGGCGAAGTGCGCATCGGTCATCGAATCGCGGCCTACGGTGTCGGCGGTCGAAGTGTGCTCTTCGAGCTTGAACGAGTCGGTCATCTTGCCGTTCAGGTCGTAGACCTCGTAGCCGCCACGATCAACGACAACCGAGCCGGTAGTGCCCATGATAGCCGCGCCGCGATCGCGGTTGTAGAGCTTCATGCCCTGGCAGCTTTTCCCTTCCCAGCAGATGAGTTTGTCGGCGTAGGTGAAGTTGGTGACCAGCGTGTCGTAGAACTGCCAGTCGTCGTGAAAGTGGTAGCGGCCGCCAGAGGCATCGACGGAGTTGGGGAAATCGACGCCGAGCGCCCAGCGGCAGACATCCACCTCGTGCGTGCCGTTGTTGAGGGTTTCGCCGGTGCCCCAGGTGCGGAACCAGTGCCAGTTGTAGGGCTCCACGTTGTCTCGATACTGTTCGCGCGGCGCGGGGCCCTGCCACAGGTCCCAGTCGAGCTGCGCGGGAACCGGCGCGGGTTTGCCGACGCCGATAGGCTTGCGCGTATTGCTGTACCAGGCGTGGCCGTAATAGGCGCGGCCGATGAGGCCGTTGTGAATCTTGTCGACAATCTGGATGGTGTGCGGCGAGGAGCGCTGCTGCGTGCCCATCTGCACCACCTTGCCGTATTTGCGCTGCGCGGCGACGAGCAGCGCACCCTCGGCGGGGTTATGGCTACAGGGCTTTTCCACGTAGACATGCTTGCCGGCCTTGAGCGCGGCAATGGCCATGGGCGCGTGCCAGTGCTCGGGCGTGGCGATGGTGACGGCATCCACGTCCTTCACTTCGAGGATGGCACGGAAATCCTTTTCGGAGACCGGCGCCTCGCCCATCTCGTGCGCGGTCTCGTCGGCAAATTGCTTCAGCGTCACGGAGTCAACGTCGCATACATGAGTGACGCGCGCGGCGGCCCGGTTTGATTTGATCGAAGAGAGATGAGCATGCGCGCGGCCGTGCAGGCCGATGACGGCGAAGTTGAGCCGGTCGTTGGCGCCCAGAATGCGGGCGTAGCTCTTGGCGCTGGCGGCAAACGCTGCGCCTGCAGTGGCGAGGGGAATGAATTCTCTGCGTGTGAGCATGGGGACTCCTAAGTTTTGACTTGGCCGTCAAGGGCTGAAGCCCCTGAATTATATGGCTGGTTTTTTCGTACGAGCTGAAGCCCGTACCCTTCAAAACGAATCTCAGAACTACTGCGGCGCTAGAGCGCGCCGGCTTTATCGAGGGCTTGCTTCATGCCGGCCCAGCTGATGCGTGTGGACTCCTCGGGCGTGCCGCCGTGCCAGTGTGTCTCCAGGCTGACCGCGCCGTGATAGCCGGCGGCCTTGAGCGCGCTGAACTGCGCGGCCCAATCGACGAAACCCTTGTCGACCGGCGCCCACTCGAGCTTGCCTTCGGCGCTGCGGATGGTGTTCTTCACGTGGCAGTGGTGAATGCGATCCTTGGGCAGCATTTGCCAGCCAACCGGCCAGGTGTCGAGTTCGCCAGCCATGACGGCATTACCGGGATCCCAGTTGAGAGCGAGGCCACGCGAGGGTACGGCAGCCAGAGTGCGAACCGACTCACGCGCGGTGGCGGTGTTGCACTCGAATTCGTTTTCGAGAATGAGCGTCATGCCGGCTTTGGCGGCAACTTCGGCGGCCTCGTGCAGCTTGGCGTCGATTGCGGCGCGGTAAGGCTTTACTTCTTCGATCCGCCAGAAGTCGAAGCAGCGGATTTTGTCGGTGCGGAAGCGTTTTGCGAGTTCGATAGCGTGATGCAGGATTTCGTCCTGCTGTTTGAAGGTGGCATCGGCCGCGCCGTGGCGGTCTCCGGCGGCGCTGAACTTGGAAACAGGCGCACCGGGCCAGTCGGTCTTGAAGAGCGGGCTGGCGATGTCGGTGACCTGGAGCTTGTAGCGGGTCAAAATCTTCTCAGTCCGATCCAACTCGTCGGCGGAGAGGTCCATGATGTTTTTGCCCCACATGCCGCGCAGCTCAATCCACTGCATGCCGAAGTCGTTGGCGACGACCGAGCAGGCGTGATCGAAGTCGGGCGAGATTTCGTCGTTAATGACGGCGATGCGGAAGGGCGAAGTCGGCAATGTGGCCAAGATACGCGCAGGGCTGGCGGCAAGCGCGGTAATAGCGGCGGTGCCCTGCAGAAATGTGCGGCGGGTCGGGGATGGCATGGTGCTCCTTTAGCTGCGCCGGACAACGAGCAGACCGAAGCGCTGGAATAATTTGCCGACGGCTGAGGAGGGCGGCGGCGATGCAGCAGCATTTTAACGGGCGCGGGTGGCCGGTGGGGAGCGTTGATTCCAGGGGCTGGTCCAGCGCCGTGAACGTAATGTTTATTCGTCACAGGACAAGGTCAAAAATGCGTTCTATGCTGGAGGGTACCGCCAGACATGAGGAGCCTTTGCGATGAAAGCCACCGCTGTCACCGATCCGTTCGTGTCCTCCAACCAGCCTCTAACGAAGAACAAGAATCTGATCCGCTGGGTGGAGAAGATGGCGGAGCTGTGCCAGCCGGACGCGATCCACTGGGTGGACGGGTCGCAGGAAGAGTTCGACGCGCTGTGCGCCAGGCTGGTGGAGGCGGGAACATTCATCAAGCTGAATGAGAAGAAGTGGCCGGGTTGCTATTATGCGCGTTCGGTGCCCAGCGATGTGGCGCGCGTGGAGGACCGGACGTACATCTGTTCGCTTTCGCGCGACGGCGCCGGGCCGACCAACAACTGGGAAGACCCGTTCGTGATGCGCAAGCGGCTGAAGGACTTGTTCCGCGGCTGCATGCAGGGGCGCACCATGTACGTGCTGCCGTTCAGCATGGGCCCGGTAGGCTCGCCGCTTTCCGGCATCGGCGTGCAGCTTACCGACTCGGCTTACGTGGTGGCGAACATGCGGACAATGGCGCGCATTGGGGCGCCGGTGTTTGCGGAGATCGACAAGGACGAGAAGCGCGTGGTGCCCTGCATGCACTCGGTGGGCATGCCGCTGAAGCCGGGCGAGGCGGACGTGCCCTGGCCCTGCAACGACACCAAGTACATCGTGCATTTCCCGGAAAACCGCGAGATCTGGTCGTATGGCTCCGGATACGGCGGCAACGCGCTGCTGAGCAAGAAATGCTTTGCGCTGCGTATTGCCAGCGCCATTGCCCGCGACGAGGGGTGGATGGCCGAGCACATGCTGATTCTGGGCGTGGAAAGCCCGGAGGGTGAGAAGACCTACGTGGCTGCGGCCTTCCCTTCGGCATGCGGCAAGACGAATTTTGCCATGCTGATTCCGCCCAAGGCCATGAACGGCTGGAAGGTGTGGACAGTGGGCGACGACATTGCATGGATTCGCCCGGATGCGACCGGCCAATTGCGCGCGATTAATCCTGAAGCAGGCTTTTTTGGTGTGGCTCCGGGCACCGGAGTCAAGACCAATCCGATGGCGATGGAGACGCTCAGCAAGAACACCATCTTCACCAACGTGGCGCTGACGCCGGATGGCGGCGTGTGGTGGGAAGGCATGACCGACGAGCCGCCGACCGAGTGCACGGACTGGCGCGGAGAGAAGTGGACGCCGGCCATCGGCAAGGAGACGGGCAAACCGGCGGCGCATCCCAACGGGCGCTTTACGGCCCCGGCCAACCAGTGCCCCTGCATTGACCCGGCGTGGGAGTCGCCCGAGGGCGTGCCCATCAGCGCCATCATTTTTGGCGGGCGGCGCTCGACGACGCTGCCGCTGGTCTATCAGTCCTTCAACTGGTCAAGCGGCGTGTACGCTGGGGCCACCATGGGTTCGGAGACAACCGCCGCGGCCACCGGCGCGGTAGGCAAGGTGCGGCGCGACCCCATGGCCATGCTGCCCTTCTGCGGCTACCACATGGGCGACTACTTCCGGCACTGGATCAAAATGCAGCGGGGGCTGACGATTACACCGCGCATCTTCCACGTGAACTGGTTCCGCAAGGATGAGAACGGCAAGTTCCTGTGGCCGGGCTTTAGCCAGAACATGCGCGTGCTGCGCTGGATTGTGGAGCGGGTGCACGGGCACGGGCACGGGCGCGAAACGCCCATTGGCTGGGTGCCGCGCTACGAGGATCTGGACTGGTCGGGGCTAGATTTTCCTCAGGAGACCTTCGACAAGCTGATGCATGTGGACAGCGCGGCGTGGAAGAAGGAAGTGGTGGCGCACGAGGAGCTGTTCATCGAACTGCATGACCACCTTCCGCCGGAGATGATCTACGAGCGCGAGCTGCTGATCTGCCGGATGTAGGCGAAAACGTGAGACGAAAATTGCCGGCCAACGAAAGTTGTTGGCTGAGCCGCGTTGATTTTCAGTTAAAATAAAAAGTTCCGCCATCTCCCTCAAAGAACGGGCCTGCAGCGCTCAGGCCCAAACGAAAAATCAGCACTTTTGCACCCCGCAAGGGGCCGCTGGCCGTGTCTTTATTCTGCCGCGCACCTGATTTCGTACCGCATTTTGTTCATTCGGGAAGGTCTATATGAAGTCATTGCAGCGCCAACCCGGCGTCCCCTCGGCGCAGGGTCTTTACTCTCCGTTCAACGAACATGACGCCTGCGGCATGGGCTTGGTGGCCAGCATCCGCGGCGAAAAGAGCCACGACATCATCCGCAAGGGTCTCGAGGTTCTTATCAATTTGACGCATCGCGGCGCGGCTGGCTGCGACCCGCAGACCGGCGACGGCGCGGGCATCCTGATTCAGATTCCCCATGTGTTTTTTGCGCGCGAGTGCGGCGAGTTGGGCATGCAACTGCCCGGCCCCGGCGAGTACGGCGTGGCCATGTGCTTTCTTCCCGTGGACCGGCAGGACCGCCTGCAGTGCGAGGGCGTGTTTGAGCGCATTGCGCAGGAAGAGGGCTTGAAGGTTCTGGGCTGGCGCGATACGCCGGTGAACGGCGACGCGGTTGGACGCGAGGCGCGCGCCTCGCAGCCGTATATCGAGCAGCTTTTTGTAGCCAAACCGAACGGGCTGGACGAGGAGAACTTCGAGCGGCTGCTGTATCGCGTGCGGCGGCGCACGGAGAACGAGATTGCGGCGTCGGAGATTGAGGGCAAGGAAGATTTCTACGTGCCGTCGTTCTCCTGTCGAACCATCATCTACAAGGGCCTGATGCTGGCTCCGCAGATTGAGAAGTTCTACTTTGAGCTGGCAAACCCGCTGGTGACCAGCGCTCTGGCTCTGGTGCACCAGCGCTTCTCCACCAATACCTTTCCCAGTTGGAAGCTGGCCCACCCTTACCGCTACGTGGCGCACAACGGCGAAATCAACACCATCCGCGGCAATATCAGCTGGATGAATGCGCGCCAGAGCGTACTGAAGAGCGACTTGTACAACGGGCAAATCGACGATCTGTTCCCGGTGATTGTGCCCGAAGGCAGCGACTCGGCTTCGCTCGACAACGCGGTCGAGTTTCTCTACCAGTCCGGCCGCTCCCTGCCCCACGTGATGGCGATGCTGATTCCTGAAGCCTGGGCGGGCAATCC
>DASVLI010000172.1:0-3427 GCA_036384955.1 Occallatibacter sp.
AGTCCACCTTTGCCCTCGGCAATGTCTCCGTGGCCACCTTTGACGGCCTCATGGTCGACTTTGCACGCAAGCTGGGCGCCACCGCCGTGCTGCGCGGCATCCGCGCCATCTCCGACTACGAGCACGAGTTCCAGATGGCCCTGATGAACCGCCGCATCGCCCCCGAAGTCGAAACCGTCTTCCTCCAGCCCGCCGGCCGCTACTCTTTCGTCAGCTCCCGCATGATCAAAGAGGTCTTCAGCTTCGGCGGCGACGTCACCGGCCTGCTCCCCCCCAACGTCCTCAAACGCCTCAAATCCCGCATCAACGGCGCGTAGAGTTCTCCCGGCATTCTCTCCATCTTGCAAACAACCATATCCATGGTGTCGGCGGTCATAGACCTCTGCGGATAGACGTGTCACTTATTGGGCGAGCGAAAGCACAAGCGTTGAGGTGCTGCAAGCGGGACGGAGTACCGGTAGATCGCCGTTCGCTCACGGCGTTTGGTGTGTGATCAGCAATTCTTCTTTAATTCGTTTCATTGCCATGCGGCTGCTCGTTGTGCTCAGCCTGCTTATGGCGCTCTTCGCCATCTACTGCTTGGCAATTCGTCCGTTTGCGTTGTGCTGGGGCTCCACGGCCGAGGAGCGGGCCCGCGCGATGCCGGGAGACTCTCTGGTTGTATCACCCTCCTTTTGCGCTACTAGAGCCATCACCGTGAACGGTAGGCCCGAGGACGTCTGGCCCTGGCTGTTGCAGATGGGATACAACCGTGCCGGCTTCTATGGGTACGACCTTATCGAGAACATTGGCAGCAAGACGGGTATCCACAGCCTGGCATCAATTGCGCCCGCATTGCAGCACCCGAAAACAGGGGACGTACTTCCCATTAGCGAAGTTGCATCCCTGATTTACGGCTCAATCGAACCTGGCAAGTATGTGATTTGGCGAGGCGCTACAACTCCGTCCGATGGCAGCTTTATTTGGGCTCTCTATCCGGTTGATGGAAGCCATACGCGCCTGATTAGCCGAATTCGGCTCCACTACCATTGGACGGACAGGCGGCTGCTACTCGACCTCTTTACAGAGTTCGCTGACCATGTCGCCGTGCCGGAAATCCTACGAGGAATCAAAGTTCGGGTCGAAGGGGAGCCTCCGCAGTCTCTCGTGTGGGAAGGCGCCAGGATCATGACGTGGGTTCTGTCTTTGGTGGAGTTCGTTACCGCGGTGATTCTCCTGATACGCTTGCGCCGCTGGCGACGGGCTTGGTTCCTCGGATTCGCCGCAGGCCTAGTATGGCTGTTCGTTTTGTATGTACACGCGCCAATTTGGATGGGTGCGGCTCTGATCTGCGGGGTCCTCGCCGCCATACTCAGACCGTGGTGCAGGCGGCCTAAGGAATCTCCGGCCACGTAAATTGCCTGTTTCTCCAGATACTCCCAAGCCCCTTCATATCCCCCCAAACCACGCATACCCGGCCTCGGGCGAGGCCGAACCCAGCCCCTTCCCAAAGCCCTTCATCGAGTCGGTCACCGTCAGCCGCGTCACGTACTTCACGTTCTTGTATCCAAGCTGCCGCGCCACACGCATGCGCAGCGGCCCGCCAAAGCCCACCGGCAGATCGCCGTTGTTCATGCCCAGTGTCAGCACCGTCTGCGGATGCAGCGCCTCGGCCATGTCCACGCTCTCCCACCAATCCTTCTCAATGGAGAAGTACGCCACATACCGCGCCTGCGGCAGCGCGCCCGCCTCGCGCAGCACCGTGCTCAGCGGAGTGCCAATCCACTCCGCAATGTAGCTCCAGCCCTCTTCGCAGGCCACCTCGGTAATCTGGCTGCGCACGCCCATCGCGTGCAGATCGGCCAGGCTCAGCGTCAGCGGCCGCGCTACCAAACCGTCCACGGTCAGCTTCCAATCGCGAAATCCGCCCGCTTTCAGCCGCAAAAACTCCTCGCTCGGCGGCGCCGTCTCATTCAAAAATGGATCCTTCGAAATCATGCCGCGGTCGAACTCGCGCGCCAGCGTATGCCGCATCACCAGCCGCTGCGTGGCGTAGGTCAGCGTCTCGCCCGGCCCATACACGCCGCCGCCATCTGGTGGAAGCAGCCCATACCGCGTGGCCAGCTTGTCGGCCACGGCCAGCCCGGCCACGCCCGCTGCGGCGGCCAGCCCGGTCGTCATCAGCTTCCGGCGAGAGATTGTCATCCGCGCTCCTTCGGCTCCGTCGCGCGGCCCGTAATCATTGCCCGCGTCCGGCTCCAGAACCCCAATGAAGTCACCATGGCCAAATGCACCACAAAAAACACCACCAGCGCGCAGGTCAAAAAGAAGTGCAGCGTCCGCGCCGACTGCCGACCGCCCAGCGCAATCACCGCCCAGGGAAACGCACCCTCGAACGTGGGCGAAAGCGCCAGTCCTGTCCAAATCAGCAGCGGCACAATCACAAAAATCACCTTCAGGTACGCCACCCGCTGCAGCACGTTGTACCGCGTCGCTTCTTCCGCGCCGGCAGGTTTGCGCCGCAGGTATTGCATCATCCGCGCCAGCACCGCGCCCACAGTGCGCTGCCCCTTCTCCGGCAGCAGGTCGCGCCGAATGTGTCCTGTCCAAATGCCTGCAATCAGATACGCCGCGCCCGCCAGCACCAGCAGCCACGCCGCCTGAAAGTGCAAATACCGGCTCCAGCCGTTCTGGTCCGGCATCACGTAGCCGTAGCCCGTCGGCACCGTCCCGCGCGACGACGGGATGGGGAACGAAAACGCCGGCTTCATATTCACGTTGCCCGTCTCGCCCCAGTAGAAGCGCGGATGCGAGATGATCAGCTCCACGCCGGTGACCAGCAGAGCCACAAAACACACAAATGTGACCCAATGCGTCAGGCGCACGGTCATGCTGTGGCGCGGAGTTTCCTTTTTAAGGGACGAGCCGGGGATTGGCACGCACGGAGAATAGCACAGCCCTCGCTGCTCTGAACCATGCGTTTTTCGCCCCCTGCCGCCCGCCCCAGCCCGGAAAATAAACCCCCGGCAATGCACATTTCCCGCTCGAAATCACAGAGCGCAGCCCCCAAAATCTGCAAAAATAGAGCTATTATGACCGTCGCCGCACCCGCCAAAATCTTCGCCGACCGTATCGGCCGCATTGAAGTCTCCGCCACCATGGCCGTCGCCGCAGAGGCTGCCAAGCTCCGCGCCCAGGGCATCAACCTCGTCGACTTCGGCGCCGGCGAGCCGCATTTCCCCACGCCCCGCCACATCAAGGACGCGGCCATCGCCGCCATCGAGGCCAACTTCACCCGCTACACCGTCGTGCCCGGCATCCCAGACGTTCGCCGCGCCATCGTCGAGCGCCACGCCGCCGACTTCGGCTCCGACTACGGCCTCGACGAGGCCATCTTCACCGTCGGCGAAAAGCACGCCCTCTTCAACGCCATTGAGATCCTGGTCGA
>DASVLI010000173.1:0-1700 GCA_036384955.1 Occallatibacter sp.
CGCGGGTAAATCGCTTCCGTGCTACCATTCGGGCATTGGCGCTTTGCCCGTCCGCGCGCAGTTCCCACCCCCGGAGGTTCCAGATGAGTTCATTTTCCCGTCGCGATTTCCTTGCCGCCTCCCTTGCCGCCGCCGGCGCGGCCGCACTGCCCGCCAACGCGAACGCGGCTGACACGCTGCACAAAGCCACCGACATGGTTACGCTGGGCCAATCGGGTTTGCAGGTCACGCGCCTGGCCTTCGGCACCGGCAGCAATAACGGCCACGTGCAGGCCGCACTTGGGCAAAAGGAGTTCTCCCGCCTGATTGCCTACGCCTATGAGCGCGGCATTCGCTTCTTTGAGACCGCCGAGTCGTATATGACGCCGGCCATGCTGGGCGAAGCGCTCAAGCCTTTTCCGTGCGATAGCTACCAGTTGATGACCAAGGTGACTACCGACCCCGGCGTGGACCCCGCCAAGCGCTTCGACGAGATGCGCCGCATCCACAAGGCCGAGTACTTCGACATCATGCTGCTGCACTGGCAGCACACCGGCGACTGGGTGGAGACCACCAAGCCGTGGCAGGACGGCATTGTGGCCGCGCAGGAGCAGAAGATTGTCCACACCCGCGGCGTAAGCGTGCACGGGCTGCCCGCGCTGCGCGAGGTGCCCAAGTTCGACTGGCTACAGGTGGCGATGATCCGCATGAACCATACCGGCACACGTATGGATACGCCGGTGGCCGACTCAGGCGGGTCCGGCAACGTGCCCGAGGTGGTTACGCATGTGCATCAGGTGAAGAGCCAGGGCATGGGCGTTATCAGCATGAAGCTGGTGGGCGAGGGCTCGTTCACGCAGCGCTCCGACCGTCAGGCGGCCATGCGCTTTGCCTTCCGCAATGCAGGCGTGGATTGCGTGACCGTGGGCTTTAAGAACACCAAGGAAATTGACGAAGCCATTGACAACGTGAACCTGGCGTTTGTGTAGCAGGATGCAGGCGGAGCCCGCGGCCTAGCCGGCCGCGGGTTTTGTGTCTGCGCCGGGCACGCGTTTGCGCAGCAGCGCAATTTGCCCGCAGTGGTGCGACTCGTGCTCGCACACATGGAACCACTTGGCCAGGTTGTTGCATGGACCCCAGTCCGGGTCATCGAGTTTGTCCAGCAGCCATTTGTCGTCGCGCTTGGCAAACTCGGCCAGCGTCTTCTGCCGCACATCGTGCAGAATGTCCACGTAATACTGGCGGTCGTGGCCCTTGATGGTGGCGCGGCCGGCGTCGCCCAGGTTCATGGCCGCGTCCCACTTGCTCTTCACCTCGCTGCCCCAGGTATCCCACTTCATGCCGCCGAAAGTGTTCAGGTTGTAGTACACCTCGGTTGCGGCCAGGTGCAGCATCAGCGCGCCAATGCTGTTGGCGTTTTTGTCGAAGAGATAATCCAGCTGCTCGGTGTTCAGGCCCTTGGTGGCGACCAGCACGCCGTTCTGCTCGCGCATCCACGTGAGCATGGAGACGAAGGTGCCGATCTGCGGCGAGTAGCCGGGCCGCGGCCCAAGAATGTTCGCGCCGGGGTCGTCGGCGGCCAGTGCGGCATGGGGCAGCGCGCCAAAACCTATCGCCATGGCGGCGGCTCCGCCGGCCAAAAAGCCGCGGCGATTCATTGCGCACAGCATGCCTTCAGGGGTTGTCCTCATCGGCCTCTCCTTTGCGATTGTGCGCCCACG
>DASVLI010000174.1:0-6773 GCA_036384955.1 Occallatibacter sp.
TCCATCTACTGCCGCAAGCGCGGCGGCGAGCAGGGCCCTGCAGCCGACGCGGCCGAAGAAATTATCCTCGATGGCAACCTGCTGGCCGAAGGCCAGGCTTTTTTTGCCATTGGCGACACATCGATAAGCACCGATGGCGAGTGGCTGGCCTATACCACCGATCTGACCGGCTTTCGCCAGTACACGCTGCGCGTAAAGAGCCTGGCCAGCGGCGAAACCCTGCCACTGACCGTGGAGCGCGTGGGCTCCGTGGTGTGGGCTGCCGACAACTCGACGCTCTTCTACACCGTGGAAGACGAGGAGCAGAAGCGGCAGTATCAACTCTTCAGGCAGCGCGCGCGCGAAGGCGGCGCAGCGGCGCTTGTTTTTGAGGAAGACGACGAGCGCTTCAACATTGCCGTAGGCCGCACGCGCGACGGTGAGTTCCTGGTCATGGAGGCGGCCAGCCACATCACCAGCGAGAGCCGTGTGCTGCGCGCCGACAACCCCGAAGGCGCATTCGCGTTGATTTGCGCGCGCCAGGACGAGCATGAATATTCGGTCGACCATCGCAACGGCCTCTGGTTCATTCGCACCAACGACAAGGGGCGCAACTTCCGTCTGGTAACTGCGCCCGTCGAAGCGCCGCAACGCGAAAATTGGACTGAGCGCATTCCGCATCGCGCAGACGTAATGCTGGAAGACATCGATCTCTTCGCTGATTTTTTTGTGGCCTGCGAGCGCGAAGACGGCCTGCCGCGGCTGCGCCTGTGGCGCTTCATCGGCGCTGACGCAGGGGCAACACAAACTACGGAGATTGCCTTCCCCGAGCCGGCCTACAGCGCGCATCCGCACATCAACCGCGGCTTTGCCACCCGCACCTTCCGCTACGCGTATCAATCGCTGGTCACGCCCAGCTCGGTCTTCGAGTACAACGTGGAGGCCGGCACATCGACTTTGCTGAAGCAGGTGGAAGTGCCGGGCGGCTTCGACCGCACCCTCTACGCCAGCGAACGCGTGCATGCCACCGCGGCCGACGGCGTGCAGGTGCCGGTCTCGCTGGTCTATCGCAAAGACACATTCAAACGCGGCACGAATCCGCTCTACGTTTACGCCTACGGCTCCTATGGCTACTCGCTGCCCATGGGCTTCAATTCCAACCGTCTCAGCCTGCTTGATCGCGGCGTGGTCATGGCCTATGCGCACATTCGCGGCGGCGGCGACCTGGGCAAACCCTGGCACGATGCCGGCAAAATGCTGGTGAAGCGCAACACCTTCACCGACTTTGTGGCCTGCGTGCAGCACTTGACCACCGCTGGCTATGGCGATGCGGCGCGTGTGGCCATTGAAGGCGGCTCGGCCGGCGGCCTGCTGATGGGCGCGGTCACCAATCTGAAACCGGAAATCTTCCGCGCGGTGCTCTCGCACGTTCCCTTTGTCGACGTGATGAACACCATGCTTGACGCGAGCCTTCCCCTCACCGTGCCCGAGTATGAGGAGTGGGGCAATCCCAACGAAGAGCCTTACTTCCGCTACATGCTGAGTTACTCGCCCTACGATAATTTGAAAGCCGCGAGTTACCCCGCCATGCTGGTAAAGACCAGTCTGCACGACAGCCAGGTGATGTACTGGGAGCCGGCCAAGTACGTGGCCAAACTGCGCACGCTGAAGCAGAATGCCGCGCCGCTGCTGCTGGTGACCAACATGCAGGCCGGCCATGGCGGCGCCAGCGGACGCTACGACTACCTGAAGGAGATTGCCTTCGACTACGCGTTTCTTATGCGGGAGTTGGGGGTTGTTGGATAGGCGCACGGCCCGAATTGGCACTCCATTAGCACCTTCTTCCTATCACATCCCCATCCGGGTAAGGGGTTACCGAAGAAGTGTCATTTACCCCTCCGACGGGTGGATTTACGTTGCTTGAAGTACTCGAAAACCCGCATCTTGATGAAGTGTGCGACGGAGGCCGGGCAATGGAAATCATCAGCAGAAAAGGCGGCGGACTGCCGCAGAATTATGCCGAGACCAACAGTTGGCTCAATCCCGATCCGGTGCGCGCTCTCGCCGTGCTTCGCATGAAGGTCATGGAGTCACTGGAAGTTGCTGCCGCGGTCCAGGTACTGACGCCCGCTATCGAGGGCCCTGGAACTACCGAGAGTGGCGGCTTCACCATGCGCCGCAACAAGCATCGCCGCCGGTAATCCTGCCATTCCGCTTTAAAGCAGCCGCTCTCCTGCATTGCGCATCGAGTAGCCTGTTCCGGCCTCGACTTCCCTTCTAAAACTTGCCAGACTCAGCGTCTGCAGCATCGCTTGTATCGGCGCATCCTTGATTTGCGATCGCCGCACAACCAGCTGATAGTTTTTGCGCACCAGCGGTACCAGCTCAAGCCCCAGCGCGTGCGCAACCGAGCCCGTCCCGATGCAGCAATCCACCTCGCCCGCGGCCACCATGCGCGCGGCAGGCAAGTGGCCCTCGGCTATGCGCTGGTAGTCCTTTACGCGGCGTGTCGAAATCCCACGCTCCGCCAGCAGTTCATCCAGCAGCGTGCGGCAGCCCGCGCCGGGCTCGCGATTGGCGAAACGCACATTGCTGCGCAGCAAATCGTCAACCGACACAATCTTCTTCGGATTGCCGCGCGCCGTCAGAATGCCTTCGTCCCACACCGCGTAAGAGTAGACCGCGACCGGCGTGCGCCCCATCAGCTTGCGAATCGGTCCCAGCGCGCCCTGCTCCGCACTGCTGCCCGACAAGTGCGTTCCCGCTACGTGGACCAGTCCTTCGCGCAGCAGTTCCAATGCATTCGTGCTGTTTTCATAGGCAACAATCAGATCGCAAATCTCCGCACTCAGAAAGTCGCTCAGGATCGCCGCGCTCGGGTCGCAGCCCGCCAGCAGAATTCGCGCGGGCGAGCGCCAGCGCTGATGGAGAACGCGCACATCCACGGTGCGATTGCGGCTTGGCTTGGCAACGGAGTTCATCAGGATGGCGTCAGCACTGGGCAGGCTTACCGTGCCAGAGCTGGCAACAACCGCCACCGTAGCGCCGCGCACCTGGCAAAGGCGAAGCATCTGGCCGGCCTGCAAGCCCGCATGCTCGCCCAGCAACGTCACCTCCATCGTTTCATCCGCGCGGCTGGGCACCGCAGGCAGCGCGAAGAGCTTCTCCACCGAGGTTTCAAGCACCTGCGCCAGGTGCAGGCTCACGGTTGTATTGGGCACATAGGTGCCCGCTTCAATGGCGTAGATGGTCTGGCGGCTCACCCCAATCCGCCCGGCCAGATCCGCAACAGCGAAACCTCGCCGCTTGCGCCACTCCGCCAGATGATTATCGATCTCCATGATTTGCCCGCGCCTTTCCCCTCACTAGCCTAGCTCAGCCGGGTGTGTCATTTAAACAGGACTTTGTTTTGTATGACATACTAGGCAACATTCTGCCGGGCTGGCCGGATTCCCCTCCGCTCCCTGCAGCCACTTCCCTCGGCGGCATGCCTGCGTTTGCTCTCGTGATACATATGATTCGTTCCAGATTTCTCGTTTCCCTCCTTGCTCTGTCGCTTGCGCCGGCATGCGTCACACTGCACGCGCAAGCCGGCAGCGGCGAACTCACCGGCCGTATTACCGATCCCAATGGCAACGGCATTGCGCAGGCGAACATCTCGGCAGTCGATCTCGACGCGGGACTGACCGTCCAAGGCGCCACCACCAACAGCGGCGATTACGCATTCCTTTATCTGAAGCCCGGCCGCTATCGCATCGATGTCGCAGCGCCCGGATTCAAGAATGCGCAGAGCCGCACGGTCAGCGTCGAAACCGGCGCGCGCATTCGCCTCGACGTAAAGCTGGAGATTGGCGCAGCCTCCGAGGTTGTTGTGGTGCAGGCCGATCAGGCGCAACTGCAATTGGCCAGCAGCGATGTGGAGTCCACCATTCACGGCTCGGCCATCCCAGCCATGCCGCTGAACGGCCGTAACTTTGTGCAGCTCACAACGCTTGTACCCGGCGTCGCGCTTCCGCAGGGCACGCAGCTGCCGCGCATCAACGGCGGCCGTCCGCGCACCAATGAGTACCTATTCGACGGCATCTCTGCACTGCAACCAGAGCCCGGTCAGGTCGCATACTTCCCGATCGTCGACGACATTCAGGAGTTCGCCATCGAGACCAACGGCGTCTCGGCTGAGTACGGCCGCTTCAACGGCGGCGTCGTCAACCTGACCACAAAGAGCGGCACCAATGTCTTCCACGGCAGCGTGTACAACTTCCTGCGCAACGAGAATCTGAACGCGCGCAACTATTTTGCCTCCGCCACCGCGGCCAAACCGAAGTTCCGCCGCAACCAATACGGCGGCACTGTCGGCGGCCCCATTCTGCGCGACCGGCTGGTCTTCTTCGGCGACTTTCAAGGCCAGCGACAGGACGTGGGTGTGGTGCGCACCTCCACCGTGCCCACGGTGAATGAGCGCAACGGCATCTTCACCGGCGTGGCACATGTTTACGACCCCGCGACGACCGTGTACAGTGGCGGCACGTACACACGCACCGAATTCGCCAACGATGTCATCGACCCCTTGCGATTTGACCACGCCGCAGCGGCGCTGCTTGAGCGATTTCCTTTGCCCACCAAGGCCGGCGCGGCCAACAACTACACCCGCGTGGCCGACGATCTCGATCACCAGAGCCAGTTCGATCTGCGCTTCGATGGCAAATTTGGCGTGCACGATCTCGGCTTTGCGCGCTACTCCTACTTCAGCGATGTGGACCAGCCCGCGACTCCGCTGCCCGACGGCGGTGGCGCCATCAGCGGCACAGTGCTCGGCACCAACAATGTCGCGGGCCTGGCGGATGTGCTGGGCCAGCAGGCGGTCTTCAACGAAACACATCTCTTCGGCGCCTCAATGGCCAACGACCTGCGCGCGGGCTACACGCGGCGCTCGAACAATATCGCCGGCGTCGCGCTCAATGGCACACCCTCCGGCGTGCTGGGCATTCCCGGCATTCCAACCAACGCGGCCTTCAACAACGCTCTGCCGTTGTTCACACTCACAGGCATGCAGCAGTTGGGCAAATCGAGCGGCGCCTTCTCCAACTACGAGACGGCGGTCACACAGATCGTCGACACCTTCTCGCGCTCGATTGGCCGGCACACTGTGAAAGTTGGTGCGGACCTGCGCTGGTACCAGCTGAACGCGATTGCGCCCGGCAATCCCACGGGTGCTTTTGCCTTCACCACCACGGGCACCAATCAACAGGGCGTCACCAACAGCGGCAACTCCATAGCGAGCTTTCTGCTCGGCCAGGTAGACAACTTCCAGATCGATTTGCAGCAAAGCAAAATGCGCCCGCGCGCGCGTACCGAGGAATACTTTGTGCAGGACGACTGGCGCGCCTCCACCGCACTCACCATCAACGCCGGCCTGCGCTGGACGCTCAACCATCCCTCCACCGAGGTCGACAATCAGGGTGCGGTTTTCAACGTGGCTACGCAGCAGCTTCAATATCTCGGTCAAAACGGATTTGGCCGTAGCGCACGCCAGTTGCACTGGGGCAACTTCGGCCCGCGCATCGGCTTTGCGTTGCTGCTGACACCGAAGGCTGTGGTTCGCAGCGGCTTTGGCATGGTCTTCTTCGATCAGTCGGGCATCACCACACCCTTCACCACACCGCAGTTCCCTTTCATCCAAAACGTGGCGCAAAAAACGCAGGACAACGTGAACGCGGCCTTCGCACTGTCGAATGGGCCCACGGTTACGCCGATTCCGCTGAACGCGGATGCGGGCCTGGGCCAAAGCGTGTACACCGCGGATCGTGCATTGGGCTCGGGCTACGTGGAGCAGTGGAATCTTGCCATCGAGCATCAACTCACGTCGAAGCTCTCCTTCGAACTTGGTTATGTTGGCTCGCACGGCGTGCACGTCGGCATGCCGGACACAAACCTGAACCAGCTGACGGTCGATCAACTGGCGCAAGGCGCATCGTTGCTGGCGAAAATCACCAATCCTTATTACGGCCAGCTGCCCATCTCTTCGTCCATCGGCGGCAAGACGATTACCTACGCGCAATCCATCAAGCCGTATGCGCGCTTTTTGAATGTAGCCTCGTACCGCAAGAACACCGGCCAAACCAACTACAACGCCGCAGAGGCCAAGATGGAACTGCGCGACTGGAACGGCCTCTCGCTGGTGGCAACCTACACGCACTCCAAGCTCATCGACGATGCCTCGTCGGTGTTTTCGACCACCGTGCTCTCGTCGCCGAATTCGAGCAGCCTGATTGCAGCCGACACATTTAATCCTCTGCTGGAGCGCGATTCCTCTTCCGGCGATATGCCGAACGTGACCACCGCCAGCGCGACATACACACTGCCGATGGGCCGCGGTTATCGCTTCAGCAGCAGCCGCTTTGCGGACAAACTGCTGGGCGGCTGGAGTGTGAATGCGCTGCTGCTGTTGCAATCCGGCATGCCTGTGACGGTGACGCAGGCAACCAACAACAACAGCTTTGCGGGATTCGCACTGCAGCGGCCCAACATTGTAGGCAAGGTGGACCAGCCCGCTGGCCAGCGCACGCCCGCGCAGTACTTCAACACCGCCGCCTTTGCCACCGCGCCGCAGTTCACGCTGGGCAACGCTTCGCGCAATCCCGTGCGCGGCCCCGCCTATCGCGATGGCGACATTGCCTTGATTAAACACACCGGCATCGGCGACCATGCAGACTTGGAGCTGCGCGGCGAAATCTTCAACCTCACCAACACACCCGCCTTCTCTCAACCCAATGGAAGCTACGGCTCGGCAGCAT
>DASVLI010000175.1:0-22143 GCA_036384955.1 Occallatibacter sp.
GAGGCTTCGTAAAAGTGAAGCTCTGGTTTTGCTCTAGCGCAGTTTGCCGCGGACGTCGGTGCGGACCAGGTAGAGGAAGAAGACCAGATTCAGGAGTCCCTGTACGGCGGCTGGAGCGATGCGCTGGGTGGAGAAGATCCAGAGGTTGTAGCAGGCCAGCAGGAAGACGGCGGCCAGAGCCAGCGCCCAGGCCCAGCGCAGCAGAAGAATGAGGCCTGCACTGGCGGCGAGGAAGGCCGCGGCCATGAGAAGAAAAACGGGTGGATAGTGGCCCCCGGCGGCGCCCAGAATGAGGACACCAGACAGCACCAATAGATAGAGAGCAATGGCGGCAAGGCCGGGGAGCGGAAGCAGCTCGCGGCGGCCGGGCGGCACAGGGGCGGAAGGCTGCTGTTCTTCGGATTGGGGCGCGTTTTCGGTCACAGCGTGTGCAAGTAGGCCAGCAGGTCGGCCATCTGCTCGTCGGAGAGCGGCGTGGGCGGCATGGTCTGGCGGCCATGCAGGGTGACGGCAATCAGGCGCTCGTCCGTGGGCGGCGCGCCGGAGGGCATGGACTTGAGCTTGGTGAGCGCCTGCAGGCCGGGGCCGTGCAGCCCGGCGGTGGTGGTGGCAAAGTGACAGCGCGCGCACTTGTCGCGATAGATGGTGGCGCCGCGCGCCTCCTGCGGCGTGAATTGCGATTCGGGCTTGGAGGGCGGCAGGGGGTGGCAGCCGGCTGCGAACAATGCGGCAACGCCGAGCACAAGAACAAAGATTGCGGATCCTGCGATACGAGTACGGTTCAGCATCTCGCTCCTGATGATACAAGCCGCGGGGGCTACTCGGAGGCGGCGATGGCTTCGCAGATTTGTTCGATGGCGAGGGACTCGGTGCCGCTACCGGGACGGCTGCCGTTGACCAGGATGGAGAAGACGATGGTTTCTCCGCTGGTGGCGGTGAGGTAGCCGGAGAGCGCGTGGACCTCATTAAGCGTGCCGGTTTTGGCCTGGAGCCTGCCCGCGAGCGGCGATTTTTTGAAGTGATTGGTGAGCGTGCCATCGACGCCGGCGATGGGCAGCGTGGCGCGGAATTTTGCGCCCCAGGGCTGGCGCGCGGCGTAGGTAAGCAGACGAGTCCAGGCGCGTGGGGCGATACGGTCGTCGGGGCTCATGCCGGAGCCGTCGTAGAGATAGAAATCGGAGTCGTTGATGCCGGCGCTGAGCAGGAACTGGCGGACGACGCGCGCGCCCTGCTCCACGCTGCCGTCTTTGGCACAGAGCTTGCCGAGCAGGCGGAGCAGCAGCTCGGCGTGCAGGTTCTCGCTGACCTTGTTGATGACGGTGAGGTCTTGAATAAGCGGGATGGAGACGTGTGAAGCGAAGACACGCGTGCCGGTGACGGGCGCGACCACTGACGGAAGTGAGACAGGCGCGAGTTGCAGCTTTTCGGTGCGCTCGGCGTCGAAGTCGCCAGTGCCGGTGGGGAGCCGATGTGCGGTGAGAGCCGCGCCGGAGACGCTGACGCCGCGGCCGATCAACGCTTCGCGAAAGGCGGAGGCGGTGAACTGCGCGGGCTCGTCGACGGCGAGACTGAGCTGCAGACCCTGGGCCGGAGCCGTGCCCCAGGCGCGGACGAGCAGGTTGCCGGGCATGCGCTGCAGGCCGGGATGCGGCTTTTCGCCGGCGGGGGCAATGGTCATGGAGTCGTCGAGGGTGAAGTAGTCGACGTCGGGCTCCCAGTGCGCCTCAAGCTTGCCGGGATTGGCGGAATCGGGCAGAAGGGTGAGCTGCGTGGAGTTTTCGTTGTAGGTGAGCGCCGAAGCAGGCGCGCCGTAGGGCCACTGCAGATCGTCCCATGCCCACGAGGTGCCGTAGGGCTCGGTGAGGAAGAAAGTGTCGTCGCCGACGATGTTGCCTTCGATGGAGCGGACGCCGGACTGCTCGACTTGCTGGGCGAGCAGATCGAGCACGGCGATGGCTTTGGGCTTGGGCGGCTCTTCTTTCGGCGTGTCGGTGGGGGCTTCGGCCGGGGCATTGTCGGCGGGCGGAGGCTTGGGCGGCTCGTAGGGGTAATGGCGGGTGCTGAGCGTGGGGTCGCCGACGCCGAGCAGTACAAGGTCGCCGTGCAGGGTGCCGCTGGCGTCGAGCTCGCCGGTGCCGGCAATGTTGGTGGTGTAGGTGAGCGTGTCGACCGGGAGCAGCGCGAAGGCAGCGGTGGTGGTGGCCAGCTTGGCGTTGGAGGCGGGGATGAAGAGCTTGCCGTCGTTGAGGGCGTAGAGCGATTTGCCGTCGAGAGTGGTGACGCTGATGCCGAAGGTGGCCGAGGCGAGTGCAGGATTGGCCAGGATGGCGTCGATGCGGGAGGCCAGGGTGTCATTGGCGCCGGCGCGCGACGCCTTGCTGCCTGCCTGCGCGGAAAGGCCGGCAGAGCCGCAGAGAGCCGCGGCCAGAAGAAGCGCCAGAGTTCGCCGAAGCAGTGTCATGGCGGGAGTGTAGCAGCCTGCACCTACAATGGAAGGGCCATGGCCGCCACGAAAACGACAGACGCCACGCCGCCGCGCAGGCGCATTCCCGCCGAGTGGAAACTGCGCACGCGCACCCTTGCGCTGGGGCGGCAGACGCTGGTGATGGGCGTGGTGAATGTGACGTACGACTCGTTCAGCGACGGCGGGCTGTATCTGGAGACCGATGCGGCGGTGGAACATGCGCTGCGGCTGCTGGATGAAGGCGCGGACGTGCTGGATATTGGCGCGGAAAGCACGCGACCGGGCTCGCGCGCGGGCAGTGTGCAGGCAGCCGTGAGCGCTGATGAAGAGCAGGCGCGGTTGCTGCCGGTGGTCGAGGGGATTTTGAAGGCCGCGCCGCGGGCTGTGGTTTCCGTGGACACGTATAAAGCGAGCACGGCGCGTGCCGCGGTGGCGGCGGGCGCGGAGATTGTGAACGACGTGAGCGGTTTTCTCTGGGACGGCGAGATCGCGAGCGTGTGCGCGGAGGCAGGCTGTGGCGTGGTGCTGATGCATACGCGGGGCAGGCCGGAGGAGTGGGCCGGGCAGGCGCGCTTGGACAGCGACGAGTTGCTGGCGAACGTGCGCGCTGGTTTGTGTGAGAGTCTGCGCGTGGCGGAAGCTGCAGGCATTGCCGCCGAAGCAATTGTGCTGGACCCCGGCTATGGTTTTGGCAAACGGTATGAGGAGAACTTTGCGCTGCTGGCGCGGCAGGCGGAGCTGCTTACGCTGGGAAGGCCGTTGCTGGCGGGTGTAAGCCGGAAGTCGTTTTTGGGGCGGGCGCTGGCTCCGCTGCATGGCGGTGTAGATGTGCCGGCGATGGGGCGCGGCACGGCGAGCGTGGCGGCGACGGTGGCGGCGATTTTGGCGGGGGCCGCGATTGTGCGGGTGCACGAGGTGCGGGCGGCGGTGGAGGCGGCGCGGATTGCCGATGCGGTGCTGGACGCTGGCTAGCGCTTCTCCAGCTTTTCCAATGTGAAGTAGACGGCGATGCCTCCGGCGAGCGCGAGTGTGGCCAGCATTGGGAGCAGGAACCAGAGACTCCCTGAGAAACCCGGCAGAGCGGAGGGCACCAGTGCGCCAAGGTTGAGGGCGCGTGGCAGCTCCTGCAGCCAGGCAAGCCAGCGCACAGTGTTGCGCAGAGCCCAGCCGGCGCCTGCGATGCCGACCAACGCGGCGATGACCCATGCGAAGATTTGCGCGCCGAGCAGCGGACGCGAGATGCGCTCGATGGCCTGATTGCGGCGACGCAGTTGCGCGCGCCACCAGAGCGATCCCGCCGAGGGCAGTTGTGGCGTGGAGGCGGCGCGTATGGTTTGGAAGGCCGTGCTGACCATGACGAGATCGGAGCAGGTGCGGCAGGCGGCGACGTGGGCGCGGAGATCGGCGGCAGAGGCATGCGGCCACTGGCCGAGCTTCAACTGGCTGGCAACTTCCTTTTCGCGGGGGCAACTGAAGGGGGTCATGGCCGGGCCTCCTGCTGGAGCGGCCGAGCGGATGCGGCGGTTCCCTGCTCGCGCAACAGACGGGCCATTTTGCGGCGGGCGCGGAAAAGCAAGAGGCGAATACTGGGTGAGGCCAGGCCGGTGACTTCGGCGATTTCGTGGTGCGAGTAGCCCTCGGCATAGGCCAGCCAGAGCAGCTGGCGGTCGCGGGGGCGAAGCTGCGCCATGGCCGGGGCCAACTCGGCGGCGGCATCGGAGAGAGGCGCTGCGGCAAAGCGTTCTTCGGGAATGTCGTCGAGGGCGGAGGTGCGCGGTTTGCGCCAGTGGTCGCGCAGCAGATTGGTGGCGATGCGGAAGAGATAGCGGCGCGCGGCTACTTCGCCATCGTTGGGATGCGCGGCGGTGAGAAAGCGGACGAAGCTCTCCTGCATCAGGTCGTCGGCCAGAGCGGGGTCGGCGGAGACGCGGGCGAGGTAGCTCCACAGCGCGCGTGCGGAGCGCTCGTAGAAACCGGCAAAGGCCTCATTGTCCATATCCGCGCAGGAGGGCACGGCAGAGGCGCCGAGCGTGAGCCCGTCGCCTGCCAGTGCGTTCGAGAGTGCGGAGTTGAAGTCCATGGGCCGATTCCTCTTCATGATGCGGCAGCCGCGCGGTGCTCACTGCCGGTTTCCTGGGAGCGTGTGGCTGCCGGACTCGCTGCCGGGCATGAGGCCGAGGCGCGCCGCCAACAGCCAGGTAAAGCCTGCGGAGAGGATAAACCCGATGCCGGGCATCAGCACCACGGTGCCAAAGACAAGCATGGGGACATCCATGTCGGGCCCTGCGTGACGCAGCGTGAGCAAGCCAATGCCGAGCAGAATCATGACCACGCCGATTTGCAGCGGCGTGAGCACCCGTGCCACAGCATTGGGTACGCGCTGGTTCTGCTCGAAGTTCACGGAGATGGGAGCGGCCTCAAGGAAGCGGCGGCCGGCATCGGTTTCCATATAGGCACCTAGGTCCTGGGCGGAGCTGAATTTATCGATGAGGCGGCCATGGACTTCGCTCTGCAGCTTGAAGATGCGGTTCCAGCGGCGGTTTTCAAGAAAGACGCGGGTGAGCCAGCCAACGGTGATGAGAAACGAGGCGAAGGCCAGAAGTGGCGACATGTTGCTGAGGAGCTCATCGAAGCCTGTACGGGGCGGCGAAGAGCGGAAGACGTCGGGCCAGACAGCGCGTTCGAGAGCCTCGTCGGGCGAGCCGTCGGTGTGGTTGAGATGCGAGAAGAGGAAATAGTCAGGGTTGCGGGCCACCTCAGGATGCTGGGCGAGGAAGGCGGCTAACTGTGGGTTGTTGTGAGCGACGTACTCCTGATTGGAGAGCAGCGAGGGGTCGCGGGCCACGACGGTGGTGAGTGTGGGGCTGAGCTTGAGCAGCTTGATGAGCTCGGACTGGGTGGCGGCGACCTGCTGGTCATTGAGCGCAGGCTGCGAGGTCGCAGGCAGGGTGGCGACGGGCGGATGCGTCTGGGCATAGACGGGCTGAGGCGAGGCGAGGATAGCGAGCCCGGCGAAGAGGGTCTGGGTGCCCAGAAAGGCCGTGGCCAGAGAGAGAGCTGCGGGAATGCGGCGGAGGTTCATAGCGAAGTCCTTTGCGTACGGAGGTTTTTCAGGCGCCTCTGCATACACAACGAACCAGGGTGGGGGTTGGTTAACGTGCATGGAAAGGAAACCTTCGCGCTGAGATTGCGGGAATGGCGGGGGCGGTGAAGCGGGGAGGGGTTTATCATCGGTGAGGGCGCAAGGCAGTAGGCCGCGCCTTGTAGAAGCTCGCGTAATGGAGCCGGAGACGGCCGTTGCGGCGGGCGATTTTTGTGTGGAAAGCAGAAGAGCGAATGCGAGCGAAGACGGCTGTGGTGCTGGGCGCCCAGTGGGGCGACGAAGGCAAGGGCAAGATTGTAGATGTGTTAAGCGAGCGGTTTAGCGCGGTGGCTCGCTACGCCGGCGGACACAACGCCGGGCACACGGTTATCCACGGCGAGCAGAAGTTCATTCTCCAGCTGATTCCATGCGGGGTGCTGCGCCCCGGCTGCAAGGCGGTGATTGGCAACGGCGTGGTGCTGGATCCGATTGCGTTTTTGAAGGAAGTGGGGAAGCTGCGCGAGCTGGGTATCGATGTGGACGGGCAACTGTACGTGTCGAACCGCGCGCAGGTGATTTTGCCGTACCACCGCATGATTGAGCTGGCGGCCGAGAGCGCTCCTGGGCGGCAGAAGATTGGCACCACGAGCCGCGGCATTGGCCCGGCGTACGAGGACAAGATGGCGCGCAGCGGCCTGCGCATAGTGGATTTGCTGCGTCCCGACCTGCTGAAGACGCATATTGAAGCGGCCTGCGCGGAGAAGAATGCTATTGCGCACGCGCTGTTCGGCACCGATCCGCTGGACCCGGCGAAGATGTACGACGAGTACGCGGCAGCGGCTGAGCAGGTGCGTCCGTTTGTGACCGATAGCGGCCGGCTGCTGAACGGCATTTTGCACGACGGCGGCTCGGTGATGTTTGAAGGCGCGCAGGGCACGATGCTGGACATCGACCACGGCACGTATCCGTTTGTGACGTCGTCGAGCGCGACGGCGGGCGGCGCGGCGACGGGCACCGGCGTGGGCCCGACGGCGATTGGCACGGTGGTGGCGGTGACCAAGGCTTATGTGACGCGCGTGGGCGGCGGGCCGTTCCCGACGGAGATGCACGACGCGGTGGGCGAGCGTCTGCAGGAGCGTGGGCACGAATTTGGCGCGGTGACGGGGCGTCCGCGGCGCTGCGGCTGGCTGGATATTCCCATGCTGCGCTACTCCAACCAGGTGAACAGCGCGGAGTGGCTGGTTGTGACGAAGATGGATGTGCTGGACGAGCTGGCCGAGATCAAGATTTGCGTGGGCTACGAGATTGACGGCAAGGTGAGCGACCAGGTTCCGGCAGATGTGTATGGGTTGGAGAAGATCAAGCCGGTGTACACCACGCTGAAGGGCTGGCAGGAGAAGACCGAGGGCATTACGGATTTCGAAAAGCTGCCCAAGGCGGCGCAGGAGTATCTGCGCTTCCAGGAGCGGGAGAGCGGCGCGAAGATCGCGATGGTGTCAACCGGGCCGGACCGCGACCAGACGATGGCTTTGCCGGAGTTTGCATCCGTGCTGAACGAGATTCACAGCTAGGCAGAAGCCGGAAACAAGGTAGACTGCCAGCAGCAAGCCGGGCCGGAGGGCAGCGGGTACACGCGATGATCAGTTTTTGCGTCCATATGCGATTTGCCCCGGAGGACCGGGAAGAGATAGCGGAGATACTGCGCCCGCTCACACTGGCGTCGCGCCAGGAGCCGGGTTGCGTGAGCTACGTACCGCACGTGGTAGAGGGTGAGCCGGACCGGGTGATGATCTACGAGCAGTACAAGGACGCCGCCGCTGAGACCGCACACCGCAATTCGGAACACTTTAAAAAATATGTGGTGGGCGGGCTGGCGCAGAAACTGCTGGAACGCCGCCGCGAAGACCTGATTGCGCTGGCCTGAGACGGGAATCCACAGCGATTTCACACGTCTGTCAAACGGTCTGGAGCTTTACGAGTCAAACTTGGTACGGAAGTGAGCTGAGTATGACTCTGCCGTGCGTTGACCGCCAGAGCAGACTCCGGCTACTATCCGATACGCCATGAAGATAGGTGCCAGGTCGGCCCGTCTGCGCGCGCTGCTGATAGCAGCCTGTGCGCTGGCTGTATTTGCAGCCGGCGCTCTGCCGGCACGGGGATTGTGGCGCGGCGAACACCACGAACAGCGGAATGAGCTCTTCCAGATGGAGGAGAAGTGGCGCAATGCGTTGCTGCACGGCGATGCAGCGGTGATGGCTTCTCTGCTGGACGATGACTACATGGCCATTACTTCAAATGGCACACTGCAGTCGCGGGAGCAAACGCTTGCTCACATGCGCAGCGGGACGATTCGTTTCCGCAGCATCATCGTTACCGACCGCAAGGTGCGCTTCTACAGCAACACGGCGGTGGTTACCTGCCGCGCGGACGTGGTGGGAGCAACTGCCGAAGGCGACATGACCGGCAGCTATCGCTATACGCATGTGTGGGTGCTCAACGCCAAGGGTAGCTGGCACATTGTGAGCTTTGAAGCAAACCGCATTCGCGATCCGCAGGCCAAAAAGTAGCGCCATCGCGGCACTGCACGCACCTTCTACAATTTCCTCATGCCTGAATTGCCTGAAGTAGAAACCATTGCCAATGGCGTGCATGCACGCGTGCGCGGCGAACGTATCGATGAGGTGTGGCTGGGCTCGAAGCCGCAGACGTTCAAGACGGCTCCGCGCACGATGGCGCGTGGGCTGGAGGGGCGGCGGATTTTGCGGGTGTACCGGGCGGGCAAGCACATTGTGTGCGAGCTGGGCGGCGCGGACGAAGTGGAGGCGCAGTGGATTGTGCACCTGGGCATGACGGGGCGGCTGCTGGTGACGACGCCCGACGCGCCGGTAGAGGCGCATACGCATGCGCGGCTGGGGCTTTCCGGAGGCAAGGAAGTGCGGTTTGTGGACCCGCGGCGCTTTGGCCGGCTGGAGCTGCGCGAGCTGAAGCTGGCGAAGGCGTTCGAGGCTCCGGGAGCTGAGCCGCTGACGGTGGAGGCGGTGGAGTTTGCGGGACTGTTTCGCGGGCGCAAGCTGGCCATCAAGGCGGCTTTGCTGAACCAGACCCTGCTGGCGGGGGTGGGGAACATCTATGCGGATGAGAGCCTGTTTCGCGCAGGGCTGCGGCCGCGGCGGCAGGCCGGCAGGCTGACGGCGGCGGAGCTGGAGCGGCTGCGGGTTGCGCTGCAGGAGGTGCTGCGGGCGGCGATCCGGCTGGGCGGATCGTCGGTTTCAGACTATGTGGATGCCAATGGGGTGCGTGGCTTCTTCCAACTGGAGCATCGGGTATACCAGCGGACGGGCGAGCCGTGCCTGGTTTGCGCGACGGCCATCCGGCGAATTGTGGTGGGCGGACGAAGCACGCATTACTGTCCCAAATGCCAACAGTAAGCGCGGTTCTATGGTTTTATGGAGTTTACGGGTTTGTGTTTACTGGAATCGAAACATCTGCGGCATTTTCATGTCTGTAACTTATTGAAAACAAATAAAAATTTGAACGGCCCCGGGATTGCTACTTAGCAGGGTGCCAGTGATGTATCCGGCTGCTGAGAAAATCCGGCCAGCCCGCAAAAACAGCAAGGACCCCGGCAAGAGCATCCGCCTACGAGGCGGCCCCCAAAGAGGGAGAACCGGCCGGGAGAGCCTGCAAAGGCACGGTGGAATAAACCACCGGCCATCGATTGCTGGAGGCCAGTGACCAGCGCGGACAAGCGAAGCGCCATCCCATACGGGTGGCGCTTCAGCGCGTTTGGGGTGAATTTGGGTGGGCACGGGCCGATTTGGGAGTGGTTACCTGAGATAAGAAACTCGATTCCCTGCGTGATTGTGCTCACTTGCCAGCCTGTTCCCCAGGCTGTAGTATCAAACTTGCCTGACTGGCGGCTGATAGCGAACCACCCGAATGCGGGCAGTGAAGGCTCGCCGCCCATCCAGGAATTTCAACCAAGCAGGTCCGTATCCCGCCGAGCACGATGCGGTGGAAGTTCCTTGAAGACAGGCAATACCTGAGGAAAGCGCTGGCTGTACCGAGACCGGATACTTGCAGGCTTGCAGGGATTCTGCTGAGTTTCAGGCGCGGCCGGCGAGTACGAAAGATTTCGCGGGTGCGAGGCCCTCGCGAGTTGCCAGGAGATGTAGTTGAGTTGCGGCAAAGCCGTGGAAGAGACGGCATGCAGGGAGTGACCGCAACCGGAGAGCCGCGGAAGAACCGCAGCAACCCAAAGTTCTGAATTAAGCAATTCCGGCGCCGGCCCACCTGTCCTGACCATCGGCGTGCGGAGGAACCACGGTGTTTGGCGTTCGGCAGGAAGAGCGCGAACCGAGCAAAGCAGCAAAGTGCCAGGAAGTGCACGCATGACGATAGAACCGACGCAGCCCCCGGCAGAAGTAGGGGCGGTTCCGGCCACGGGCCAGGGACAGTCACAGGGGCACCGGCGCCGCCGGCGCCGCCGCAAGAACAAGTCGAGCCAGCAGGGCGCGCCGCAGGCGCAGCAGGGTCAGCAGCCGCAGAGCCCGCCCCAGATGCAGGCTCCACCGCAGCCCCGCCCGCAGCACGGCCACCAAAACCACGGTAAGCGGAAGAAGAAGTTCTTCCCGAAGACCGGCGGCGTAGGCCAGCCCGAGCCAGGCAACAGCATCGCTCCGCAAGGCAAGCGCAAAGACAGGCAGAAGGGGCCACGGATGTTTGTGGGCCCGATGGATCATAGCTATCGCGCCGCGAATGGCAACGTGGCCGATGGACCGCCCTCGACGATTCCGGTTTCAGGCAATGGCGCCTACTATCCGGAGCAGTATCACGCGACGCCCGCGGTGGCGGTTCGCGAAGATGCTCCGACCCGGATTGTCTGCTTCATCGAGGATCTGTTTTTCCAGGCGAAGATTCAGGAGACGGCGCGCAAACTCGGCGTGAAGGTTGAGTTTGTGAAGGGCGACAAGGAAGTGATTGCGCGGATTCTGGAAGCGCCCGAAGGCGAACGGCCGGCGCTGCTGGTGTTCGACCTGAACAACGTAGGCGCCAAGCCGATGACGCTGATTCCAAAATTCAAGACAAAGTTCAAGAAGTCGACGTCGGTCGTCGGCTTCCTGAATCACCTGCAGGGCGACTTGAAGATCAAGGCGATCGAAGCGGGCTGCGACACGGTGATGCCGCGCTCGGCCTTCTCGCAGAGCCTGCCCAACCTGCTGCGCCGCTACGGACTCGAGGAAGAAGAAGAGTACGTTCCGCAGCCGGTGTAAAGACAATCGAGAAGCAATGAAAAGGCGTCTGCGCAAGCAGACGCCTTTTGTTTTTGTGGGCGGAACACTAAGCGGTGGGCGAGAGCGACGGTTGCCACTGAACGCCTTTGTGGCGCAGTGGTTCGTTGCGCGAGGAGGGGCGTTCGTCGGGCAGGCGGAATTCGGCGATCTGTCCATGAAGGTGCTCGGAGAGTTTGCTCAGCTCCAGGCAGGCCGAGGAGGACTCGTGCGCGGCGGAGGCGGATTGGGCGACAATCTGCGCAATCTGATTGAGGTTGCGGCCGAGTTCTTCAGTAGTGGCAGCCTGCTCGTTGGCGGCGGTGGCAATCTGCGCGGTCATGGAGTCGACCGAGGAGACCGATTCGCGAATGAGAGCGAAGGACTCGCGCGCGGTTTCTGCCAGGGTGACGCCCTGCTGGATTGAATCGCGTTCGATATTGGCCATTTCGAGAGCATGTTTGGCCTGCTGCTGCACATTCTGGACCATGGTGTCGATTTCGCCGGTGGCGGAGCCGGTTTGTTCGGCCAGACGGCGGACCTCGGCGGCAACGACCGAGAAGCCCTTGCCGTGTTCACCGGCGCGGGCCGACTCAATGGCGGCGTTGAGCGCCAGCAGGTTGGTCTGCTCGGAGATTTCGCGAATGAGGCTGGCGGCGCGGCCAATCTCGCGCGAGTGACGCTCCAGTCCCTCGATGCCTTCGGAGACACGCGCGGAGTGGCCGGAGATTTCAGTCATTTTGGTGGAGGTGGAAGAGAGTGCGTCGTCGCCGCGCTGCACCGCGTTCGAGGCGTCGCGCGCCGACTCGGAGACGGTGGTGGCATTGCGGGCCACCTCGGCGACGGAGGCGGTCATCTGGGTGAGCGCCGCGGAAACCTGTTCTGTCTGGGTGCGCTGGCCATCGGCGCCGTGAGCCGCGGTTTGCGCGGAGGAAGCCAGCTCCGTGGCGGCGGCTGCCACCTGGGAGCCAATGCGGCCAATTTCCTGCAGGATGCGTGCGAGCGTGTTTTTGGTGTGGTTGACGGAGAGCAAGGCGTTGCCGAGCGCGTCGCTGGTCAGCACCTCGATATCGGCAGCGGAGAGGTCCTTCTCGGCAATTGCGGCAAGAGCATGCTGCGCCATCTGTACGCGCTGACGCACCACGCGAAGGGTGTAGATGCTGCATGCGATGGCGATGGCAAGACTGATGACGAAAAAGACGATGGAGTACGTGAGGCTATCGCGTGTCACACCTTCGAGGGCCTGCTGCCGATCCTGGGCCACGCCGTCGGTGTAGCTGACCAGCTTGGTGATTGCCGCCTGGATCTTCTTGCTAAGAGCGACGGAGGTGGGCATCTCCGCGAGCATGGCTTTTGTGTCTCCGGCGCGGCCGAGGGCAAACATTTTTCCCAATTCCGTTTCGCCGGCATCCCAGGAGGATTTGACGTTGGTGAGCAACTCCGCCGCGCTGGGATCGCTGATGTCGGCGCGCAGGTCCTCGTAGGTGGAGGCGAATTTTTGGGCGGCTTCGGCGCAGCGTTCGTCGCCATGCTCGGCCGGTTGCAGAAAGAAGGCGCGCGAGGTGGCCTGTTCGCGCTGCTGGAGCATGACAAGCTGCTCGGCCAGCAGGGCATGGTGGGCTTGCTTTGCCGCGCTGGCGCTGTAGGAGCGCACCTTGATGTGCCCCAGGATGGAGAACCCGCAGGCCAGAGCCGCGGTGAGCAATACGAGTCCAAACCCGAGCGCGATAAGCCGTTCCAAACCAAGCCGCTTCATGATGGATGAGATTCCTCCGTGGCCGAAAGTTCCCTGATTCGCAGGAGAAATAGGGCAGGCGAATACAAGGCTCCGCGTTCTGTATCGGCGTGGAAGCGTGCGGCATCAGCTCAAACTGGGACAAGGCTGCATGGGTTCCCATTTGCTTCTCTCATTTCCCAATCAGAATCCGCCGATGGACTGGGTACCGCGACTTCGCGATGAGGAGCCTGGCATGAAGTGAATTGCCAGATTGGCAGTGGAGGCAGCGGTACTGGCTTGGTGAGCTGCGCTGCTGCCGGCGTGGGGCATTTTTTCAAAGGCCAGTTTGTGGAGAATGCGACGCCGGGGATTAATCCGAGGTACTTCTACATTGCGCAGCAGTATGTGCTGAAGTAGGCCGCACTCGGAGACAGAAAAGCCGGATGGGCGTGAGGCCCGTCCGGCTTTTTGCTGTGCCAATTTTGTTTAGCCGGGAGGCCAGGTGAGGGAGCGCCCGCCGAGCAGATGGTAGTGGAGATGATCGACCGACTGGCCGCCGTCGGTGCCAGTGTTGGCGACGACGCGATAGCCCTTGGCCAGGCCTTTTTCACGGGCAATTTGCGCGGCTACCAGCATGAGGTGGCCGAGCAGGGGCTCGTCGGCATTGCTTGCTTCGGCTACGGAGCGGATGTGGCGGCGTGGCACGATGAGCACGTGCACGGGCGCTTGCGGCTGGATGTCGGCAAAGGCGTAACAGAGGTCGTCGGAGTAGATGGAGGCGGAGGGGATGCTTCCATCGATGATTTTGCAGAAGAGGCAGCTCATGACGGGACCAGTGTACAGGAGCTGGGGAGGGCAGGGTGGAGGGATGACGGAGGCCGCAGCCAGGCGTGAATGCAAACGTATACAATGTTCGCGGGTTTGATGAATCTGACGCTGTTGCGCGGGTGGCTGGTTGGCGCGCGCAGCGCGTCTTCTCTGGGGAGAGATATGGATCGCCGCGATTTTCTGAAGTCCACCGGCACGTTGATTGCCGCCGCCACCGTTTCCTCGGGCCTGCCCGCAGGAGCTGAGTCAACACTTGTACCCAAGGCGAAGAGCCGCAGCGTGCTGCCCATCAACCGCAACTGGCGCTACAGCGCGAAGGCCAGCGAGGCGGCGCGGGCGCGCGTTTTCGACGACAGCAAATTCGAGCGCGTGACGGTGCCGCACACGAACATTCGTCTGCCGTGGCACAGCTTCGACGAAAAGACATACCAGTTTGTTTCTGTGTATCGCCGGCGGTTGCGGATTCCGGCCTCGGCGCGCGGCAAACGCATTTTTGTGGACTTTGAAGGAGTGATGACGTCCTCGAATGTGTGGCTGAACGGCAAGCATCTGGGCGAGTACAAGGGCGGCTTTACGCCGTTCAGTTTTGAGCTGACGCAGGACGTGGACTTTGATCGCGACAACGTGCTGGTGGTCGAGGTGGATTCGAGCGAGCGCGCGGACATTCCACCGTTTGGCAATGAGGTGGATTATCTGACCTTTGGCGGCATCTATCGCGAAGTGCAGTTGCGCATTGTGCCGGCCACGTTCATCGAGAACATTTTTGCGCAGCCGAAGGACGTGCTGAGCGGCAAGCCCACACTCGATGTGGAGTGCTTCCTGGCGAGCGATATGAAATCGGCCGGCGGAGACTACACATTGGAAGCGGCGTTGTTTGACGGCGACCGGCAGATAGCAAAGGCGACGCAGCCAGTGCCTGCGTGGAACGACGAAGGTCCGAAGCCGCAGACGCTGCACATGGAAAATCTGGGCGAGATTGCGCTGTGGGATCTGAGCGCGCCCAAGCTTTACCGCGTGGAAGTGCGACTGGTGAAGGGCGGGGCGGCGGTGGACAGCGACACGCGGCGCATCGGCTTCCGCGAGGCGCGGTTTACGCCGGAGGGCTTCAAGCTGAACGGCAAGGTGATCAAGCTGCGCGGGCTGGACCGGCACCAGACGTTTCCTTGGGTGGGCCAGGCGATGCCGGGCCGCGTGCAGAAGCGCGATGCGTGGATTCTGCGCAAGGATTTGAAGTGCAATATCGTGCGTACCTCGCACTATCCGCAGTCGCGGCATTTTCTGGATGCGTGCGACGAATACGGGCTGCTGGTGCTGGAGGAGATTCCGGGCTGGCAGCACATTGGCGACACGGCGTGGCAGGACATTTCGGTGGACAATGTGCGGCGCATGATTCGCCGCGACTGGAACCATCCGTCCGTGATTTTGTGGGGCGTGCGCATCAACGAGTCGCGCGACAACCACGATTTTTATGTGCGCACGAATGCGATGGCGCATTCACTCGATCCCTCGCGACAGACAGGCGGCATTCGCTACTTCCAGGAGTCGGAGTTTCTGGAGGATGTGTTCACGATGAATGATTTTGGCTGGCCGTTAAAGGAGCCGAATCATCCGCTGTACCTGAACACAGAGTTCGCGGGGCACACGTATCCGACCAAGACAATTGACAACGTGGAGAGGCTGCGCGAGCACACCATTCGCCACGCGCGCGTACACGACCAGCTGGCCAGCAACGCGCAATACGCGGGCGGCATTGGCTGGTGCGCCTTCGACTACAACACGCATGCCAACTTTGGATCGGGCGACCGCATTTGCTACCACGGCGTGACGGATATTTGGCGCGAGCCGAAGCCGGCGGCGGGCTTCTACCGCTCACAGTGCGAGCCGGAGGAGGAGATCGTGCTGGCGCCGGCCTTCCACTGGGCGCGCGGCGACGAGAACATCGGGTTTACGACGGCGCTGGTTTCGTCGAACTGTGAGCACTTGAAGTTTTATGTGAGCGGCAAGCTGGTGGCAGAGGCCGATCCGGATCGCAAGCAGTTTCCGCATTTGAAGTACGCACCGTTTACCGCGGATTTGAACGACATGCATGCCGAGTGGGGCGATTTGCGCATTGAAGGCTACATCGGCGGCAAACTGGCGATTACGAAAACCATGTCGGGTAAGGGTGTGGACCAGAAGTTTGCGCTGCTGCCGGACGACACGGAGCTGGTGGCCGACGGAGCCGACACCACGCGCGTGGTGCTGCGCGTGACCGACGAGTTCGATGCGATTCGACCGTTTGCCGCGGATGCAATTCGTTTTGAGCTGAGCGGGCCTGCGGAGTTGATTGGCGACAATCCGTTTACGCTGGTGGGCGGTCAGGGCGCGGTGTGGGTACGTGCGGGCGAGATGCCGGGCAAGGTAAAACTGACGGCGCATCATCCCTACCTGGGTACGCAGCATGTGGAGTTCGAGGTGAAGGCTGCTGCCGCGGAAGAAGCGTAAGAGTGACGCGCAATGCGGCGTCGGTCAGGAGACCCACGCGACAGCCGGCCAGGAGGCCGGCGTTCCACGAACAACACAAAGGCCGGCGAGCAATCGCCGGCCTTTGCTTTTGGTGCAGGCTCAGCTGGTGTGGTCGAGGATAATCTTCCAGCCCTGTGGGCCTTTGCGCCAGATGAGCGAGAAGATGCCGTCGTCTTTGGCGGATGCGCCGTGCTCGGTGCGCTCGAGATGGAAGCGGCCGGTGACGACGGCGAGTTCGGTTGCGCCGCAACTGGAGGGCAGAAGGCGCACGTCGATGTCAGTGAACGAGAGCGTGCCCATTTGCGCGCGCGTGGCGTAGGCCTTTTCGTAGCGCTCAAGGATGGGGCGGAAGCCTTTGTTGATGCCGGCGCCGACGAAGGTGGTGTCGGGCGAGTCCTCGTAGGACTGCATGAAGGCGGGGATGTCGCCACGATTCCACGCGGCGACCTGGGCGACGAGTGTGGCGTGAATGGCGGCCTCGTCGGCAGGTGATTGGGCGCGCAGCGCGGGCGCGGTGCAGATAAGCGCGAGAGCAAAAAATGCGGCGAGACGGAGCGGACGCATGGGACCTCCAGTGCGCGAAGGGACTCGCACTCAGCTTACAATGGCGCTATGGCGGCTACTTCCCCATTCCGCATTGTTCATGCCGTGTGTTCGCACGACTGCCCCGACACGTGCGGCGTTCTGGTTACGGTCAACAGCGAAGGCCGCGCGGTAAAGGTGCAGGGCGATCCTGCGCATCCGGTGACGCAGGGATTTTTGTGCGGCAAAGTAGCGAAGTATCTGGACCGCGTATATGCGCCGGACCGGCTGCTCTATCCCGTGAAAAGGAAGAGCGGAGCGCCGAAGGGTCCGCGGCCCCGCGGCGAAGAGTTGCAGGCGTTTGAGCGCGTGAGCTGGGACGAGGCTCTGGATGCGATTGCGGCGCGGCTGAAAGCGATTGCCGAAGCGCATGGGCCGGAGTCGATATTGCCTTACAGCTATGCGGGCACGATGGGGCTGCTGGGCTTTGGGTCGATGGACCGGCGCTTCTTTCATCGGCTGGGCGCGAGCCAGCTGCATCGCTCCATTTGCTCCGAGGCGGGCGGCGTGGGTTGGAATCTTGTCTACGGCAAAAAGCTGAGCACACCGCCGGAAGATTATCGATTTGCGAAATTGATTGTGGCTTGGGGCGCGAACATTCACGGCAACAACGTGCACCTGTGGCCCATGATTGAGCAGGCGCGGCGCAACGGCGCGCGATTGATTGTTATCGATCCTTACAAGACGCGGACGGCGGCGCTGGCCGATTGGCACATCGCGATTCGCCCAGGGACGGACAGCGCGCTGGCGTTGGGCATGATGCATGTGATTTTGCGCGAGGGCCTCGAAGACCGCGACTACATTGCCGCGATGACGCATGGCTTTGAGCAGCTTGCAGAGCGTGTGCGCGCGTACACTCCGGAGCGAGTGGCGGAGTGGACGGGCATGCGTGCCGCGGAGATTGAGCAACTGGCGCGGGAGTACGCAACCACGCAGCCCGCGGTGCTGCGTGTGAACTACGGCGTGCAGCGGGGAGAGAATGGCGGCGAAACAATGCGCGCCATCGCCATGCTACCCGCACTGAGCGGAGCGTGGAAGCATCGCGGTGGAGGCGGAGGGCTTTCGACAGGCGGCGCGTACAACTGGAACAAGCACGCGCTGGAGCGGCCGGATCTTGCACTGGCTTCGCCCATCAAGCGGTTGGCGCGTACGGTGAATATGTCCGCGCTGGGCCAGGCGCTGACGGAGTTGGGAGAGCGGCCGGAGGACGGGCCGCCGGTGAAGGCGCTGTTTGTATACAACTCCAACCCTGGGGCGGTTGCGCCAAACCACAATGCCGTGCGGCGCGGCCTGATGCGCGAGGATCTGTTCACGGTGGTGCACGAGCAGTTCTTTACCGACACGACGGACTACGCGGATTATGTGCTGCCGGCGACGACGTTTCTGGAGCACACCGACATGCAAGGCGCGTACGGGCACTACTTTGTGCAGCTTTCGCAGCAGGCCATTGAGCCGCTGGGCGAGGCGCGGCCGAATGTGTGGCTGTTCTCGCAACTGGCGCAGCGCATGGGATTCGCGGAAGCGTGTTTTAACGACACGCCGGAGCAAATGCTGGCGCAGGCGCTGGCAGCAGGGCCCGACGGCCACTCGACCAATGCGGGCATGGAACATATTTCGCTGGACGTGTTGCGGAGCGAGGGGCACATTGCGGTGGGCATGCATCTGGAGCCGGAAGCCGCACCGCTATTGCCTTACACCACGGACGCGCTGGCGACACCGTCGGGCAAGGTGGAGTTTTATTCGGAAGTGCTGGCGGCGCAGGGGCGCGATCCGCTGCCGGCGTTTCATCCGCCGGTGGAGTCGCGCTGGAGCGAAGGCGCAAGGCGGTTGCCACTGGAGTTCCTGAGCCGCAAGGCGGACAACTACATGAATTCATCGTTCGCGAATCATGATGGGCACCGCAAGATGCAAACGCGAACCACGCATGTGCTGGAGATGCATTGCAGCGACGCCGATGCGCGCGGAATTGCCGATGGGGACACGGTGCGGGTGTGGAATGACCGCGGCGAACTGCAGTTGACGGCGCGGGTGAACGGGAGCGTGCCGGCGGGCGTGGTGGCGGCGCAACTGGATTGGGCGAAGTTGAGCTCAGATGGTGTGAATGTGAATGCGCTGACCAGCGAACGGCTTACGGACCACGGCGCAGCGGCAACGTTCTACTCTGCGCTGGTGGAAGTGGCGCGGGCATAAGCTACGCAGCCGCTTCGGTGACAATCCAAGTGCGCGGCAGTACCATACAGGCAGGCCTATGAGCACAATCGGCTTCATCGCAGCAGTCATTCTCAGCATCTTCTACATCGTCTACAAGCGGAAGGGACAGCTTTCGGTGAAGAAGGCGCGCGAGTATTTCAATAATGGCGCGATTGTTGTCGATGTGCGTTCCAAAGCCGAGTACGATGCAGGGCACTTGTCGCAGGCAGTGAATGCGCCGGTGGATACGATTGCGGGAACCATCGCGGGGATTGTGTATGACCGGACGAAGGTGGTTTTGCTGCATTGCCAGAATGGCGGCCGAAGCCAGAAGGCTGCGGATCGCCTGAAGGCGATGGGTTATCGGAACGCCTACAACCTCGGCTCGTACGGCCGAGCCTTCTACATTCTTACTGGAAGGAAGTTTTAATCGTCTCCCGATGCGAGCAGATTTCGCGTTGCGCCTGGCAACCGAGCAGGACATTCCCACTCTGCATGCGCTGATCGAAGCGAGTGTGCGCACGTTGCAGGCCGCAGACTACACCCAACAACAAATGGATGGCGCGCTGGGGACGGTTCTGGGCGTGGATACGCAGCTTATCCGCGACAAAACTTACTTTGTGGCGACAGTGGATACGGATGCAGGCGAGCGCATTGCAGCTTGCGGCGGCTGGTCGCGGCGCAAGACGCTGTTTGGCGCCGATGCGGGGCCGGGGCGCGAGCCGGAACTGCTGGATCCTGCGACCGATGCGGCCAAGGTGCGCGCCATCTTTGTGCATCCGGATTTTGCGCGGCAGGGATTGGGCTCGCTGCTTTTGGCACACGTAGAGAACGAGGCGCGCGTGGAGGGATTTCGGCGCTTCGAAATGGGGTCGACGCTGACGGGCGTGCCGCTTTACCGGTTGAAGGGCTACGTGGAGGTGGAGCGCATTGCGGTACCGTTAAAAAATGGCGACGCTCTACCCGTGGTGAAGATGGTGAAGGCGGACAGTTGAGCGCGCACAGGTTTGTTTAGTCCATGCCGCCGAAAGGATCTTCGATGGATGGGCTTTGCGGGGTGAACATTTCCGCGCCGTTTTCTGTGATGACGAGGTCGTCTTCGAGGCGAATGCCGAACTCACCTTTGATGTAGACGCCGGGTTCGTCGCTGAGCGTCATGCCGGGCTTGAGCAGCGGCGCGGTGTCCCAGCCGAACATGTTGTTCTCGACGAAGTAAGGCCACTCGTGGCCTTCAAGGCCGATGCCGTGGCCGAGCCGGTGCGAGAAGAACTTGAAGCCTGGCCCGTAGCCACCATCGGCGATAACTTTGCGCGCAGCCGCGTCCACACTGGCCGCAGTCACGCCGGGGCGCGCGGTTTTGAGCGCAGTGGTCTGCGCGCGCAGCACCAGATCGAAGACGCGCTTCATTTTGTCGGTGGGTTTGCCGAGCACGAAGGTACGAGTGATGTCGGAAGTGTAGCCTTCGACGAGGCAGCCATCGTCGAGCATGAGGATGGAACCCTCGCGCAGCGTTTGCGGCTGGCGTGAGCCGTGGGGCAGCGCGGTGTACTCATCGATGTTGAGGCTGGCGTCGCCGGGGAAGCCGACTTGCTTGTAGGCCGCATCGACGAGCGCTTCAACGTCGGCGTTGGTGATGCCGGGGTGCACGGAGTGCGCGACGGCGCGATAGACGAGCAGCGTTGCGTGGTTGGCCAGACGCATGCAGTCAAGCTCGTGCGGCTCTTTAATCATGCGGCAGCCGGCGGTGATGGGCGTGGCGCTGGTGAGCGTGAGTTGCGGATTGGCGCGGCGGATACCGTCAGAGAACATGAAGGCCATGTGCTCGTCGAGGCCGATTGTGCCGGTGGCGAGGCCGCGATCGCGCAGCGCCTTGCCCAGCGCGACGAACGGGCTTTCGTTCTCCTGCCAGGTGATGACTTCGGCATCCTTGCCGAGCGGGCCGGAGTCGAGCAGCTCGCGCGCGCGGCCTTCTTCAAATGCGGGGCAGACAAGAAACGGTTTTGCCTTGGCGGGAATGGTGAGCGCCCAGAGGCGCTCGCCGCCCCACATGTGCAGTTCGGCAAAGTAGACAGCCGATGCGCTTTGATTAGCGAGCACGATGGCGTCGATTTTGTTGGAGGCCATGAGTGTTTTGGCGCGCTCGATGCGCGCCTGGCGCTCGGCGTTGGTGAAGGGGCGCGCTTTGCCGGTGAGGTTGGGCAGTGCGGCAATAGCCGGCGGCAATCCCTGCGGTTGGGCGGGCGATGCTTGTGCACGGAGACGTGTGGAAGCAAGCGCGGCGGCGGATGCACCGAGGCCTGCGGCAAGAAATCCGCGGCGCGAGAAGGATTTGGATGAAGGCATGACACTCCCTGGGGAATGCGGATGATGGTGCCTTCAGCATACGTGACGGCACGGCTGCGGGCGAAGATGGTGCGGCTCCTCCATGAGACGAGGCAACTTGCGCGCTCACTGCGGGCAGCGCATTTGCGCTGATAGAATGCCGCGCATGGAAACAATTCAATACAACCTGCCGCAAGAGCGGATTCCTGTCTCCTGGTACAACCTGCAAGCCGACTTCCCTCAACCGATGGCTCCGCCGCTGCATCCGGGGACGCTGCAACCGCTTGGCCCTGCCGATCTGGCGCCGCTGTTTCCCATGGCGCTGATCATGCAGGAGGTAAGCCAGGAGCGCGAGATTGAGATTCCGGGGCCGGTGCGCCAGGTGTACGCGCAGTGGCGTCCTGCGCCGCTGTATCGCGCACGCAGGCTGGAGAAGCTGCTGGATACGCCGGCGAAGATTTACTACAAGTACGAAGGCGTGAGCCCGGCCGGCAGCCACAAGCCGAACACCGCCGTGGCACAGGCCTACTACAACAAGATGGAAGGGACCAAGAAGCTCGCGACGGAGACCGGAGCCGGGCAGTGGGGCTCGTCGCTGGCCATGGCGTGCGCGTTTTTTGGGCTGGAGTGCAAGGTGTACATGGTGCGCGTGAGCTACGACCAGAAGCCCTACCGGCGCGCGCTGATGGAGGCCTACGGCGCCAGCGTGACGGCCAGTCCCAGCATGGAGACAGAGTCGGGGCGCGCGATTCTTGCGGCGCATCCTGATACGCCGGGCTCGCTGGGCATTGCCATCAGTGAGGCGGTGGAGGTGGCGTCCAAGGACGCGGACACGAAGTACGCACTGGGTTCGGTGCTGAACCATGTGATGCTGCACCAGACGGTGATTGGGTTGGAGGCCATTGAGCAGATGGCTCTGGCCGGCGACGAGCCGGATGTGGTGCTGGCCTGCGCGGGCGGCGGCTCAAACTTTGCGGGGCTAAGCTTCCCGTACATCGGGCGCAACCTGAAGGGCCAGTCGAAGGCGCGCATTGTGGCGGTTGAGCCGGCGGCGTGTCCGTCACTGACGCGCGGCCACTACTCATACGACTTTGGCGACACGGCGCACCTGACACCGCTGTTGAAGATGCACACGCTGGGGTCGACCTTCATTCCGCCGGCGATTCATGCGGGCGGGCTGCGT
>DASVLI010000176.1:0-8443 GCA_036384955.1 Occallatibacter sp.
CTGCGCGAAGGCCGCTACGACCTGGCTTTGCTGGGGACGGACTGGCTGGCCGAGGGCATGGCGAGCGGCGCGCTGGAAGATTTGGCGCTGTGGCACGAGAGCACGCCGATTGCAGGTTGGCCGGAGGAGTGGCCGCGCTCACTGGTGAAGCCGCTGGTCTTTGGCAACAAGCTCTCGTCGCTGCCGTGGCACGATGGACCCGAGTGTCTGGTGTATCGGACGGATATGTTTGGCGACGCGGAGAAGCGTGTGGCGTTTCGAGCCGAGTTTGGGCGCGAGTTGGAGCCGCCGAAGACGTGGGATGAGTTTGAAGAGACAGCGCGCTTCTTTACCGATGCGAAGGCGAAGCTGTACGGCACGGTGTTTGCGGCGTTTCCCGACGGACACAACACGGTGTATGACTTTGCGCTGCAACTGTGGAGCCGCGGTAGCGAGTTGCTGGACGCGCATGGTGTGCCGCAGTTTGCGACACCGCAGGCCGTGGAAGCCATCGATTTCTACCGGCGCGTGGTGCGCAATCCGGAACTGTGTCATCCAGAATCGCCGAAGCTGGATTCAACGCAGTCGGGAGATCTGTTCCTGGCCGGTGAGGTGGCGATGATGGCCAACTGGTTTGGCTTTGCCGCGCGCTCGTGCCGCGAGAGCTCTCCGCTGGCGGGCAAGGTGGCCATTGCGCCGATTCCGACGGACGGCGCGCACGCGGCGATTTCGCTTTCGGTTTTCTGGGCGCTGGCCATGGGTGCGGGATCGGTAAACAAGGAGCTGGCGTGGGAGTTTCTGCGCTTTATTGCGACGCCAGAGTGCGATTTAAGGCGCACGCGACACGGCGCGGTGGGCGTGCGGCTCTCCACGTGGCGCAATGCGGAGTTGCAGGCGCAGGCGCCACCGTATCGCGAGATTGAGGCCATTTCCCTAGGCGCGCGGACGCTGCCCACGGGGCCGCACATGGCTGAGTATGCATCCATCATCGACGCGCTGCTGACGCGCGCGCTTACCACGGACACTGCCTCTGCCGCATTGCTTGAGGAGGCGCAACAGCAAGCTGAACAACAGGGGATCGTGTTTCCATGAGTGCTAAAAATGAATCGTCTCCGTATCGTCTTGACGGCCGCCATGCGCTGGTGACGGGCGGCGCCAGCGGCATTGGCGAAGCCACGGTGAAAGAGCTGGTGAGCGCCGGCGCCTTTGTGTGGATTGCCGACATCAACGTGCCTGCGGCCGAGGCGCTGGCCAGCTCGGTCGGATCGAGCAAGGCCATTCATCTGGATGTGACCAGCGAGAGCTCGATTGCCGCGGCGGTGGAGCACACGGGCCGGCTGGACATACTGGTGAACAACGCGGGCATTGGCCATGTGGGTTCGATTGAAGCGACGGAGCCTGCGGACTTCGACCGCCTGCTGAATGTGAATGTGCGCGCCGTGTATCTGGTGACGCGCGGATTTTTGCCGCTGCTGCTGGCTTCGCCGCAGAACACAGACGTAACGGGCGTGATTGTGAACATTGCGTCGGTGGCGGGACTGGTGGGCATCAAGCAGCGCTTTGCGTATTGCACCACCAAGGGCGCGGTGATTGCGATGACCAGGCAGCTTGCGGTTGAGTATCCGAAGACGCTGCGGGTGAATGCGATTTGCCCCGGCACGGTGGAGACGCCGTTTGTCGAGGGGTATCTGGATAAATTTCACAAGCACAACAAGGAAGAGGTTCGCGCGGAGCTGCGCGCGCGGCAGCCGATTGGGCGGCTGGGCAGGCCGGATGAGGTTGCGTCGATGGTGCGGTATCTGGCCAGCGATGCAACGGCGTTTGTCTCTGGCTCGCTGTTCACGATTGATGGCGGCTGGACCGCGGCCTGAGCGAACTTGCTGTTCAGCGATTTGGACAGCCGGTTGGACGAAGACAGCGCGGGCTAGCTGCACCGCCTAGACTGGATTACGTTGTTGTTCCGCCCTGGGAGGGCATTTCATGAAGCTCGTTTCGTTTTCAGCCGCCGATGGAAAGATTAAGCCCGGCGCATTGCTTGAAGATGCCGGCCTTGTGGTGGACCTTGCCGCTGCCGGATACGCTGACACGCTGGCGGTAATCGCGGCCGGATTTGCGCCGGCGAATTTGCCCGAGACAGCAGCCGCGCACAGTCTTGACGCGGTGAAGTTGCATGCGCCGCTGAGCAATCCGCCGCGGGTGTTTGCGATTGGATTGAACTATCGCGACCACGCCATTGAGTCGAAAATGGCGATTCCGACGACGCCGGTGGTTTTCTTCAAGCTGACCACGGCGATTATTGGGCCGGGCGAAGCGATTGTACTGCCGAAGAACTCAACCGAGCCGGATTACGAGGCGGAGTTTGCGTTTGTGATTGGCAAGGGCGGCTACAGAATTCCCGCGTCGGCGTGGCGCGAGCACGTGTACGGCTACACGATGGTGAACGATGTGAGCGCGCGCGACGTACAGCTTGCCACCTCGCAGTGGTCGATGGGCAAGAGCTTTCCGACCTTTTGCCCGCTGGGGCCGGCCATCGTAACCGCGGACGAGATTGCCGATCCGCACGCGCTGGATGTGCGGCTGGAGATTGACGGCGTGGAGCATCAGCACTCGAACACGCGCGAGCTAATCTTCAAGATTCCCGAGCTTATTGAGTATCTGTCGTCGATTACGCCGCTGCTGGCGGGCGATATTGTTTCCACCGGCACGCCGTACGGTGTGGGCCTGGGGCGCACGCCCAAGCGCTGGCTGAAGCCCGGCGAAACCGTGACGATTGCGATTGAAGGTCTGGGCTCGCTGACCAATCCAGTAGTGGCGGAGTAGCGGGGACTAGGCGGCTTCCTGCTCCGCCGCGGGAGCCGCGTTTAGCCCGGTGAGCAGTGCGGCGGGCTTGATGACAAAACCGGCGATGAGGCGCGGCATGCGGCGGAAGTCCGAGGCCAGCGAGCGGCCATGCCCGGTGAGAAACGCGCCGTTGCGCATGACGTGCAGGTGAAAGAGCGCGGAGAGCAGCGTGAAGACGCAGACCGCGAAGGTGGCGCGCTGCGTGGCGACGGCTCCGGTGAGCTGGTGGGTGAGCCAGTCGAGCGTTTGCGCCAGGCCCGGCACTCCCACGACGATAGCCAGGTTGCCGAGAGTGCGGGGGCGCAGATCAAGCGAGCGCTGCTGCAAGCCCGCATAAATGCCTGCGGTGAGCGTGACGTAGACGATTTCGACCAGGACAACGGCGAGGCTACCGCGCAGGCCAGTGCGCAGCATGGCGGTGAGATAGATGAGCGAGCGCACCGTGGCGCTGAGCAAGGCACACTTCCAGTTCCAGCAGGACAAGGCCTGCCGCAGAAACACCGGCTGGGGCTGGGTCATGGCGCTATGGTGACGGAGTTTTGTCAAAGCGCGGTCAACGCCACGTTGCACGCAGGTTCAGATCGTGCAGGCGTGTTATCTGATGAGATACATGGTCAGCCGAGGGCCACACTGGGGTCGGCGGCGACCTCTTCTCTGTCGGGCTCTGCGGCGAAGAGCGCGTAGAGCGCGATGCCGACGAAGCAGAGCGCGGGAATGACGTAAGAGACGGCCTTGTCAGTAATGGCGCCCATGGCGAGTGGAATGACGGCGCCGCCGACGATGGACATGACAATTACGCCGCTGGCGGTCTTGGTGCGCGTGCCCATGCCCTTTACGCCGAGCGCGAAGATGGTGGGATACATCATGGACATGAAGAAGCTGTTGGCGATGAGGCAGCCGACGCCGAACCATCCTGGGAAGGCCACTGCCAGGAAGCACAGCACGGTGTTGGCGATGGCGAAGACGGCCAGCAGGTGCGAAGCGCGTACGCGGTGCAGCAGCCACGAGGAAAAGAAGCGGCCCGCGGTGAGCGCCACCAATGCGGCAGTGAGCAGGTAGCCGGCGGTGCGCTCTCCTACGCCGGTGTAGGCCTGCACGTAGGGAATTTGCCAGCTCCACGCACCGACTTGCGCGCCGACGTAGAGAAACTGCGCGAGCACGGCGAAGACGAAGTGACGGCGACGCCAGAGCGGTTTGGAGATGTCGTGCTCGATGGTGTTGCGGGAGTAGTCGAGGCCGGTGTGCGGGAAGCGTGTGAGTGCGATGAGCACGGCCCACAGCAGTACCACGGAGCCGAGCACGAGATAGGGCACGATGACGCGGAGCGTTTCCTGGCGCAGGTAATCCTGATATTGGTGCTGGGCCTGGAGGACGGCGACTTCGGCCGGCTTGAGCTCGATGCCGGAAAAGATGAAGCGGCTGCCGATGATGAGCGCAGAAATGCTGCCGAGCGGATTGAAGGCTTGCGAGAGATTGACGCGCTGGGCGGCGGTTTCCGCAGAGCCGAGCTGAATGATGAAGGGGCTGGCGGCGGTTTCAAGAAACGCCAGTCCACTGGCGATGACGAAGAGCGCGGTGAGGAAGAACCAGTATTGCGCGACGAGCGCAGCCGGCCAGAAGAGGATGCAGCCTGCGCCGAAGAGACAAAGGCCAATCAGGATGCCGGCTTTGTATCCGGCGCGGCGCATGATGATGCCGGCGGGCACCGCCAGCAGGAAGTAGCCCATGTAGAACGCGAACTGAACAAGGCTGGCCTGCAGGCGCGAAATCTCAAACGACTTCATGAACTGGCGGATGAGAATGTCGTTGAAGTTGTTGGGCACGCCCCACAGAAAGAAGAGCGCCGTGACCAGGATGAAGGGCAGCATGCGGTCGCGCGGAATGAGCGGCACACCGGAATTGGAGTGCGACGAAGAAACAGCTTCGTTCGAGGAGAATTGCAAGTGGCTTCCCTTCCCAGCAGCGGCAGCCATTTTGGCGCGGAGGTTTCACGACGGAAACGCGGGCACGCAACGGCTCGACACTTTGTAACGGATGGAGCGCGGCGCTGGCAAATCGATTTCGAGCTAACGGGCGGATGCGGGATAATCGCAAGTGATGACAGAACTGACTGGATTCTCGTTTATTGGCGCTGGGCGCGGTGCGCGCGGGGCGACGACCTTCACGGCATTCAATCCGCAGACCGGCGAGGCGCTGGAGCCTGCATACTGCTCGGCCACGATTGACGACGTGGATGGCGCGGCAACGCTGGCGGCGGAGGCGTTCGACATATTTGCGCAGACCAGCGGCAAGGCGCGCGCGGCGCTGCTGCGGCGCATGGCCGATGGGCTGGATGCGGCGAAGGAAACGCTGGCGGCGCGCGCGCATCTGGAGACGGCGCTGCCCATGCCGCGGCTGCTGGGCGAGGTGGGACGCACGACAGGCCAGTTGCGCCTGTTTGCGGGTGTGGTGGAGGAAGGCTCGTGGGTGCAGGCGCGGATTGACCCGGCGCTGCCGGAGCGGCAGCCACTGCCACGGCCCGATTTGCGCTCGATGCTGCGGCCGCTGGGGCCGGTGGCGGTGTTTGGCGCGAGCAATTTCCCGCTGGCGTTTTCGGTGGCTGGCGGCGACACGGCTTCCGCGCTGGCGGCGGGCTGCCCGGTGGTGGTGAAGGCGCATCCGGCGCATCCCGGAACGAGCGAACTGGTGGCGGCGATTGTTGCCGATGCGGTGAAGGCGGAGGGCTTGCCTGCGGGTGTGTTCTCCATGTTGTTTGACGCGGGCGTGACGGTGGGCAGCGCGCTGGTGCAGCATCCGGCCATCAAGGCGGTGGCGTTTACCGGCTCGCTGCGGGGCGGACGCGCGCTGATGGATTTAGCGGCCGAGCGGCCCGATCCGATTCCGTGCTTTGCGGAGATGTCGAGCGGCAATCCGGTGTTTGTGCTGCCGGGCGCGCTGAAGAAGGGACCGGAGGCGTTGGCGAAGAGTCTCTTCGGATCGTTCACGCTGGGTGCGGGGCAGTTTTGCACCAAGCCGGGCATTGTGCTGGTGCCGCAGCAGGCGGAGACGGAGGCGTTCTTTACCGAGCTGCGCGCGCAGGTGGAGCAGGCGCAGCCCTTCACGCTGCTGACGGCAGGCATTGCCGGGGTGTACGCGCGCGAGACGGATGAGCGCGCGGGCGCGGTGGAACTGGCGGCGAAGGCGGGTGCGGGGGCAGGCGTTGGATTCAAGGCGCAGGCAAAGCTTTTCTCTGCCAGTGTGGAACATTGGGTGACAGAGCCGGAGCTGAGCGAGGAGATTTTTGGCCCAGACACGTTGCTGGTCCAGTGCAACAGCGCGGATGAGTTTGTGCGCGCGGCCCAGGCGCTGGAAGGACATTTGACGGCGACGATTCTGGGCACGGACGAGGATTTGGCCGCGCACGCGGGGCTGGTGCGCGTGCTGGAGCAGAAGGCGGGCCGAATCATCTTCAACGCGATGCCGACGGGCGTGGAGGTGTGCCACGCGATGGTGCACGGCGGGCCATATCCGGCGGCGAGCGACGCACGGTTTACGTCGGTGGGTTCGCTGGCGATTTACAGATTTGCGCGGCCGGTATGCTTCCAGGGATTTCCGCAGGCGCTGCTGCCGGAGGAGTTGAAGGACGGGAATCCGCTGGGGATTCGACGGCTGGTGGATGGGAAGGCGGAGTAGGTTTTGTTAATTCAGGCATGAATGCCCCTGCTCCCTCCATTGCAGGGGCTGAAGCCCTATTCATAGGCTTGGACCTTTTCGGCACGACTGAAGTCGTGCCCTGTTACAAAACTGAAGTCTGCAAAACGGCCCGGGACTGCGCGCGATGCGCTTATAGCACGGCGGGGGATTGCGAATGGTGTGCTTACAGCACCCGCGCCAGCCACTTGCCGGTGTGCGAGTGCAGGTTCTGCGCGATCTCTTCGGGCGTGCCTTCGGAGACGATTTGTCCGCCGCCTTCGCCGCCCTCGGGGCCCATGTCGATGACCCAATCGGCGGACTTGATGATGTCGAGGTTGTGCTCGATGACCACCAACGAACCGCCGCCATCGATGAGCTTGCGGAAGGCTGTGAGCAGCTTCGACACATCATCGAAGTGAAGGCCAGTGGTTGGCTCGTCGAGGATGTAGAGTACGCGCGAGGCTTGCGAGGGCTTGGCGTTGGCGTTGGCCGAGCGCACCTGGGCCAGATGCGCGGCCAGCTTGACGCGTTGCGCCTCGCCGCCGGAGAGCGTGGTGGCCGACTGGCCGAGACGCAGATAGCCGAGGCCGACTTCATCGAGGACGGCTAGCTTTTCAAGCAGGCGCGTTTGTCCGGTGAAGAAGCGCAGCGCCTCTTTCACGGTCATCTGCAACACGTCGTGAATGTTTTTGTTTTTGTACTGCACCTCAAGAACTTTGGCCTGATAGCGCGTGCCATTGCACTCCTCGCACGGCAACTCCACGTCGGCCAGGAACTGCATTTCGACGGTGACGGTGCCATCGCCCTCGCAGGTGTTGCAGCGGCCGCCGGGCACATTGAAGCTGAAGTGCCCCGGCGTGAGCGCGCGGCGCTTGGCCTCGGGCTGCGAGGCAAACAGCTCGCGAATGAGGTCGAAGCCCTTGATGTAGGTGATGGGATTGGAGCGCGGGGTGCGGCCGATGGGCGTCTGGTCGACGAGGACCACGTCGTTGAGCCGCTCGGCGCCGGTGAGCGATTTGAAGGTGGCGGATGGGTCTGCGCCTTCGCTTTGGCCCAGGGCGCGCGCCACGGCGCGATAGAGCACCTGATGCACCAGCGTGGACTTGCCGGAGCCGGAGACGCCGGTGACGGCGACCAGCATGCCGAGCGGAATTTCCACGTCGAGCCCGTGCAGATTGTTGACGTGCGCGCCGCGCAGCACCAGCTTTTCGCGGCCGGGTGCGCGGCGACGCGTGGGCACGGGGATGGAGATTTTTCCGGAGAGATACTTGCCGGTAAGCGAATTGGGATTGGCTTCGATTTCGGCCAGCGAGCCCTCGGCAAGAATTTTGCCGCCAAACTCGCCCGCGCCGGGGCCGAGGTCGAGCAGATAATCGGCGGCGCGCAGCACGTCGGCATCGTGCTCGACGACGACGATGGTGTTGCCGAGGTCGCGCAGCTCTTCAAGGATGTGGATGAGGCGCGCGGTGTCGCGGGTGTGCAGGCCGATGGAGGGCTCGTCGAGCACGTAAAGCGCGCCGACCAGGCGCGAACCGAGCGAGGTGGCGAGCGTGATGCGCTGCGCCTCACCACCGGAGAGCGTGGAGGCGAGGCGATCGAGCGTGAGGTATTCGAGGCCGACCGCGTCGAGGAAGCCGAGGCGCTGGCGGACTTCATCGAGGATGGGCCCGGCGATCTCCTGCTGCATGGGCGAGAGCTTGAGCGCGGCGAAAAACTCTTTGGCTTTGATGATGGTGAGCGCCGCGGCCTGGCAGATGTTGAGGCTGTTGATGCGCACGGCGCGCGCCTCGGCGCGCAGGCGCTGGCCACGGCACTCCGGACACTCCGCATAGCCACGATATTTTGAGAGCATGACGCGCACATGCAGCTTGTACTTTTTGCGCTCCATTTGCGCGAAGAAGCCGTGGATGCCGGCGAAGCTTCCCTTGCCGCGCAGAACGGTTTCGCGCGC
>DASVLI010000177.1:0-21929 GCA_036384955.1 Occallatibacter sp.
CCGCGAAGATGGTTGCCCAGGTGCGGGATGGAGGTGCCTCGCACTTGGGCACCTGGGAAGCCACGCCACCATCCCAGCCCATTACTGGGAGATCCTCGAAGCAAAATAGCTAATTTAGCTAAAATATCCAAATTAGCTATAATAGCTACACCGGGAGGCCCGCCATGATTACCAAATCCTCCGCCGAAGCCCAGAACAACTTCGGCCAGCTGCTCGACACAGCCCAGCGCGAGCCCGTCGCCATCACCCGCCACGGCCGCACAACCGCGTTTCTCATCTCAACCGCGGACATGGAGGACCTGATGACGGTCCGGCGGCAGCGCCAAAGCGCAGTCGTTGCGTTTGAGAACTGGGCTAAGAATTTTGACGGCCAGCTCTCCGCGGACGCGAAGCGTCTGACCGGCGAAGAGATTAATCGCATGGTCCATGAGGCGCGCGATGAAGCGGCGGCTGGTAGTTGACACAAGCACGCTGATCGGCGCTGCCATCAAACCCGATTCCATTCCTCGACGTGCGCTTCTCCTGGCTCTGTCTCGCTTTGAGTTGTGTCTGAGCGACCACCTTCTGAAAGAGTTGACTGGTGTTCTTGCGCGCAGACAGTTTGAGCGATATGCTCCAGCGCAGGCGTTTCGCGAATACGTTGAATCAATCCAGACAGAAGCGCGGATCTTTACCCTCAATGCGGTGGATCTGGATGCGGTTTCTGGACAGTGTCGCGACTCGAACGATGCGCACATACTCGCATTGTTACTGATCTCGGAAGCCGACCTGCTCATCTCCAGCGACAACGACCTGCTCACGCTCCACCCCTGGCGCGGCATCCCCATCCTCACGCCCGCGCAATTCCTCGAACAATCCTGAAAGGACATTTCCCCATGAGCACCACGCCCTACCTCGAACCCTGGCTCCGCGGCGCCCACACCGACACCCCAGCCGTCGCCCGCGCCGTTCTCCACGCGCTCGACCTCGCACTCGACGACATCGCCAAATGGACCGCCGGCCTCAACGATGCCGAAGCCCACGCCCAGCCGCTCGGCCTGCCCGCTCTCAGCTTCCACTTGAAGCACATCGCGCGCTCCGTCGACCGCATCCTCACCTACGCCGAGGGCGGTCAAATCTCCGCCGAACAACTCGCCGCGCTCAAAGCCGAGCAGGGCGGGGAAGAATCTCTCGCCGAGCTCCTCGCCGAAGTCGAAGCCTCCTTCTCCAACGCCGCCGCGCGCATCTGCACCCTGGCCACCGCCAACTTTGACACGCCACGCTTCGTCGGCCGCAAGCAGTTGCCCACCAGCATCGGCGGCGCGCTCATCCACGTGGCCGACCACACCCAGCGCCACACGGGCCAGATCGTCACCACCGCAAAAGTTCTGCTCGCACAGCGCGCATAAAAAACGGGGCGAGCTTTTCGGCCCGCCCCGCGTCTCGTCCTTGAAGGGTACGGCCTTCAGGCCGTACGTCAATTTACCCAATAACGGCTGGGGCTTTAGCCCCTCAGGGGGAAATCCCTCTACTTCTCCGCCACCAGCTTCACCGGCCCCAGCAACCCCGAGGCCAGCAGCGGCGAATTCGCCTTGTACGGCTTCACATCCGCCATCGTGATCTTCTCCCTCACGCCCGGCTGCTCATCGCCAATCATGCGATTCACCCACGCGTTCGTCACCTTGATGGTGATGGCATTCGTGCCCGCCTTCAGCGCCGCGCTCACATCCACGCGATACGGCGCGTGCCACACCTGGCCCAGCGGCTTGCCGTTCACTTCCACCTCGGCCAGATTCTTCACGTCGCCCAGCTCCAGCCATACGCGCGCGCCCTTCTTCAGCCACTTGGCCGGCACGTCCACGGTCTTGGTGTACGTCCCGGTGCCGGAGAAGTACTTCACGCCCGCATCCTTGTTCTCACTCCATGACGCAAGCTCAGGCAGCGTTGCACTCGCCGGCGCGCCAAGGTTCGCCGGGAACGTCACCGTCCACGGCCCCTGCAACGTCGTCAGCTCCGTCTCCACCGGCTTGGGCAGTGCCATCTGCTTCGCCGTCGCCGCCTTGCGGAAGACCACAAACACCGTGCCCCACGGCTCCAGCTCCAGCGGCACTGTCGTGCGTCCGTCGGCAATTGTGTAACTCACCGCCTTGGATGTCCCCGTCTCCGCATACCACAGCTCCGGCGTCTTGCCCGCCACGCGGAACGTCGCCTCCACGCTGGCCGCCGAGTCGCCGCGGTTGTCCACAAAGTAGAGGTCGCCATCGGCCAGCTTGCGGTGCACAAACTCCAAGTGCGACTCGCCCGCGGGCTTGGTGGCATCAAAGTCCGGCGCAATCTTCAGCGCGGCAAACACATTCTCCAATGGCTCGCCCGCATACACCTGACCCTTGCCTACTTTGTGTACGCCTGTGCCATCGCCAAACAGCTCGTTGCTCAACTTCGCAAACTCAGCCTGGTCGTCGGCCAGGCTTGGATCGTCCTTCGGCTTGCTTCCAGCCACCACCGCGCCTTCACTCACCAGCTTGTGAATCGCCTTCAGCACTGGCAGCGACATATGTGCGCTGTACGGCGCCAAGCCCAGCACGCGATACGTCGTGCCGCCCGGCGTGGTCAGCACGCCGTTCTCCACCTTCAGCGCGTGCATCAGCGCGTCGGCGTTGATGTAGTCATAGCCGAATCCCGCCGGAATCTCCGGCGACTTGCTGCCATAGATCGCCGTCAAATTCGAGTCCTCGCCGTAGAAGTACACAAGGTCCGCGCCGAAGTGTCCCTGCTGCAGCATGTAGCTGCTGCGCGCCAGGTAGTCAATCCACGGCTTGGCCTGCTCGGCCCACGTCTCGTTGCGATTGAACCACTGCCCAAACGGTCCCAGCGTCAGTCCCGGCGCGGTGTGCGGCCCCACCAGCGGCTGGTGCGCCGACTCGTGAATCACAAACCGGTTGATGCCATTCAGCAGCTCCTGGTCCGCCGTCGGCTTCAGCGTTGCCGGTGACCACGCCCACGGCGCTGCCGCAGCCGTCATCGATTCGGCCGCCGCAATGTTCTGCCCATAAATGTGCGCCACGCTCGCCGACTCCCGATCGTCCGCGTTGTAGCTGTACTGCACATGGTTCACGCCCGGCGTCTGCGTCCACATCGCGCTCATCGGCACTTCGTTCATCTTCTTCACTTCCATGCCGTCGGCCACAAATGCGCGCCCGCCCTCGTGCGACTCGCCATAGTGCGCCATCCCGCGCTCATGCAGCACCGTCTCCAACTCACCGTAGTGCTCGGTCGCAATCAGGTCCGCAATCGTCTTGCGAAAATCCCACAAAAACCGGTCGCTCGCCGCAGCACTCTCCACCACACGCCCGGTCAGCACCGGCAGCCACGGCGTCGCATCGTATCCGCGCAGCTTTTTAAACTGCGCCAGCAGGTCGTCGGTCCAGTTCTGCGAGCCCGCTTCCCAGCTGTCATTCACCACGTAATGAATGCCGTGCTTGCCCATCAGCTCCGGTCCCACCGTCTTCGCATAGCTGTCCAGATACGTCTCAAAATACTTGCGCACATCCGCGCGGTTCATCTTGTCCACTTCAAGGCCCGTGGCCTCGGCCGTCGCCGGATGATTCGTGATCCCCAGCAGCGAATAGCCAAAGCGCAGCACCACCCAGTCGCCCGCCGGCGGAGTCCAATCCAGCGTTCCATCCGCCTGCATCTTCGCCGTCAGGTCAATCACGCTCGCCTTGTCAATCGCGCTGGCCGCATCGGCCTCCGGCGTCGGATAGTCGTACAAATCGTTGTCCGTCACAAACGCCGCCTTCTCCTGCCAATGGCTCAGGCGTGCGCCCGTGTGCAGCACAAACTCCGTCAACTCGTAGTCGGTCGCTTTCGGCGGAACCTGCCCGCCAAACGTCGCCGGGTCAATGCCCTGCGCCCATGCCGGAATCGGCGGCGCAGCCGTGTGCTTGAACACCACGCGGAAATACTTCGCCGTCGCCGGCGCAAACGCCATCGTGTGTTCCGGCGCGTCGTCGCTGGCCAGCTTGGCCACTTCGCGGAACGTCACCCCGTCGTCACTCGCCTCCAGCACTCGCTCCGGCGCGCCCATCCGATTCACAATCTGCTGCATCATGTCCGGATCTTTGGCCACGTATGACACTGCACGTATCGTCGTCGGCGTCTCAAACTCCCACTCGATCCACGCGTCCTTATCGTCTGCCGGAATCGGAATCTTCACCGCCGCCTCAAGGTCGCCATCCGTCAGCTTGGCAAAATCAGGCGCGCCGCCGCTCGCCGTCATCTTCGCGTGCAGCGCAGCCTCATTCGCGGGGCGCCTGTACGCCACCACCGCCGCATCGGCATAAAACTGCGGCGGATTCTTGTAGCTGCCCATCGAGTCATGAATCCCAATGTTCTGGAACGCACCCGTATTCGATGGCGGCGCGGCCAGCTTGCCCGTGAAGGGCTTGCCGCCCTCCACCTCCGTTACGCTCCACACGTACTTCTTCATCCCCTCGCTGGGCGCAACCCACGGCCCGCCGCTCTCGCTCCACCCCGGAGACCCCGCAATGGCCTGCTCCATCTTCAAATCCGTCGCCAGCTTGGTCGCGTACAAAAACGCGTCCTTCCACTCTGGCGTCATGTACACCAGCCGCTCTTTCACCACCTGGGGAGTGGCCAGCGCTGCATCGAAATTCTGATACCCGGCCAGCCCAATCCGGTGCATCCACTCCAGGTCCAGCTTGATGCCGTCCTTGGTGATGTTGCCATTCATCCAGTGCCACCACACTCGCGGCCGCGCGCCCTCCGGCGGAGCGGCAAAGCCGCTCTGCAACGCGTCCACACCCGCGCCAGCCTTCGCCGCCGGCGCCGCCGTCTGCGCTCCCGCCACCGTCACCGCCAGCACCAGCACCAACGCTGCCAACTTCATGGCACTCCCCTTCATCGCCCCACTCCTTCTTGCTCTTGCTTCACCCACCACAAATGGGCGCCCCAGGTCACGCTTCTGAGACCTGGGAAACCACAAACCTCAACCTAGCCCACAAACCTGTGGTGCCGGCCCGCGCCATGCTCCCCGCCAGACACCAACCAAATGCAGCACAAAAATGCATGCCCCATTCCTGCGCAGCAAGGGTGGGAAAGCACTCCACCATCCACTGGCGCAGCAAAATCCCAGGCTTTTCCAGGCGGAAAAACACTACCACGCCCTGCCCATTGTTCGGAAGAAAAAATGTTTCCCAATCGAATCTGAAGGCGCGCCTGTAAGCACGAACAACCACGAAGTGGGTGCCCCCGGTCCCTCACAATTGGGGGTCGGGATATGGATGAGTTGTGCTTGGACAAGCCCGGAGGCCCCACATCTCCCGCTTCCGGAGATGGGTGAGACTAAAGCTGCATCCCAGCCAGCCTCAAGCTGATAGCGGACGGCTGAGAGCTGTCGGCTGAGCCGCACGCAAGCGCGCGCTACTCATCCCCGACCAGCGACTCCAGAATGTGTCCCATCTTTTCGTGCTTGGTCTTCAGGTACCCGGCAAAGCTCTCCTGCGGCTCCACCTCGGCGGAAACCCGCTCGGTCACCTTGATCCCGCCGGCCTCAAGCGCCGCCACCTTCTCGGGATTGTTGGTCATCAGCCGCACCTGGCTCACGCCCAGCACTTGCAACACGGCAGCCGGCAGCTCATAAGCCCGGCAATCGGCAGCGTAGCCCAGCTCTTCGTTGGCCTCGACGGTGTCCAGCCCGTGGTCCTGCAGTTGGTAGGCCTTCAGCTTGGCCATCAGCCCAATGCCGCGGCCCTCCTGCTGCTCGTACAGCAAGATGCCCGCGCCGGCCTTGGCTATCGCCCGCAGCGCCATCTCCAGTTGCAAACGGCAGTCGCAGCGCAGCGAGCCAAACACGTCGCCCGTCAGGCATTGCGAATGGATGCGCACCAGCGGCGCCGCCGCGTGGATGTCGCCCATCACCAGCGCCACCAAGCCTTCAACCTCGTGCCTGTCGGCCGGGCCCGGCTCGCAGTTCGGCGCACTGGCAAGCGGTTGCCCTTCAAAGCCAAGAATGCGGAAGTGTCCCCAACGCGTGGGAAAGTCCGCCTCGGCCACCTTGCTCACGTTCGCGTACGCCATGGCACCATTTTACTTTGCCGGCTGCCGCCCACTGCGGCGCGCATCACAGCAAAGCCCTCCACTCTATTGGATGTACCGATACGCGGCACGATACATTGGTCCTGTGACGGACAAGCTGATTCTCATCACGCTGCTGGTCAAGCTCGGCGTGGTCGCCTCCATGGCCAGCGCCCTGGCCCGCGCCAGCACCTTCCGGCGGCTCTTCTTTGCCGAGCACCGTCGCCGCAGTCAAACCCTCGGCCTGCTGGCTTTTTTCCTGGTTCCGCTCACCCTCGGCGTCTGGGTCCGCGCCCTGGTGCCCAACTTCCTCGCCGCCGACATCTCCTTTGAAACCACCATCCTGCTCGGCCTCTTCGTCGGCCCCGCCTGGGCCATCTTCGGCGGCGCCGTGCTGGCCGTCCCCGCCGTCTTCCACCACGAGTACCTCGCCCTGCCCTTCAACGTCGCCCTCGGCCTGGTCGCAGGCCTGCTCGCACGCTTTGTCGACCGCGAAGAGATCTGGTCCTTCACCCCCTTCATCGACCTCAGCCTCTACCGCTGGGTGCGCCGCAATCTGCGCCAGCCCCGCGTCGACCGCCAGTTCCTCATGCTCTTCTGCATCGTTGCCGCCGAGGCCTGCCGTGACTGGATTGCCCACAGCTTCCCGCATCGCCTCTTCGCGCTGGTTACGCCGCAAATCTGGCTGCAGATTCTGGTCTGGCTCTCGGCCCCCATCACCGTCGGCATCGCCATCAAGGTGTGGAACGCTCTGCGCCTCGAATACAAGCTCGAAGAGCAGAAGCGCCTGCTGCTTGAGGCTCGCCTTGACGCTCTCCAGCGCCAAATCAATCCCCACTTCCTCTTCAACACTCTCAATTCCATCGCCTCGCTCGTCCGCCAGCAGCCGGAGATGGCCCGCGTCATGACCATCAAGCTGGCCAACATCCTCCGCGCTCTGCTCAAGGACCACGACACCTACGTGCCGCTGCGCGATGAGCTCAGCTTCACCGACGACTATCTCGACATTGAAGTGGTGCGCTTTGGCGCGGACAAGCTGCGCGTCGAAAAGGAAATCGATCCGCGCACGCTCGATGTGCTGGTGCCCAGCATCCTGTTGCAGCCGCTGATTGAGAACAGCATCAAGCACGGGCTGGAGCCGCGCCTCAACGGCGGCACCGTCACCCTGCGCAGCGTGCTTGAGGGCGACCGCATCCGCATCGAAGTGGCCGACGACGGCGTCGGCATCCGCACCGGCCCTGCCAACGCACTGCGCCGCCAGGGCGCTGGCATCGGCATGAAGAACGTGCAGGAGCGCCTCGAAGTGCTCTACGGCGCGCAGGCGCACTTCAAGGTCGACTCAAGCCCCGGCCGCGGCACGCTGGTCACGATCGAAATCCCCACCAGCCTCGGCTAACGCAAGGCCATAGTCGCAGTATCTCGAAGAGGAACGGGCAGCCGACGCGGGGCGGTAGGGCAGGGCTTTAGCCCTGCCATTCGCTAGCGCCCGGCGGTCTTCAGCGCCAGCACCGCATAGCCTGTGGCCGCGTCGTCCATAAACTTGCCCACGCCGCTCGCGGGATCGCGCTGCTTGTTCACCGACCACGCCGGCCAAGCGCCCGTCTCGCGATTCTGGTGCGTCTCCAGCCATGCCACGCCGCGCGTCAGGTAGCTGCTGTCCATGCGATTTTCTTTGAGCGCCAGCACCGCAATCGCCGTCGCGTAGCCGTCGGAGTCTGCAACCTGCTGAGTGCCGTCGCGGCGCGTCCACTTGCCCAGCTTGCTCAGGCTCCAGCCGCCGTCGGCATTCTGCGCCGCATAAATCTCCTGCTGCAAGGCCTTGCGCTGCGCCGGCGCTAAAATCCCTTGCACGCGCGCTGAGGCCCACAGCGCCACCATCTTGTTCAGCAGCGGCTGCTGGTCGTAGTGCGTCCGCAAATAAAAGCGCAGTGCTGAAACATTGCCCGCAATCGCCGGGCTGCTGCCGTAGCCGTCCAGAGTGCGACTTACCACCGCCGCCATCAGCGCGGCAAAATGGTATTGCGACTCGTCGGCCTCCCACGGACCATAGCTGAAGTTCTGCCACACCCACGAGCCCGCATCCGGCCCGCTCTTGGTCTGCAGCGCCCACGCGTGGCCCATTGCCAGCCGCGTGCTCTCTGACATGTGCCGCCAGTCATAATTCGCCAGGATGATCGCGTTCAGCACCGCCTCGGCATTGCGCGACTCAATCTCCTTGCCCTTGCCCGAAGTCGCGTCGTCGTAGAAGGGAAGCATCGTGTCCCACGCGCGCACCCGCTTCTCCACATCGGCCAGCATCGCCTTCTCGGTCTTCGACGCGCCTTCCTCGTGCAACTCCTCGCGCAGCAGCGGCCGCGCCATCGCAAACGGAACCTGCGTATGGCAGCTCACGCATCGCGTGTCGTGGTCGCGTTTGGCATGGTCCCAGCTCTGCCACCAGGCCTGCCGCTCGTCCATGTACCGCGCCGCGGCCTCGGGACTCCATTTCTGCTCTGTTGCGCTCTGCGCGTGCGCAACCAGCAGGCACGCCCCAGCCAGCGCTCCCCACAGCACGCACTTTGTCATCGTCGCCATCGCTCCCAGCATAAGCCCGCGTGGCCAATTCAGCACTGCCGTATCCGGGTTCCGCCTCCGCCAATACCAGGCCGCGCGATGCACAGCCTTGCGCGGTATCCTCAAAGGCATGGTCCGCTTCACCGTTCTCGCCTCGGGCTCGCGCGGCAACTCGTCGATTGTCACCGGCGGGCACACGCGCATCCTGGTCGATGCGGGCCTCAGTTGCCGTGAGCTCTTCAAGCGCATGAAGGCCGCCGGGGAAGACCCGGCCACGCTCGACGCCATCGTCATCACCCACGAGCACTCGGACCACGTTGCCGGCCTGTCCGTCACCGCGCGCAAACTCGGCATTCCCGTCTACTTTACTGAGGGCACGCATCGCGCCTGGCAGCGCTGGCTCACGCCGCGCCCGCGTATGACCTACTCGCAGTGGCTGGAGCAGTGCCGCCGCGAAGCCGCCGCCCGCTCCGCGGAGCCGGAAGCCGAAACCTCTGTCGCCACCGAAGAGCCCGATACCGAAACCGTCGATCTCGCCGCCGAAGCCGAAGCAGTTTCAGCCCCCGCCGCCCCTGAAAAAGACCCCACCGCGCTGCCCGCCGTCGAGTACTTCGCCCCCGGCCAGCCCTTCTGCATCGGCGACATCCACGTCAGCCCCTTCACCATCTCCCACGACGCCGCTGACCCGGTCGGCTTCGTCTTCGAGACCGAAGGCGTCCGCCTGGCCGTAGCCACCGACCTGGGCTACATGTCGCCCAACGTCAAAAATCAGCTCAAGTCGCTCGATTTGCTCCTGTTGGAGTCCAATCACGACCTGGAAATGCTGCGCGACGGCCCTTACCCCTGGTCGGTCAAGCAGCGGGTACTCTCCCGCGTGGGGCATCTCTCCAACGACGCCGCTTCCCAGTTTCTTGAGCAGGACTATGATGGGAATGCCACCTATGTCATCCTCGGCCATCTCTCTGAAAACAATAATCTTCCTGAGCTAGCCAAGGTTGCCGCCGAGCGCGCCCTGGCCAACCACGCCAGTCTGCTGGCCAACCGGCTGTTGCTGGCTGAGCAAACCCACCCCCTGAATCCCGTAACTTTTTAGGGTAACTTCCGTTACAATGAAACCAACAGGCGTCACTCTGTTTCAGGTCGTTGTGCGGAGGAATTTCGTCGGAACGAATGTTCCGCGTACGGCACTCCGGGTCAATTTCGATGCACCGGATCGAGTCAGTCGCGCATCCAACGCCCGTAGAGTCTGCATTTCCCTGATCTACCGCGCCGTCGAAGGCGGTAATCGCAACCGCAGCAAAGTGAGTCTAAACAACTATGGCAAGCCAAACATGTACAGATCGGGTCGTCGGCACGATTCTGGCAAGCTGGCGCTATGACATCTCTGGCATTTCGCCCGAGATGCGCAAGGACTACGAGCGGCATCTGGTCGAGTGCGCCAGTTGCAAGGGCCGCCAGAAGTTCCATCGCGGACTCGATGTCTCGCTCGTCATCCTCACATCGCTTTCCGTTTTCTTCTCCATCTTCGCCTTGGCCGTGCTCAAGCACATCAAGCCGCTGGAACACGTCGCCTTCAATGTCTTAGGGCTCGACAAGTTCGACATGTACCACATGCTCATCTCCGCGGCCATTGCCGGTGTCTGCTTCTCGGTCATAGCCTTCGCGCTGGTCCTCATGGCCACGCCCGCGCCGTCGTACCTGGGCGAGCGAGCCCGGCTGCTCGAAGAGCGTCTGCCGGAGTCGATCCGCTCCCTCCGCTCCCGCCCGTAAATTTCTACGTGACACCAAACACAAACGGCCTCCCGCAAGGGAGGCCGTTCTGCTTTGTGTCTGCTCTGTACAAGCTACTTCACAATCGGCGTCCGCATATCGCCGCCCGTCATCTCTTTCGGCAGGCCCAGGTTCAGCAGGTTCAGCAGCGTTGGAGAAATGTCGCGCAGGCTGCCATCCGGGCGCAGACGGTAGTTTGGCCCATCCTCGGCCACGTAAATCATCGGCACCGGGTTGGTGGTATGCGCGGTGTGCGGGCCGCCCGTCACCGGGTCCACCATCAGCTCGGCGTTGCCGTGGTCGGCCGTAATCAGCCAGCTGCCATTGCGCTCGCGAATCGCCTTGTAGATCCGCTCCAGTTGAGCGTCCACCGCTTCGCAGGCCTTGATGGTCGGCTCCAGCTTGCCAGAGTGGCCCACCATGTCCGCATTGGCAAAGTTCGCCACCACCAGGTCAAAGGCCGTGTCATTCACTGCCTTCACAATCGTGTCGCCAATCGCCTCGGCCTTCATCTCCGGCGCCAAATCGTACGTGGCCACCTTCAGCGAGGGAATCAGCGCGCGGTCTTCGCCAGGGAAGGGAACCTCGATGCCGCCGTTGAAGAAGTACGTCACGTGGGCGAACTTCTCCGTCTCCGCCACCCGCAGGTTGCGCAGATGATGCGCGGAAAGAATGTTGGCCAGAATGTTGTCCATCGACTCCGGCGGAATCACCAGCGGCAGCTCGTACAGCTTGTCGTACTGCGTCATGCACAGATAGTGCAGGTTCTTCGGAATCTCACTGCGCGGAATCGTCTCGTCCAGACTCTCCCAGCCTTCCAGATCGCGCCCGCCGTTTTTGTTCAGGCCGCTCTCGCGCGCCAGCACCCGCGTAATCTGCCGCGCGCGGTCCGCGCGGAAGTTGATGTTGATGCAAACATCCTCGTCGCGAATCTGGCCCACCGGCTTGCCCGCGCCGTCCACTACCACAAATGGAATCAGAAACTCGTCGGTGGTTCCGCTGTTGTAGCATTCCTTGATGCGTGCCACCGGGTCGGCATACGCGCCGCCCTCGGCCTTGCCCGCCACCATCGCGTCGAATGCCTTGCGCTCGCGCTCCCAGCGCTTGTCGCGGTCCATCGCGTAGTAGCGGCCGTTGATGCTGGCAATCTTGCCCACGCCGTACTCGCGCATCTTCTGCTCCAGCGCCGCAACATAGCCCGCGCCGCTGGTTGGCCCCGTGTCGCGACCATCCATAAAGGCATGCACAAACACGCGCTCCACACCGTACTCGCGCGCCGCGCGCAGCAGCGCGTACAGGTGCTCCTGGTGCGAGTGCACGCCGCCGTCCGATACCAGTCCGAACAAATGCAGTTGCCGCCCGGCTTCGCGCGCACGCTTCATGGCATGCACAATCGCAGGATTCTTCTGGAACTCGCCCGAGGCAATCTGCGCATCGATGCGCGTGATGTCCATCTGCACAATGCGCCCCGCGCCAATGTTCAGGTGGCCCACTTCGCTGTTGCCCATCTGCCCGTCCGGCAGGCCCACAAAGTGGTCGCTGGCCTGGATCAGCGTGTTCGGATACTCGCGCAGCAACTTGTCATAGCAGGGCTTGCGCGCCAGCGCAATCGCGTTGTTTGCCGTCTCCGCGCGGTAACCCCATCCATCCAGAATCGTCAGCACAACCGGACGCTTGCTTGCCATAACTGAGAAACACCTCGAGTGGTTCGAATTTGTCTCTTCAAGAATACCGGCTCGGGCCCGGCCGTGGGGGTGACGAGCTTCACACGCGCTCCGCGGCGTCCCATGCTGGAACCGCTATTTGTGCCGCTTCTTCGTGCCCGATTTCGGCGCCGCCTTGTGCTTCGCCTTGCTTGCCGTCTTGCTCGCCGGCTTCGCGGATTTCTTCTTCGCCGTCGCGTGTGCCTTGCTCTTCGCCGTTGCACGGCGCGCTGTGGCTTTGCCGTGCCGTGCAGTCCTGGCCCGCGCATTCATTTTGGCTCGCAAATGCGCCGAAGGCTTGCGTGGGTCGTCATCCAGCGGAGCCAGCCCCGCCAGCGCCAGCACCGCATTGTTGGCGCCCTTGAAAATGTTGAAGTACTTGGCCCCGCGCCGTGGCGGCCCTTCCGTCATGGCCACAAATAGCGCCGTGTGGCTCGCAGGATGAATCGTGATGTACGTCGTAAATCCCGCGCCACCGCCCGTCTTCTCAATCAGGTGTTGCGGGTCGTCGTTCGCGCCCAGGTGCATCCAGCCCAGGCCTATGCCCGTAGGCTTGCCCGCATGGTCCAGTCCGCTCTTCAAGCGCAAATCCGAAGGCAGCATATAAATCGCGTGCGCCGCATCGGCCTGCGCGGGAATGGCCGGCGCGCCCGTGCCCAGCAGATACTTCAGCCAGATCGCCACATCCGCCGCGGTTGAGTAGAGCCCGCTGCTGCCCTCGGTGTTCAATGTCGACGCGCACAGGGAGCCCGCGCGCTTGTTCGTCATCAACCGCGCGCACTGGCTCTCGGTCAGCGTGTACGTGGTCTCCCGCAGCCCCAGTGGCTTCAGTGTCTCCTCGCTCAGCAGCACGGAGAAGGGTTTGTGCGTTGCCGCGGCCAGCGCATCGCTCAGCAGGTCGTAGCCCACATTCGAGTAGAGCGCGGAGCTGCCCGGCTCAAACAAGAGCTTCTGCTTCGGCAGCCACCGCCAGCGCGTCGCGTAGTCGGGATAGGTAAAGTGCGGCGTACCGCGCGGCGCCGTGCCCACCTCGCGCGAAAGCCCCGAAGTGTGCGTCGCCAGATCCTCCAGCGTAATTGCCGTCGCCTTCTGCGGCACCACCGCGCCAGTCGGCGCAAACTGCTGCAGCGTGTCGTCCAGATGCACCGTGCCGTCCTTCACCAGCTTGCTCAGCACGTCGGTGGTAAAAATCTTGGTCAGGCTGCACAGCCGCACCACCGAGTTCGCATCCGGCTTTACACCCGAGTCCGGCGCGGTCTCGCCATAGCCGCGGATAAAAACCTGATTGCCGCGCACGACTACCAGCACCATGCCCGTCGGGCCGGTGTTTTCGTACAACTCCTCGCCCAGTGCACCGGCCTCCTTCAGGTCGGGCAGCGGAGCGGGCTTCGTCGTTTGGGCAAAGGCAGGGGAGAGGCTCAACAGGAGCAGGAAAGCAATCAACAGACGCATCCCTTCCAGTGTAGAAGCCGTGCGATGCGCAGCGTTCCACAGCGCACGCAAACGTACCCGCTCACCAACCCCCGGGGCGAGTTTCATGGCGTGGACAAGGCGCAAATCTGTGCAATCAAGAAGAAATCTCTACATGGTGCTTTTCTCGCGCGCTAAGGCCGCATTCAACTTCGCTTAAGTCCACGTTCATTGATTTTCCGGGTACGGAATCCAGCAGGCGGAATCAATGATTCGATCAAATAGAGCGGCATTCTCCGGACTGATCCCTTCATAGATGGCACCTCCGCTGAAAACTCCCATGTGACGCCACAACTTTCCGTCCGGCGTATGTCCTGAACTGTCGATGCCAGCTGTCCCGCTTTCCTTTCCTTGCACTGCCGGCAGCATCGCCACATAGCGAGTCGAAAATCGGTCCGATTTGATCAATGTTTTGTCGGGCGGAGTCGATGTGATCGCGTAAAAGCCAAACCAAAATTCGAGGTAATCGTTGCTATGCTTTGCTTTCACAGAGTGGACTACATAGTCGACGTCGGTTTTGCCTCGCTTGATGTCAACCTCGCGGCGAGGCGCATCGAACTGCAGGCCGTAATTTCCCCAACTGATGCGCTCAAAGCCGCTCTGCGGAGATTCGCATCTTGAAAGGGCAAGACCGCTACTTGCTTTATCCAAAACCACCTTCAGCGTGGACATCCCGGAAGTGACAACCAGTAATTGCGGCTGAAAACTTCCATCCGGAAGGAAATGAAGGACCTCTCCTGGATGCTCAATGTGAAATGCACCGTCATTGCCCGTCTTCATTGCATCCTCCTGAACCGGGCAGCACATCCATTGGCTTCCAACCACGGTGACATCAGCGATCGGCGTTCCGTCCTTTGCCACAACCGAACCGGAAATGGGTCCGTGAAATGCGATGTCCGCACTAAAACCGCGCCGTGAATGGCCTTCGTCATTGGAGAAGAATCTCCATTTCCGCGCCGCGGTCGCCGCTGCGGCAAACAACTCGTCAGGAAGCGAATTTGGGTTCGAAACGTTTGTGACAGCGCCCTCTATATCGACAGAGATTCGTACGCTGAATTCCGCGACGTTGAACCCAGGGGGAACCGTGGCCTCCTCAACGGAAGAGGCCGCTATTCTCGCGTCCCGATTCGACAGAATGATTCCGGGGCTATCGTTCGGCGACTGACAGAGTGCGAACGTGCCCAGCGCAAGGAAGAGAGGCGCGGATCGGACGAAAATCATTGCAGGGTAGAACACGCCGAAATCTTACCAGTAATCGCAAGGACAAGGCATTGCGTTGCACAAAAAACAAGCGGGAGAGGTCTCCCTCTCCCGCCTGCTTTTTGTGCAGCACTTCCGTCGGCTAGTCACGCCGAAGGCGATTGGCCGCACCGCAGGTGCCTAGCCGTTGTAGTTAATCGACTCCAGGCCCAGGTACACTGCGCCCGAACCCAGCTCCTCTTCAATGCGCAGCAGCTGGTTGTACTTGGCAATGCGGTCGGTGCGGCTGGCCGAGCCGGTCTTGATCTGGCCCGCGCCCGTTGCCACCGCCAGGTCGGCGATGAACGTGTCTTCGCTTTCGCCCGAACGGTGCGAAATGATTGACGTGTAGCCATAACGGCGGCCCAGCTCAATCGAGTCCAGCGTCTCGCTCACGGTTCCAATCTGGTTCACCTTGATCAGAATCGAATTCGCCACGCCCTCGTCGATGCCCTTCTGCAGGCGCTTCACGTTGGTCACAAACAGGTCGTCGCCCACAAGCTGAATGCGGCTGCCCATCTTGTCGGTGGCCAGGCGCCAGCCCTTCCAGTCGTCCTCGGCCAGGCCGTCCTCAATCGAAACGATCGGGTACTGCCGCGACCACGAGTCCCAGAACTCCACCATCTGCTCGCTGCTCAGCTCGCGCTTGTCGCTCTTCTTGAAGACGTACTTGCCCGTCTCCTTGTTGTAGAACTCGCTTGACGCCGGATCCAGGGCAATCGCAATCTGCTCGCCCGGTTTGTAGCCGGCCAGCTCAATCGCTTCCAGAATCACTTCAATCGCTTCGGTGTTCGACTTCAGAGAGGGAGCAAAGCCGCCCTCATCGCCCACCGCCGTGTTGTAGCCCTTCTTCTTCAGCACGCCCTTCAGCGTGTGGAAGACCTCCGCGCCCCAGCGCAGCGCGTCGCTGAACCGCTCGGCGCCCACCGGCATCACCATGAACTCCTGAAAGTCCACGTTGTTGTCGGCATGCGCGCCGCCATTCAGAATGTTCATCATCGGCGTGGGCAAAATGCTGGCGTTGATGCCGCCCAGGTACCGGTACAGCGGAATCTCCAGCGTCTGCGCAGTGGCGCGGGCCGAGGCCATCGACACAGCCAGAATCGCGTTCGCGCCCAGCTTGCCCTTGTTCGGCGTGCCGTCCAGCGCAATCATCGTCTGGTCAATCAGCCGCTGGTTCGACGCGTCCATGCCTTCCAGCTCCGGCGCAATCACCGTCTCCACGTTCTCCACGGCCTGCAAAACGCCCTTGCCCATGTAGTGGCTCTTGTCGCCGTCGCGCAGCTCCACGGCCTCGTGCTCGCCGGTCGAGGCGCCCGAGGGCACAATCGCGCGGCCCAGGGCGCCGCTCTCCAGAATTACATCTGCTTCCACGGTCGGGTTGCCGCGCGAGTCCAACACTTCGCGCGCGCGAATGGCAACAATCTCAGTCATATCTGTCCTCGCAATACGATGCTGCAGCCGGTCATTCAATTTGGGGCGGCGATCCACGGCCAGGGTCTCTCCGGCGGCGCTTTGTATGGTTTCCAGAAACCCTGACACGGTGCGAATCTCCAATGCGTCCTATCAAAAAAACTCTTGATGTACCGCAGGCATTCTAACAAACCGCCCATACGCCGTCTGTGTGGTCCCGGTCACACCGCGGCCCCGTTTCCACCCCCGCCTGCAGGGGGTTGATTTCATTGATTCTTGGCGGCAGCGGAACCCCACCCCCTCGCCGCGCACCCGCTGGCATCCAACCCTGCGTAGCATTACGTTGTACAGCTGTGTACCCGTGGTGTCTTTACGGATGCGCCGCACAACATTTCAGCCGCTCGCGGGGTCTAACAATCCGGGGGAAGTTCCCGTTTGCGAGAAGGAGACTGCGAATGAATAAACTCGTTTTCTGTGCGCTCTTCGCCTTTGCCGTGGCCGCCGCGCACGCGCAGCAATCCGGCCAGACGACTTCCTATGAGGGCGTTTCCAATCCACCGTCCGACGACACCATCGTCGCCACGCCCGAGGTCGAAGCCAAGCCGCCCGCCGCGCATCCCTATACCGCGCAGCAGCCGGCCCAGCCCATGCCGCAGGTTCAGCCTGCCGTGCAGCCCGCGGCACAGAACAGCACCGCGTACAGCCACGGCGATGGCACCGATGCCGGCATCGTGCAGGTGCGCAGCGCGCTGCCCATTCCCACCGCAGGGCCCAAGCTTCAACAGCGCGAGAGCGCGCCAGATCCCGACGGCGACATCGTGCGTCCGCGCCCGCTAGGCCCCGGTGAACTGGCCGAAGGCACCATGATTCGCGTCAAACTGCTCACCGAGCTCTCCAGCGCACTCAGCCAGCCCGGCGACCGTTTCCGCGCGCGCGTGGCCAGCGATGTGCTCTCTTCGGGCCAGGTCGTCATTCCCGCCGGCGCAGAAATTGAAGGCCGCGTGATGAGCACCTCCACCGGCCACTTCGGCGGCAAAGGCTCCATGGTGCTGCGGCCCGACAGCGTCACTCTCTCCGATGGATCCAGCTACCACCTCAACGCCATGGTCTCCGATACGCCCGGAACCCACAATCGCGTGCAGGGTGAAGGCACCATCATCGCCGACCCCAGCATGCGGCGCGCCGGCTTTGAATACGGCGGCGCAGTCGGTACCGGTGTGGTCACCGGCGCTTATCTCGGCGGCCCCGTCGGCGCACTGGCCGGCGGCCTGGTTGGCGCGGGCTTGGTCACCACCCACCTGCTCGTCAGCCATCCGCAGGTCCATCTCGACGATGGCTCCTACATGATGCTCACCCTCACTCAGTCCATGCACATGGTTGCCGACCCTGCCACTGGAAACTGATTGCACAGCCTCCACTTTGCGGCGTGGACCTGAAAAGTCCACGCCGCATTTTTCTGCGCAAAATTTTTCCGGCAAAGAAAAGGGGTGGAAGCCGCAGCTCCCACCCCGTGCACACTTCTTTTTGGCTAACGGCTAGAAGCTAGCGGCTAGCAGCTGCATTACAGCAGTTTTCCCGCCGCCAAATCCCGAATCAGTCCGCGGTCCGCTGCCAGAAACTCGTAGTTAGGCAGCTCTTCCAGCTTTACCCATTTAAATTGCTGAAAAATGCGGTTCTGCACTTCGCCTTCGAATTCCTGTACCGCGAAGAATTGCAGGTCCACCGCGCCGCCGTGCCGGTAGTTGTGGCGAATGTGCGTCACGCGCTGCCCGATGGTGGCATTGATGCCCAGCTCTTCATCCAGCTCGCGCTTCAACGCCTGCTCCGCGCTCTCGCCCGCCTCAATCTTGCCGCCGGGAAACTCCCACTGCAGTGCCATGGGTTGGTCGGGCCGCCGCTGGCAAATCAGTACTTCGCCGGCGCGCACAATCAGTGCCGCAGCCACAAACCGCAGGGCAGGACCGGTAGGCCGCGTGGAGGAAACTGGGCTCCCATCTTCCATATTGCAAGTGTAACTGCCCTGATTCACTCGCGTTCCGGGAATCAAGACATTTTTTCTTCCGCTGGAATTCCCGGCGTCACGTGCTGCAACTCAATCCATGGAACTCTGGATGGAGAGCGCGTGACCCCCAACGCCGGATGCCCCATCCTTCGCGCAGCGAAGGGTGGGAACCACGATCAGGAATTCGGAAGTGGGTGCCCCCGGTCCCTCGCATTTGGGGACCGGGGATGGAACATGCAACTCAACTTGAATGCCCCATCCTTCGCGCAGCGAGGGGTGGGAACCACGATCAGGAATTCGGAAGTGGGTGCCCCCGGTCCCTCGCATTTGGGGACCGGGGATGGAACATGCAACTCAACTTGGATGCCCCATCCTTCGCGCAGCGAAGGGTGGGAACCACGAATCTATTGCGAGCGAAAGCGAGCGTTTGGCCGCACCGCAGGTGCCGAGCGTCTGGCCGCACCGCAGGTGCCGAGCGATTGGCCGCACGCAGGTGCCTATTCGCCGGCAACGGCTGCTTGTATGCCTTCGGCGGCCTGCGGACGGAAGTAGCCCCACCCGTTGCGTGCCGCGGCGTCAAGCAGCGCGGGTGACGGATTCACCGGATAGGCGTGCGCCGCAATCTCCAGCATGGCCAGGTCGTGGATCGAGTTGCCAAACACCGCGTCCGGCTTGCTCAGCCCCACGCGCTTCAGTGCTGCTGCCTTGAACTCATCGGTTGGCACATCCACCAGCTCGTTCTGGATCACGCCATCCGTCACCGCAACCTCGGCGGCCAGCACGCGCTCGTCGGGAATGCCGTAGACGTTCACGCCCTCGGCCACAACCCACTTGTTGGTCGAGCTCACGGCCCACAGCTCCACCCCGGCTTCGCGCAGCCTGGTCAGCAACTGCTCCATCTCCGGGAAGACCCGTTGCCGCACGAACTTGCCCACATACTCTGCCGCGGCGCTGCGCAGTTCCTGCTCGCGCAGGCCCGCATAAATCTGCACCATCTCGCCGCAAATCTGCAACTCGCTCACATTGCCGGCCAGGTACGCGCGATAGCGGTTGTCAATCCAGTCGCTGGTCGAGCGCGAAATCAATCCCTGCTCAATCGACCAGTCCATGAACCCTTTGCCCGAGTCCCCGCCCCACAGCGTTCCATCGCAATCAAACACCGCAACCCTGGGCTTGCTCTCCAAAACCAGCCGCTCCAACTCCGCGGCACTCCACTTTTTCACTTCACTCTGCGTCAGCGTCAAGAGTCCCTCAATTCGCAATCGCTTTAAAGTATGCCAATTCTATTTTCTCGCACGCCGCGCTGTTTTGCACGTGAATGCACGGCAAACAAACGCGCGCGCACGTAACCGACCATGTACGCGCAGGTCACAGCGCGGTGTGATTTGCATCGTGCATAATCGTCCTGCTATATGTGCTGTGCAGCAGGAGGTGTCTTGTGCAGTTCCGTAAGTTTTTCTGGATTCTCACCGGCTTGGTTCCGGTTTTCTTCGTTTTTTCGGCCGTTTCGGCGCAGGCGCAGTCGTTCTCAGCATCGGCCGACCCATCCAGCGCGCTCTCCGTTCCGCTGGCTGACCAGATGCTGCCGGCCAAATTGAATCAATTGCTCGCCGTGCCCGCGGCTTCGCAGCCGCTCGTCCTTCAGATCGGCTCGCACATCATGTTCCAGCAGGCCCACATTCCCGGCGCGCAGTTCGTCGGACCCGGCTCCCAGCCTGCCGCGCTCGAAGCGCTGGCCCGCGCCGTCTCCTTCACCTCCAAAAAACGCCTCATCGTTCTCTACTGCGGCTGCTGCCCGTGGGGCCGCTGCCCCAACGTCGCGCCCGCCTATCGCAAGCTGCGCGAGCTCGGCTACACCAACGTCAAGGTGCTTTACCTCGCCAGCAACTTTGGTGATGACTGGGTCGCCAAGGGCTACAAGACGCAGAATGGCAACTAACGTTCTGTCTCGCAAGCTCTCGCTGCTCGCCGCCTGCGCGCTGCTGGCCACCATGCCGGCAGCGCCGCAAGCCGCGTCCATCCTGCATCGCCCCGCGCCCAACTTTACCCGCACCGCGCTCGATGGCAGTACCGTCACTCTCGAAGCCGCGCGCGGCAAGGTCGTGCTGCTCAACTTCTGGGCCACATGGTGCGCGCCCTGCAAAGTCGAGCTGCCCCGCTTCAGCGTCTGGCAGCAGCAGTACGCCGCACAGGGCTTTCAGGTCATCGCCGTCTCCATGGACGACGACTCAGCCCCCGTCCGCACCTTCCTGCGCCGTGGCAGCTTCACCTTTCCGGTCCTGATGGGCGACGCCGAGTTAGGCGACCTCTACGGCGGCATTCTCGGCTTTCCCGTCACCGTGCTTATCGCCCGCGACGGCACTGTCGCCGCACGCTTCGAAGGCGAAACCAACCTCGCCGCCATGGAAAAGCAAATCCAATCTCTGCTCGCCGCGCGCTAGCCCCCGCCCGCCGTGCATCCTATCAACATCTCCCTCCCCAATCCGCTTATCTCATCGAAGTGATCCATGCGCGTGAACCACACCCGCATAGTGTCGATGTTGATTCCGTGATTGCGCAGGTTCAAATGCGCGTCACGGCCCGCCGTTCAAGCCCTCGCGTCCGCATAATCAAACATGTGGGTGACAGCGGCAATCTCGCTCTTCTCAGGGACTATCAGAACTATCTGCGTGTCGAAAAAGGCCTGCGTCCATTGACGTGCGAGGCCTACGACAGCGATTTGAAAACTTTCTCCGAGTTCCTTGAGTCGCGCCACGCCGTGCTCCTCAACGCAACCCAGCAGGACGTTGCCGCCTTCCTCGAACACCTCCGCGCGCACTCCATCGATTCGCGCTCCGCCGCGCGCAAGCTCAGCTGCCTGCGCGGCTTCTACAAGTGGCTCCTGCTCGATCGCCGCATTCACCACGACCCCACCGTCAACATCGAGTCGCCCAAAGCCTGGAAAGTTCTGCCCAAGTCGCTCGCCGAGCCCGAGGTCACCGAAATGCTGGAGCGCGCTGCCATGGCCGCGTCGCATCCCCAGGCCCGCGCCACTGCTCTGCGCGACCGCGCCATCCTCGAGCTGCTCTACGCCGGCGGACTGCGCGTCTCTGAAGTTACCGCGCTCAACCTCGGCGATATCGCGCTCGACGCCGGCCGCGCGCAGGTGCGCGGCAAGGGCGACAAGGAGCGCATCGTTCCCCTGGGCCGCACCGCCATTGAAGCAATCGAGGAATATCTCCGCGAAGGCCGCCCGCATCTGGCGCGCATCAGCTCCACACGCAGCGCCATGCAAAAACGCCAAAGCGGCATGCGCCTGTTTCTCTCGCTCCGCGGCAGCCCGCTCACCCGCCAGTGGATCTGGCATCTGGTCAAGGCGGCCAACAACTCCGCCAGCCCCCACAAACTGCGCCACAGTTGCGCCACCCACATGGTGGAGCACGGCGCGGACCTGCGCAGCGTGCAGCTCATGCTCGGCCATGCCGACATCTCCACCACGCAGGTCTACACCCATCTCGCGCTGGGCCGCCTCAAGGCCGTACACCGCATGCACCATCCGCGTTCCAAAGCGCGCTCGGCTGAGGCCAGCACCGGCCCCATGCTCGTCGTGCGCGACAAGGAAAGCGCATGACTGCCGCGCCGCTCGCCACTCTTGTCGACGATTATCTCCACGTGCTCTCCGCCGAGCGCGGCGCATCCACGCACACCCTGCGCGCCTATCGCCG
>DASVLI010000178.1:0-3912 GCA_036384955.1 Occallatibacter sp.
AGGTGGCGCGCGCCGCCGGCGTCGTCGCATCCGTCGCCATCCTCGTCAAGCTCGTCGCCACGGTCAAAGAATTCGCCGTCGCCGGCCTCTACGGCCGCAGCGACGCCATGGATGCCTTCCTCGCCGCCTCGCTCGTCCCCGCGCTGCTCGTCAATCTCATCTCCGAATCCATGAACCAGGCCCTCATCCCCACCCTCGTCCGCGTCCGCGCGCAGCAGGGCCTGGCCCGCGCCCAGCAGCTTCTCTCCGGCTCCATGCTCTGGACCTGCCTTCTCCTCACCGCCGCCTCGCTCGCAATGGCCGCCGCCGCTCCGTGGTTCTTCCCGCTCATCGCCTCCAACTTCGCCGCGGACAAGCTTCACCTCTCCGTTCGCCTCTTCTATGGGGTGCTGCCCACGGTGCTCTTCGCCGGCGTCGCCGCCAACTGCGTCGCCGTGCTCAACACAACCGGAAAATTCGCGGCACCCGCACTCGCTCCCGCCGCCATTCCGCTCGCCATTCTCGCCGTCACGCCGCTCTTGCGTGCGCAACTCGGCATCTGGGCACTTGCTGTCTCCACCGTCGTCGGCACACTCCTCTACGCCGCGCTCTCTGCGCGCCTCATGCACTCCAGCGGATACAAATTTCATCTCGCATGGTCCGGCCCCAATGAAGCCACGCGCGAAGTCGCCCGGCAATACGGCCCAGTCCTGCTCAGCAGCGTCGTTGCCTCCGGCGGCCTGCTTGTCGACCAGGCCATGGCCGCCATGCTGCCCGCCGGCAGCGTCTCCGCGCTCGTCTACGCCAATCGCTTCGTCAGCGTCACGCTCACCCTGCTTGCCGGAGCCGTCTCCTCCGCCGTCACACCCGCGTTTTCCGAGCTTGTCGCCGCGCAAGACTGGCGCGAGTGCCGCCGCATGTTTACCCACTGGCTCGCGCTCATGGCCGCCGTCTCCATCCCCATCGCCGCCGCGCTCATCCTTGGCGCGCACTGGCTCATTCGTCTTACCTTCCAGCACGGCGCATTCCACGCGGCAGACACCGCCGTCGTCACACCCGTCCTTGCCATGTACGCGCTGCAAATTCCATTCTTCGCCTGCAGCCGCGTGCCTTATCGGCTCATCGTTGCCATGCGCCGCACCGACCTCGTCTTCTACTGCGGCCTCATCAACCTCGCGCTCGACATCGCCCTCAACCTCGTCCTCATGCGCCGGTTCGGTGTGGCCGGCATCGCCCTCGCCACCTCGCTCTGGACCGCCTCCACCTTCCTCTTTCTCACCTTCTGGGCGCGCCGCCTGCTCCGTTCGCGTCTCGCGGAGTCTCCCCAATGAACATGCCCGCTCAATACCTCCTGCGCTTCGACGACCTCTGCCCCACCATGGCGCGTCGTCGCTGGCAGCGCTTTGCCGAGCTGCTCGACCGCCACCGCATCCAGCCCATCCTCGCCGTGGTGCCCGACAACCAGGACCCCATGTTGATGATCGATCCGCACGCCCCAGACTTCTGGCAGTCCATGCGCTTCCTCCAGGCGCGCGGCGCCGTCGTCGCCCTGCATGGCTATCGCCACCTATGCCAGGCCCGTGGCCGCAGCCTTCTCCCGCTTCATAAAAGAACCGAGTTCGCCGGCATCTCCATGCACACTCAGTTGCGCTGGATGCAGGCAGGCATGGCCAAGCTGCGCTCCCGCGGCCTCGACCCGCGCCTCTTCGTCGCGCCGCGCCACGGTTTCGACCGCGCCACGCTCCGTGCCTTGCTCGCTGCCGGCATCGATTGCCTCAGCGATGGCTTCGGCCGCGCACCCTTCCGCCGCGGCGGTGTGGTCTGGCTTCCGCAGCAGCTCTGGCAGCCCGTCGAGCAGCGCTCCGGCCTTTGGACCATCTGCATCCACCCCAACACCGCCACGGACGCAGACCTGCGCACGCTCGACGATTTTCTCGCCGCTCACTCCCGCCAGTTCACATCCTTTGATCGCATCAGTGAGGACTACATCCCGCGCGAGTTCTCGATAAGCAATTCCATCGCATCAACGTTCGCGCTCACTCGCATCCGCCTGCGCTCGCTGCGTCGCGCCGCGGCCTAATCGCGGCGTAACTGCTCGTACAGCATCTCCCAGCGACGAAGCACGTGCTCCAGCTCATACCGCGCTTCCACGTGCTGCCGCGCCGCCGCGCCCATCCGTGCGCGTTCGCCGCTCGGCATGGCTTCCACGCTTCGCATTGACTCGGCCAGTGACTCCGCATCGCCGCTCTTCACTCGCAGCCCATCAAGCCCTTCTTCGAAAAGCCCGCGCGTTCCCGGCACATCCGTCGCCACAATCGGCAGCCCGCACGCCGCTGCCTCCAGCACGCTCATCGGCAGCCCTTCCCACCGCGAGGTCAGCACATACCCATCGGCCGCCTGCATCCATCGCAGCGTGTCCGGCACAAATCCCAAAAATCGCACCCGCTCATTCAGTCCAAGTTCAGTCGCCAGCGCGCGCAGCTCTGCTTCCATCGCACCAGCCCCGGCTATCGCCAGCAGGGAACCGCTCACCATCCGCGAGAATCCACGCAGCAGCGTCGCATAATCCTTCACCGCCTCCAGCCGCCCCACCGCCAGCCACAAAAACTGCTCGCCAATCCCAGCCTCCGCGCGCGCTCTCGCCCGCACCGCCGCATCCGGCCTCCAGCGCCCCGTGTCCAGTCCATTGGGAATCGTAATCAGCTTTTCCGCCGCCACCATATCAGCCACGCGCCACGCCTCACCTGCGTCGCTGCTCACCGCCGTCGTCATATCGCTCAGCCAGCCGCTCAGCCGGTAGCCCCAGCGCCGCCCCGCCGTTCCCGTCGCCGTGGTGTGAATCGTATCGATCACCGCCGGCCCCGGCGTCAGCACCCGCGACCAGCGCGCCATCCACGCCGCATGCGGCAGATGCGCGTGCAGCACTCCGGGCCGCTCGGCGCGCAGCCAGCGCCGCAAATGCATCCAGCCGCGCGGGTCCGCCCATCCCTTCCTCATGCGCAGAGTCACAAAGCCCACGCCGTCTTGCCGCAACTCCGCCGCCTGCTCGCCGCCTCCGCCGCTCAGCGCCACCACCGTCACCCGCCACGCGCGCCGTGCCATGCCTTCTGCAAGCAACAGCACCTGCCGCTCTGCGCCGCCCATGCGGTCAATCGTGGGAATCATGTACGCGACGTGCTTCATCCCGCGGCCATCGCCAGCTCCTCTTCAATCAGAGCCTCATATGCGGCAATGGCCGGCTTCAGCGCGAATTCTTCCACCCATTCATGCGCGAATCGCTTCTCCGGCGTAAGCACCATCAGCGCATGCCGCAGAGCGCGCATCAGCGCCTCGCAGCTCACCGCGTCCGCCATCCACACGCCCTGCCTGCTCGCCAGCAACTCCGGCACGCCGCCTGCCGCCGGTGTCGCCACTATAGGCAATCCTGCTGCTGCTGCCTCCAGCAGCGCATTCGGCATTCCTTCGTGCCGAGACGACAGCACAAACACATCCGCCGCGCCAAAATACGCCGCCGGCGAATTCACCCTTCCCAGAAACTTCACCACTGCCGTCATCCCCAGCGCTCGCGCCAGCTCGTGCAACGCTTCCTCCTCGGGCCCGCTGCCGGCAATGGTCAGCGTGATGGAAGGGAACCACGCGCGCAGCGCATTCACCGCCCGCAGCAGCATGTCAAAACCCTTTTCATGCGACAGCCGGCCCACCGCCAGCAAATGCGGTCCATATCCAGACGGCTGAATCGCGCTGCGCTGAGCTTCCATCCGCACGCCGTCCAGGTCCACGGGGTTTCGCAGTACGGAAATTCGCTCCGGCTTCAAAGCAAGTTCACGCGCGAGTTCATCTGCCATTGCCTGCGACTGGCAAATCACCCGGTCCGCGCGCGGATACAGCCGCCGGTACAGCATGGGCGTAACCCGCGCGGTGGCGCGCGATCGC
>DASVLI010000179.1:0-4051 GCA_036384955.1 Occallatibacter sp.
TGCTGGTCGGGCTGGGCGTTGGGGCCCTTTTCCGGGAAGCGGACGGGGCGCATCTCTCCCAGGCCGTGGCTGGTGTTGCTGGCTGGCGCGGCTTCGCCGGGAGCGCGCAGGCTGGGCGGAGCGTCGGGCGCCTGAAGATCGGGATCGCGGTGCACGTCACCCATTTGCACGGTGCGGGCGCCGGACGGGTCACCGGGATTGAGGGGCGAGCCATCGGTGCGCATCATGCCCTCGACCACGTCCTTGTCGAAGATTTGCAGCGGCGCGCCCATCTTGGCGATTTCGACACGGATGACACGGTTGCCGTTGATGCGGACGAATTCGACATCCTTGGGCGGCTGGCCGTAAATCCACTCCTCGAAAGGCGTCAGGCCATCCATTTCGCGGGTTTTGCGCTCGGGCTGGCCGAGGGCAAACATCACCATGTCGGTGCTCATGCCGACCAGCACGTGGTGGTTGAGGATGGCGTCGCGCAGCATGGGCGGCAAGGTGTCGGTGAAGGCCTGAATGGGGGTTTTTACGTCGAAGGAGATGAGCGGAGCGAGGAGGGCTTTGACGTCGGCACCGGAGAGCTCGGGCACGCTGCCGCCCTTGAAGACCAGAGTGAGGCGCGCGCCTATGGGCTCCTGCGAGTCGTCTTGCACGACGGGCGACATTTGCGCACTGGCGCCGATTTGGATGTGGCGCAGGAAGCGATGCTTGCGGTCGGGGCCGCCGTTGAGCAGCAAGACGATGCGGTTGTGGTCGACCTTGACGTCGGTGAGGACGAGGCGGTCACCGGGTTTGGCGCTGAGGCCGGCGTTGGTGACCATGTTGAGGTAGGCCTCGCCGGCGGGCTGCAGCAGGCCGTTGGCTTCGAGGATGAGGCCCTTGCGGCCGCGCGGGATTGGGCGCATGGCAAAGCCCTGCTCGGATTGCAGAGTACGGATGAGATCAAGCCGCGATTTGGAGTTGAGGCTGACTTTGGGAAGCGCCACGCTGGTGGGCTGGACCTGCGCAAAGCGGCGGTCAACGGGGGCGCCGGTGGCGGTGGTGTGGGCGTTGCCGTTGGAGTCAATGACGAGGACCTGGGCGGGGGCTGGGAGCGCGAGGGCGCTGGCGACGAGCACACAACTGCCGAGGGCGCGGCGAAGGTCGAGCGCCGGGAAACGGACGGGGGATACACGCGAAGCGCGCACGGGGCTGCCTCCCATGGTGGAAACAGGATGGCGCAAAGCGCTGAGAGATGCAAGTGGCAGCTTGCAGCTGACAGCTCACAGCCAACAGTGAACGGCTTGGAGTGGACGGCATTCTTCATCCTTGCGGTGCAAGGATGGGGTACGGCGTGGGCCGGGAGGCCCACGCGACAGCCGCCCGGGAGGACGGCGCTATTCTTTGGGTTGCGGCGGGGGTAAAGGCGGTTCGGAAGCGGCAGGGGCGGCGGCGGGGAGGATTTGCACCAGCGGCGGCGGGGCGGGGGCTGCGCCCATGGCGGCTTCGTGCTGGCTGCGGGCTGCGGCATCGATGTCGACGGGGATTCCGCCGGGAATGAAGACCGGGGCGTTGTGGATGAAGTCGAGCTCGCCGGTAAGGTGGAAAACCACGGGGATGGCGACCAGCAGGACCACCAAAGCCAGCCAGCTGCCGTCGAGTCCATAGCCGCCGCCGGTGAGCCAGTGGCGGCCCATCGGCTCACCCTGCACGACGGGCGAGAGATTGCCGACACCGCTGATGACCAGGCCGAAGATGAGGGCGCGTGAGGCCTTCCAGGCAAAGTTGATGCCCCAGCTGAACCACAGGGCGCGGGTGCGCAGATAGGTGACGGAAAGCAGAGTGGCCAGAGCGCCGGAGACGAAGTAGCTGATCAGGCTGGAGCCGGGCAGCCCGGCCTGCAAGATCATGTAGAGCACTCCGAAGACGACGGCCGCACCCACCGGGCCAACTACGCGCTCAAGCCGCTGAAAGCCGTAGCCGCGGAAGGCCATTTCCTCGACGAAGGCGAGAAGAGCGAAGAAGGCGAGATCGACAATCCACCAGCCCCAGGCGGCAGACTGCAGGTTGAGCACCACGGCGATGCCGCCAAGAATGGTGAGCGGCAGCACGCAGGCGATGGCAAGGCCCCATCCGGTGGCGATACCGAGACGCGCTTCGCGGAGCCAGCCTTCACGGAGCGGAAAGCCCTGCTGGACGAGGAATGTTTTTTGGCCGCCGATGAAGCGGCCGAAGACGGTGTAGCCGAGGATGAGAAGAAGCGCGAGAGTTCCCTGCTCGACGAGCGGGACCCAGCCGTCGCGCACCCAGCCGGGCGCGGCCTGACGGGCGACCACGCGCGCCACCAGGAAGAAAATGATGGCGGCGAGGAATTCAAGATAGGCGCGCAGTTTCGCGCCGCGGACAGGAGTGCTCATCGGGGGCACCTTACTGTCTGCGTCGCGTGGGTGCGGCGCATTGGATTTTTGACAAGCGTCAACGGAATCAGCCTTCCGTGTAGAACCGCGCGATGGTGCGGAACTTTTGCTGGCGCGCGGCAATCAATTCGTCGATGGGCTTGGCCTTGAGCTCTGCGAGGTGGCGAATGAGCGCGCTGCCCAGCAGGCCTGTGCCAGCTTCGTGATCCAGGTGCGCGCCGCCCTCGGGCTCGCGGACAATCTCGTCCACACAGCCGAGCTTGCGCACTTCCTCGGCGGAGATGCGCATGGCGTCGGCGGCAAGCTGCTTCTGGTTGGCGTCGCGCCACATGATGGCCGCGCAGGACTCGGGTGTGATGACGAAGTAGAGCGCGTTTTCGAGAATGAGCACGCGGTCACTGACGGCCAGCGCCAGCGCGCCGCCGGAGCCGCCCTCTCCGCTGACCACGGAGATGGTGGGCACGCGCAGACGGGCCATTTCGCGCAGATTGCGGGCAATGGCTTCAGCCTGGCCGCGCTCTTCCGCGCCAAGGCCGGGATACGCGCCGGGAAGATCGATGAGGCTGATGACGGGGCGGTTGAACTTCTCCGCTATTTTCATGCAGCGGAGAGCCTTGCGATAGCCCTCGGGATGCGGCATGCCGAAGTTGCGGCGCACACGCTCTTTGGTGGAGCCGCCCTTGCGGTTGCCGATGACCAGGACTTCTTCGCTGCCAAGACGGGCCATGCCACATGCGACTGCTTCGTCGTCGCCATAGGCGCGGTCGCCGTGAATCTCACTGAAGTCGGTAAAGATCCGCTCAATAAAGTCCATGGGGTAAGGCCGCTGCGGGTGGCGCGCCTTCTCAACTTTGCTCCACGCCGCGGTCATGGGCTGCGTGGTTTGGGGAGTACCTGTCGCCTGTTCGCTCATGGGTCGCATGGCAATGGCCTCCCGCATCACTATCGCAGGGACTGCCTGTTGCCCAGAAATGATTCTACGGGGCGCGGCTGCATTGCACAAATTATGTTGCGGGAGCCGGGTGGAAGGCACGGCGCGAAGGGCCGCTCGACGCAGGCACGATTGCGCTCCGGGGCTCGCCCTGGAGCGCCCAGTAATGTGGCGCAGGAACGGCCAGGCGGATTTTAGCGGGACTTCTTCTTTGGGGATTTTTTGACGGACTCGATGCCGTAGGCGCGCCAGAAGGCCTGCGCGGTCTCCGGGCCAATGTCGGGGCGGTTCGCCGGCTGGTCTTTGAAGAAGATGTGCATGTAGAGCGCCGGACCGAGCAGGAGCGCGATGGCGATTTCGGTGTCGACCTTGCGCAACTGGCCGCTTTGCATGCCGCGCTTCATGATGCGGGTAATGGCTACGCGCGCGGGCTGTAGAACGCGATGCCGCCAGGCTGCGCCGAACTCCTGATGGTGTGCGGAGTAAGCGATGAGCGAGGGGGTGAGGCGGGTGCGCTGCGCGTCGTACTCGTCTGGCGGGCGGCGGGTGAGCACCCAGGTCAGGTCCTGGCAGACATTGCCGGTGTCGACGAACTCCGGCTCGCGCTTGAGGCCGTGGATCAACTCCATCACTTCCAGCAGCAGCGCTTCCTTGTCGGCCCAGTGATTGTAGATGGTGGCTTTGCTGACGCCGGAGGCCTGGGCGATAGCGTCCATGCTGGCGGCTTCAATGC
>DASVLI010000180.1:0-20350 GCA_036384955.1 Occallatibacter sp.
ACTCTCCGCGCCGCCAGGCGCATTGACGCATCATGCTAGAGAAAACTCTGACGGAAGCCCTGACCTTCGACGATGTGCTGCTGGTTCCTGCCTACAGCGACGTCGTGCCCGCGCAGGTGAGCACGCAAACCCAGCTCACACGCACTATTACGCTCAACACTCCGCTGCTCTCCTCTGCCATGGATACCGTCACCGAGTCACGCATGGCCATTGCCATGGCGCAGCAGGGCGGCATCGGCATCGTGCATCGTAATCTCGCCATTGTTGACCAAGCCGGCGAGATCGACAAGGTGAAGCGCTCGGAGAGCGGCATGATTGTCGACCCCGTCACCATCGGGCCCGATCAACTCATCGCCGACGCCCTCGAAGTGATGCGCCGCTATAAGATTTCCGGCGTGCCCGTTACGCGCGGCAAAAAGCTGGTCGGCATCCTCACCAACCGCGACCTCCGCTTTGAAACCCGCAGCGACATTCCCATTGGCGACGTGATGACCAAGGAAAACCTCATCACCGTCCCCGTCGGCACCACGCTTGAGGAAGCCGAGTTCATCCTCCACAAGCACCGTGTCGAAAAGCTCCTCGTCGTCAACGACCAGTATGAGCTCAAGGGCCTGATCACCGTAAAGGACATCCAGAAGAAGCTCAAGTATCCCAACGCCAGCAAGGACGAGCAAGGCCGGCTGCGCGTGGGCGGCGCTATCGGCGCCACGGGCGACTATCTGGAGCGGGCCGCCGAACTCGTGAAAGCCCGTGCCGACGTGCTCGCCATCGACTCCGCGCACGGACACTCGTCGCGCGTGCTCGAAGCTGTACGCGATGTGAAGAAGGCATTTCCCAACGTCGCTCTGCTGGCCGGTAATGTGGCCACCTACGAGGGTGCCCGCGCCCTCATAGACGCCGGCGCGGACGCTATCAAGGTCGGCATCGGCCCCGGCTCCATTTGCACCACGCGCATGGTTACCGGCGCCGGTATGCCGCAAATCACCGCCATCTCCGAGGCCTACCGCGCCGCGCACGAGCAGGGCATTCCCGTCATTGCCGATGGCGGCATCAAGTACTCGGGCGAAATCACCAAGGCCATCGCCGCCGGTGCAAGCTCAGTCATGATCGGCTCGCTCTTTGCCGGCGTAGACGAGAGCCCCGGCGAAACCATCCTCTACCAGGGCCGCAGCTTCAAGTCCTATCGTGGCATGGGCTCGCTCTCCGCCATGAGCCAGGGCTCAGGCGAACGCTACTTCCAGTCCAACGCCGACCTGGCCGCCGCACAGGAAAATGCGGAAGGCGTCGTGCAGCGCGAGCGCAGCGGACAAAACCGCCTCGCCAAGTTCGTGCCCGAGGGCATCGAAGGCCGCGTGCCTTATCGTGGACCGCTGGAGTCCATGGTCTATCAGCTCGTCGGCGGATTGCGCAGTGGCATGGGCTATCTCGGCTGTGGAACCATCAAGGATCTGCAGGAGAAAGCTCACTTTGTCCGCATCTCCGGCGCCGGCCTGCGCGAGAGCCACGTCCACGATGTCATCATTACGCGCGAGGCTCCAAACTACCGCGTAGAGTAGCACCGCAGCCACGGCACGCATCTGGAAGAGGGATATTTTTGTCTCCATCGAGCCATCGGTCACGATCCTTTACTCTATTGAGCGCGTGGATTCCGGTGGCTCTCTGCATGTTCGTCATCGCGCTTGAGTCGACAGAGATGCTCGGCGCGCAATACACCTCAGGTCCGTTGCGTTCAATCTATGAGGCCATCTTCGGCCACGTCACCAACCATCGCTGGGATCTGCTGCACCACATCATCCGCAAAACCGGACACTTTCTCGGCTACGGAACCATCGGCCTCTGCTGGCTGCGTGCCTGGCGCATGACAATTCCCCGCCTCTCGCTCTTCTTCGACGCCACGCTCGCCCTGCTCGGCACCGCGCTCATCGCCAGCTCCGACGAGTTGCATCAGGCATTTCTTCCCGACCGCACCGGCATGTTCAGCGATGTGCTGCTCGATTGCAGCGGCGCACTGGTCATGCTCTCTCTTCTCGTCGCCGCCCTGGTGGTCTCGCGCAAGCTGCGCTCCCGCGGCAACGCCTGAACTTCGTACACAAGAAGAAAGCGGGCATCCGTTGCAACGGATGCCCGCTCTGTCTTGCAGCGGTTGAGTATACGAACAGCTTAAGCGGCTTCTTCGCCGCCCTTGGCTGCTTCGTCCTTCTTGGCTTCTTCAAGCTGCTTTTCCAACTCGGCGCGCTTTTTGGCCTTCAGGTCGGCGCTCTTCTGGCGCTTGGCCTCGAGCTGCTTTTCGGCGCCCAGCAGTTCAATGAATGCCTTCTCGCCGCCGTCGCCCTTGCGGAAGCCGGTGCGGACGATGCGTAGATAGCCGCCCTGGCGATCGCCATAGCGCGGAGCCACGGTGTCGAACAGCCGTTCAACAGCCGTGTCGGTCTGCAGGAAGCTGAGCGCCTGACGCCGCGAGTGCACGTCGCCCTTCTTCCCCAGAGTAATCATTTTTTCAATGTGCGGGCGTACGGCCTTGGCCTTGGCTACGGTCGTCTCCACGCGGTCTTCAACAATCACTGACGTCACCAGGTTCCGCAGCAGTGCGCGGCGGTGGCTGGTGTTGCGTCCGAGTTTGAATCCTGCATTGCGATGGCGCATGGTAAAAACTCTCTTTCGGAATCAGCGGATAGCTGCAGTTAGAAATTTTCTGTCTCGGTCGGCAGTTGCAGGTCCACCGAGTCCAGCGGCTCGTCCTCATCGTCAAAGCGGCCAAAGCTCGAGGCCAGCGCCGCCGCCGGCGAAATGCTCGTCGGTCCCGGTACCGCATTGCCCTGCTCGTCGATCTTCATGCCCAGCGACAAACCCATCTGCGCCAGGATTTCCTTGATCTCGTTCAGGCTCTTGCGGCCGAAGTTCTTGGTCTTCAGCATCTCGGCTTCGGTCTTCTGCACCAGTTCGCCAATCGTCTGAATGTTCGCGTTCTTCAGGCAGTTGTAGCTGCGGACCGAAAGCTCCAGCTCCTCAACCGAGCGATTGAGATTGTCGTTGCGCAGCAGCACGCGGCCTTCCTCGCCACGCGACTCCGTTTCAATCTCTTCCTCGAAGTTGATAAAGATGTTCATGTGGTCCTTCAGCAGCTTGGCGGCTAGGCCCACTGCATCGGCCGGCAGCACCGCGCCGTTGGTCCACACTTCCAGCGTCAGCTTGTCGTAGTCCGTAATCTGTCCCAGACGAGCCGCGTCCACCGCGTAGTTCACGCGCCGCACGGGCGAGTGCACGGAGTCGACCGGAATAAAGCCCAGGCCAAGATCCCCATCGAAGTTCTTGTCCGCCGAAACGTAGCCGCGGCCGCGCTTCAGGCGCATTTCCATCTCCAGGCGTCCGCCTTCGGAGACGGTGGCGATGTACACGTTCTTGTCCAGAATCTCGACGTCGCCATCGGCTTCAATCATGCCGCTGGTCACAACGCCAGGCTGGTCGGCGCGCAGGTAAAGCGCCTTCGGGCCCTCGCCAGAGAGCTTGAACGGAACCTGCTTCAGGTTCAGGATGATGTCGGTTGCGTCTTCTACGACGCCAGGGATGGACTGGAACTCGTGCAGCACGCCTTCAATGCGAACGGCGGTCACGGCAGCGCCTTCAATCGAGCTGAGCAGCGTGCGGCGCAGCGCATTGCCGATGGTGGTGCCAAAGCCGCGCTCAAAGGGCTGGGCGCTGAACTTGCCAAAGGTATCGGTGAGTGTCTCGGCATCAACTGCCAGACGCTTGGGTTTCTGGAATCCTCTCCAAAGCATATTCGTCTCGTCTCCCGCGCGGCATGTACGTCGCGAAGCATTTTGCGGCGGCCGCGCAAGTTCTCCTTCGTGATGAAATGCAGCCTCCAGCTTTCAGCCTCTAGCTCCTAGCCCATCGCGCAACCGGAAACAGAATCGGTTCGCACCATGAAGCTAGCAGCTAGCAGCTAGCAGCTAGCAGCTGTTACTTCGAATACAGTTCGACGATCAGCTGTTCGTTGATCGGCAGTGCAACATCCTGGCGCTTGGGCAGCGAAAGAATACGGCCCGAGCGATTCTCGTAATTCACTTCCAGCCAGACCGGCGCGGGGTTGGCCGCGGCATACTGCGCCGCCTGGTCCACCACCACAAACTTCTTCGCCGCTTCCACCACTGCGATCTCGTCGCCGACGTTCACCTGGTACGAAGGAATGTTCACCTTGCGGCCGTTCACGGTCACGTGGCCGTGGCGCACAATCTGGCGCGACTGGCGGCGGCTGATGGCAAAGCCTAGACGGAACGCCACATTGTCCAGACGGCGCTCCAGCTGCTGAATCAACAGGTCGCCGGTGACGCCCTGCGCGCGGCTGGCCTTCTCGTAGTACGCGCGGAACTGGCCTTCAAGCGTGAAGTAGATGCGCTTGGCCTTCTGCTTCTCATGCAGCTGCAGGCCATAGCCCACAATCTTGGCCTTGCGGTCCTTGCCATGTTGTCCGGGGGGAAAGTTGCGCTTCTCCAGCGGGCAACGGTCTGAGGTGCACTTGGTGCCCTTCAGAAAGAGTTTCGTGCCTTCGCGACGGCAAAGGCGGCAGACTGCTCCGGTATAACGTGCCATTTCTTCTCCTGACTTCGGATGACGGCCGGTTTACACGCTCGCGCGCTTCCGTTCCCGGCCCTATGTTGAGGGACTAGGTTCTAGGACCTAGCCCCTTGAACCTGCTCTTACACTCTGCGACGCTTCGGCGGACGGCAGCCGTTGTGCGGCACCGGCGTCACGTCGCGGATGGACTTGACTTCGATGCCCGCGGCAGCCAGTGCACGGATTGCCGACTCGCGGCCCGATCCTGGACCGGCGACGCGCACATCCACAGCGCGCAGACCGTGATCGCGCGCCATGCCCGCGGCGTTCGACGCTGCCTGCTGCGCCGCGAACGGCGTGCCCTTGCGCGAACCGCGGAAGCCGAGTGAGCCTGCGCTCTTCCAGCTGATTGTGTTGCCCACCTGGTCGGTGATGGTAACGATGGTGTTGTTGAACGACGCCTGAATGTGCACAATGCCGTACGGCACATTCTTGCGTTCGCGCTTCTTGAACTTCTTGTTCTTGCCAGCCTTCGCGCCGGCCTTCTCTGGTTTCGCCATTAGGTCTTCGCCGTCGCTTTCTTCTTGCCAGCAACTGTGCCCTTACGGGGTCCCTTGCGGGTGCGGGCGTTAGTGTGGGTCCGCTGACCGTGCACCGGCAGTCCGCGCCGATGCCGCGTGCCGCGGTAGCTCTGGATGTCGATGAGGCGCTTGATGTGCATCTGGACGTCCTTGCGCAGGTCGCCTTCGACATCGCCCTCGTCTTCAATCACCTGACGGATGCGGTTGACCTCTTCCTCGCCGAGATCCTGAACCTTCTTGAACGCGTCTACGTTCGCCTTGTTCAGAATCTTCTTCGCACGCGGGTCTCCGATCCCGAAAATGTAAGTGAGCGCGATCCGTGCCTGCTTGTTGCGGGGCAGATCAACGCCAGCAATACGTGCCATTCTGATTCCTTTGCTGCTTCCTTGTTAAGTGCCACCGGCCTAGCGCCGGTTCGCACGGGTTGTTGCGGTCGCTCCGGGGTTCATCGCAAGCCTTGACTCAAGCTAACTCGCCCCTCACTTGCGGAGTCTCCGCGCTTCGCCAGACCCTCTTAGCCCTGGCGCTGCTTGTGCTTTGCGTTCTCGCAGATCACACGAACCACACCATGGCGGTTGATGACCTTGCATTTCACGCAAATCTTCTTTACTGATGCACGGACCTTCATTCCTCGACTGCCCTTCTCCGCGCATCCCCAACGAATGTGAAAACGCGGCTTTCAACAAAACTTACTTGTAGCGGTAAACGATCCTTCCGCGATTCAGGTCGTACGGACTCAGCTCCACCGCCACGCGGTCGCCCGGCAGAATGCGGATGAAGTTCTTGCGCATCCTTCCCGAAACGTGGGTCAGCACCTCGTGATTATTCTCGAGCTTGACCTTGAACATGGCATTGGGCAGCGTCTCAATGACTGTTGCCATTACCTCAATCGCATCTTCCTTCGACAAACCGTCTCCCGCCTGCGGTTAACCCGCCCGTTGACTCGTTTGGCCGCGTATCGCTACACGGTCAGAATTTTTGCTCCGGTGTCGGTGACCGCCACCGTGTGCTCAAAGTGAGCACTCATGCTTCCGTCGTTGGTCACGGCCGTCCAGCCGTCCCGCAGCACCTTCACATCGGGCTGCCCGGCATTCACCATGGGCTCAATTGCAATCACCATGCCCGCGCGCAACTTCATGCCCCGGCCCGCTTCGCCGTAATTCGGTATCTGCGGATCCTCGTGCATGTTCGACCCAATGCCGTGCCCCACAAAATCGCGCACCACGGAGAAGCCCTCGGCCTCCACCACGCCCTGCACCGCCGCGCCAATATCGCCCAGCGTCGCGCCCGGCTTCACCACTGCAATACCTGCATGCAGCGAAGCTTCGGTCACCTTCAGCAGCCGCGCCGTCTCCGGATCAATCTTCTCGCCCACCGGCACCGTAATCGCCGAGTCCCCGTAGAACCCATCGATCACCGCGCCACAGTCCACGGAAACAATGTCGCCTTCCTTCAGCACGCGCTTCACGGAAGGAATGCCGTGCACCACTTCGCTGTTGACCGAGGTGCACAGCACGCACGGAAAACCGTGATAGCCCTTGAATGCAGCCTTGGCGCCCAGCTCTTTAATTTTCGCGTCGGCCGCCTTCTCCAGGTCGAACGTGGTCACACCGGGCTTTACCAGCCCGCGCACCGTCTCCAGCACCTCGCGGACAATGTGTCCGGCGCGGCGCATCTTTTCGATTTCCTGCGACGACTTCAATACAACAGCCAACGTCCTGCTCCTTGCTTTTGCCCGTTTAGAGCAACCGCCTCAAACGCGCAAAACTCCGCCTGAGCGCTGCACGCCCTGCTCGTGGGTCCGTGAAGACACCCCGAACTAGCTGCGCAACCGCTCCACGGCGGCAACAATTCCTGCCGCTATCGCGGCAATTGGCCCGTCTCCAGCCACTTCCACAAAGCGTCCCAGCGTGCGGTAGTGATCGATCACAGGCGCGGTCTGTGCGGCATAAGCGCGCATGCGCTCCGCAAAAACCTTTTCCGTGTCGTCGGCTCGCTGTACCAGAGCAGCACCTTCCACATCACAAAAACCCTCCCGCTTGGGCGGGTTTGAGTGGATGTTATAGATGGTCTGGCAGACAGGACAGTTCCTGCGCCCCGTAATTCGGCGCAGTAACTGATTATAGTCCACTTGCAGGCTGACAGCAACCAGTGGCAGCGACTGGGAGATGGTCCCCAGCCGTCCATCCAGCCATTCGGCCTGCGGAATGGTACGGGGAAATCCATCCAGGATGTAACCCCGTTCCGTATCAGGCTGTTGCAACCGCACGGCCACCATTTCGTTTACCAGCGAGTCGGGCACAAGCTCGCCCCGCTGCATAATCTCTTTGGCCGCCTTGCCCAGCGCCGTCCCCTGCGTCACGTTGGCGCGCAGCAGATCGCCGGTCGAAATCTGCGGAATACCCCACAGCTTGACCAGCTCTTTGGCCTGTGTGCCCTTGCCTACACCGGGGGCGCCCAGCAGCAGCACAGGTCCCGGAACGAGTTTGGATGCGTTTCCCGTATCGCGTGCAACAACTGTTGCAACAGAAGACATTACCAGGTTTTCCTTCCGCGGATGCGACCGGAGCGCGGGGAAAAGCCGTCATAGTGCCGCATGATCAGCTGCGATTCGATCTGGTTCACAGTGTCCATGGCAACTCCCACCACAATCAGCAGCGAAGTGCCGCCGAAGTAGAAGTTGACCCCCATACCATGAATTACCCAGTTCGGCAGGTTCTCCATAAACCGTCCAATCAGCCAGATCTTGTCAAACCGCAGGCCGGAAATCATGGCCGTTGGAATCAGCGAGATCAGGATGAGATAGACAGCACCTACCAGCGTAATGCGCGTCAAAATATCGTTGATAAAGTCCGAGGTACGTTTGCCGGGGCGGATTCCGGGAATGAACGAGCCCGACTTGCGGAAATTGTCTGCAATGTCATCCGGCTTCATCACAATCGACACGTAGAAGTACGCGAAGAAGACGATGCCCAGCATGTACAGAAACTCGTACCAGGGATAGCCCGGCTGAATGGCCTGGATCAGCGGCTGCAGGAAGCGGCTGTTCTGCACTGCCTCCATCTGGCCCAGCATCAGCGGAATGGAAAGAATCGACTGCGCGAAAATCACCGGCATCACGCCGCCGGAATTCACCTTCAGCGGCAGATGGCTTGAAGCTCCACCCATCATGCGGCGGCCCACGATACGGCGCGCGCTCTGGATCGGGATGCGGCGCTCTGCGCGCTCCACAAACACGATGAACGCCACTACCAGAACCATCGCTGCCAGTAGGAACAGCACGCCAAACGCGGTCAGAGAACCCCACGCATTGGTCTGAATCTTCTGGATCAGTTCGCCCACGCCACGCGGCAATCCAGCCACAATGCCGGCAAAGATCAGCAGGCTCATGCCGTTGCCGATACCGCGGTCGGTGATTTGCTCACCCAGCCACATGATGAAGGCCGTGCCGGCGGTCAGCGTCAGCACCGTCAGCAGGTCAAAGCCGATGCCCGGATGCAGCACCAGACCCGGCGTACGGGTCAGAATCGCGGCGATACCAATCGACTGCAATGCGCCCAGAATGACGGTGACGTAGCGGGTCCACTGCGTAATCTTGCGCCGGCCCAGCTCGCCTTCCTTCTGGATGCGCGCCAACGGCTCGTACACCACGGTCAGAAGCTGGAAGATGATCGATGCCGTGATGTACGGCATGATGCCCAGGGCGAAGATGGTCATGCGGCGCAGGTTGCCGCCGCCGAACAGATCCATCAGGCCAAGCGCGGAACCTGCCTGACTGTTGAACAGCCGCTCAATCTGCTTGAAGTCAACGCCGGGGGTGGGGATGTAGGCGCCGAGCCGGTAAACGGCCAGAATGCCCAGCATGAACAGAACCCGCTTGCGCAGGTCGGGGATCCGGAAAATGTTCAGAAACTTCTCAACCATCGTCGCTCGTCCGCTTCAGGCGTTGCCGCCGGTGGAAACTGCCCTACGTCCATTGTAGGCTGCGCCTGGATTTCTACCGTTGGCCCGGAATTCCCCTGTTTCAGAATTCTCCGGGGCCGTGGCCTTCAGGCGCCGTGTCCGCGGACACAGCCGCGGACCCCTAGCCGATCCGCTCCTAGGCTGCCGCGACCGCTCCAGCCACAACCACCTTGCCGCCGGCCTTCTCAATCTTCTCGGCCGCCGACTTGGAAAACTTGTGCGCGTGCACTGTCACAGCCTTGGTCAGCTCGCCCGAACCAAGAATCTTGATCAGCGCCTTGGCCGAGGAGGCCAGGCCGAGCTTCTTGTAATCCTCGAGCGCGATCTCCTTCACATCCAGATCAGCAATGCGATCCAGATTGATGACCGTGTACTCGGTGCGGAAGATGTTGGTAAAGCCGCGCTTGGGCAGGCGGCGGTGCAGCGGCATCTGGCCGCCTTCAAAACCGCGCATCAGGCTGAAGCCCGAACGGGAGCCCTGGCCCTTGTGGCCGCGGGTCGAGGTCTTGCCCATGCCGGAGCCCATACCGCGGCCGACACGCTTGCGCCCGGTGTTTGCCTTCTTCGGGGCGCGCAGATTGGATAGATTCTTTGCCATGATTTCCTCGCTAATAGCGCCGGGGAATGGCCATTTCAGCCCTCCCCGACTCGCGTTTCAAGAATTGTGATCGGCTCGCCAGGAGCGAACCGGTTGCCGCTAGCTTTCCAGAATCCGCACCAGGTGCGGAACCGTCTTCACCATGCCGCGCACCGACTCGTTGTCGACGCGCTCCACAATCTGGTTCAGGCGGGTAAAGCCCAGGCCCTTGATTACCAGCTTGTGCTTGGTCGGCGTGGCAATCGCGGAGCGGTAGTACTGAATGCGAATCTTCTTCTGCTCTGCCATGGTTACAGCTCCTCTACCTGCTTGCCGCGCATCGTGGCCACTTCGGCCCTGTCGCGCAGTTGCGTCAGCGCGGCAAAGGTGGCCTTGATTACGTTGTGGGGGTTGGCCGTGCCCAGGCTCTTGGTCAGCACATTCTGCACGCCGGCCGAGGTCATCACCGCGCGCACCGCGCCGCCGGCAATCACGCCCGTGCCTTCCGGAGCCGGCTTCAGCAGCACCTGGCCCGAACCAAACCGGCCCAGCACCTGATGCGGAATCGTGGTCTGGGTCAGGTTCACCTTCACCAGGTTCTTCTTGGCCGATTCGATTCCCTTGCGGATCGCCTGCGGAACTTCCTTGGCCTTGCCCGAACCGTAGCCCACCACGCCCGAAGCGGCGTCGCCCACCACCACCAGCGCGGCAAACGACATGTTCTTGCCGCCCTTGACCACCTTCGTCACGCGATTGATGGCCACAACCTGATCCTTCAGGTTGTATTGGTTGGCATCGAGTTTCTTCTTCAAAGTCGTCATTGCTCTCGTCTGTCCTTCCGGGCCGCCGCCCGCCAGTGACCACCGATCACTGTTCACTGATCACTGTTGACTTAAAACTGCAATCCCGCTTCGCGCGCCGCATCCGCAAGAGCCTTGATGCGTCCGTGATACAGGAATCCACCGCGGTCGAAGACCACCTTGGTAACGCCTTTTTCCTTGGCCAGCTCGGCGATGGTCTTGCCGATCTCCTTGGCTGCCGCCACATTGCCGCCGGTCTTCAGCTTGATGGTCGAGGCCGACACAATCGTCTCGCCCTTCACGTCGTCGATTACCTGCGCGTAAATGTGGTTCAGCGAGCGGTACACGTTCAGCCGCGGACGCTCGGTTGTGCCGGAAAGCTTCTGCCGGATGCGCGCATGGATGCGCTGGCGAATTTCGTTTCTCTTGGTCTGCGTAATCATCGCTTCCCCTTCCTATGGGCGGAGCCGCCCTGCGGCCCCGTTCGGTTTACTTGGCGCCCGTCTTGCCGGCCTTCTTCTTCAGCTTCTCGTTCGAGTAGCGCACGCCCTTGTTCTTGTAGGGGTCCGGCGAACGCAGCGAACGCATTTCCGCTGCCACCTGGCCCACCTTCTGTCGGTCAATGCCGCTCACCGTCAGGTGCGTCTGCTTGGGGTCAATCGCAACTTCGATGCCGCTCGGCAGCGGGTACTCGATCGGGTGCGAATAGCCCAGCGTGAACACCACCATGCTCTTGCCCTTCAGCTCGGCGCGGTAGCCGATGCCGACAATGTCCAGATCCCGGGTCCAGCCCTGGGTCACGCCGTGCACCGCGTTGTACACCAGCGCGCGGGTCAGCCCGTGCACCGCCGCGTACTTGTCGCTCTCGCGAACCACGTGCAGAACGCCGTCCTTGGCTTCCAGCTGGATGCCCTTGGCCACCATGGCCGAGACCTTACCCTTAGGGCCTTCCACCAGAACGGTGCTGCCCTCAACCGTGTACTTCACGCCCGCCGGCAGCGGGATCGGCTTCTTTCCAATACGCGACATCGAATCAATCCTTCAATCGGCTTGCGAGTCCCGAAGCGGCCTGCGCCGTTTCGTTCCACTGCAGCCCCGGGGAAATACCCCAGTCCAACAAGGCTCCATCAGCCTGAGAACCACGCCAGGAAACGCCAAAGGCATTTGCCTGGACGGCCAGTCCTACCAGACTTCGCAGAGCACTTCGCCGCCCACGCCCTCGCGGCGCGCCTGACGGCCGGTCATCACGCCCTTCGGCGTGGTCATGATCGAGATGCCCAGACCGCCCTGCACGCGCTTGATCTCGTCGCGGCCGATGTAGACACGGCAGCCGGGACGCGAAATACGCGCCAGGTCACGGATGGCCGCTTCGCTTCCGCCGTACTTCAGATACACGCGGAGAACCAGCTTGCCCTCTTCTTCCTGGGTCTTGTAGTTCGAGATGTAGCCCTCTTCCTTCAGAATGCGGGCAATCTCGGTCTTCAGCTTTGAAGCCGGCACATCCAGCTTCTGGTGACGCGCACGGATCGCATTGCGAATACGCGCCAGAAAATCTGCAACTGGGTCGGTCAGACTCATTCCTTCTCCTTCATCCCCCGTTCGCTCCCCTCGTCAGGGAGAACCAGCGGAAATGGTTAAAACAGCTCTTAAGCCTTCAGCTCGCAGCCTTCAGCTCATCTCGCCATCTCTGTAGCTTTCGACCCGGCACAAACCGGCTGAAAGCTGACGGCTGAAAGCTGGCTTTTCTACCAGCTCGACTTCACAACGCCGGGGATCTCGCCCTTCAGGGCCAGTCCGCGGAAGCACAGACGGCAGATGCCGAACTTGCGCAGAAATCCGCGCGGGCGGCCGCACAGCTTGCACCGGTTGTGCTTGCGGCAGCTGAACTTCGGCTTCCGCGCGTCCTTCACTCTTTTTGCAGTGGTTGCCATAATCCTCTTGTCCTTGCCTTACGCGCCCTGGCGGAACGGCATGCCGAAGGCCTTCAGCAGAGCGCGTGCTCCGTTGTCGTCCTCGGCCGTGGTCACAATCGTGATGTTCATGCCCTTCAGCTTCTCCACCTTCGAGTAATCAATCTCGGGGAAGATCAGCTGATCGCGCAGGCCGAGCGTGTAGTTACCGCGCCCGTCAAAACTCTTGGTCGAAACGCCGCGGAAGTCGCGCACGCGCGGCAGAGCGGTCGAAATCAGGCGGTCCAGAAACTCGTAGGCCTTGTCGTTGCGCAGTGTCACCATCGCGCCAATCGACATGCCGGCGCGCACCTTGAAGGCCGCAATCGACTTCTTGGCCTTGGTGGTCACCGGCTTCTGTCCGGCAATCGACGCCAGGTCGCCCACCAGCGGGTCCAGCAGCTTGGTGTTCTGCGTGGCCTCACCCAGACCCATGTTCAGGACGATCTTCTTCAGCCTCGGCACGGCCATCGAGTTATCGATGCCCAGCTCCTTCTGGAGCGCCTGCTTGATCTCCTTGTGGTACTTCTCTTTCAGTCGTGCTGCCATGTGCTTCGCTCTCTTTCTTCCGGTTCCCGGAGTGGACTTGCGCCCGTATACCGCTTCGGAAGGTATTCAATTTGACTGTCAGCTTTCAGCCTTCAGCTCATCCTGCTTTCGCCTCACCTCTCGCTCCAGCACAAACCGGCTGAAAGCTGAGAGCTGACGGCTGAAGGCAGCCTTGTTACTTCTTCGTGGGCAGCTCGCTGCCGCACTTCTTGCAGATGCGCACCTTGGTCGAGCCTTCGGTCTTGAAGCCTACCTTGGCCACGCCGCAGGTGGGGCACACCAGCACCACATTCGACACATTGATCGGCGACTCCTGCTCGGCAATGCCGCCCTTGGTGCGCTGGCCCTGCTTGCTCGAAACCGTCTTCTTGACCACGCGCACGTGCTCCACCAGTACAGTGCCCTTGTCGGGAATGGCGCGCAGCACACGGCCCGTCTTGCCCTTGTCGGCCCCGGTCAGCACCTTCACCACATCGTTACGACGAATACTCAAACTCGGCATCTTCTTCTCCAACCGGATCCCGCAAGCTAAACGACTTCGGGGGCCAGCGAAACAATCTTCAAAAACTTCTTCTCGCGCAGTTCACGGGCCACCGGTCCGAAAACGCGCGTGCCCACCGGCTCGTGCGCATCGTCGATTACGACGGCTGCGTTCTCGTCGAAGCGGATATAAGTTCCGTCCCGGCGGCGATGCTCCTTGCGCGTACGCACAATCACGGCCTTCACAACCTTGCCCTTCTTCACCGTGCCGTCGGGCGAAGCTTCCTTCACCGCCGCGGTCACAATGTCGCCCAGGCCGGCCTTCTTGCCCAATCCTCCGCCCAGCGGAAGAATTACCTGCAGCTTGCGGGCGCCGGAGTTGTCGGCCACCGCGAGCATGGTTCTCATTTGCACTGCCATGGTTTCTTCTCCTTGCCCGTCTTAGTTGGCAGCCACGGCCGTGGCCGTGTCTTCAATCTGGCTCAGCGATGAACGGCGCACAATCTCTTCGAGCGACCAGCGCTTCAGCTTGCTCAACGGGCGCGTCTCGCGGATGCGAACCACATCGCCCACACGTGCCGAGTTCTGCTCGTCGTGCGCGTAGAACTTCTTCGAGCTCTTGATGATCCGCTTGTACTTGGGGTGAGCCTTGCGCATCTCGACCTCGACCACGATGGTCTTCTGCATCTTGGTCGAAACCACATTGCCCACTTTTTCATTGCGCCGCGATGCGGCCGGCGCCTGTGCCTTCTCTGCTCCTGCCGTCATTTACGGGCTCCCTTCTTCGTCTTCGCCGCCGGAGCGCTGGCCGTCTCTTCCGGCTTGGCGCCACGGATGCCGAGCTCGCGCTCCCGGACCACGGTCTTCAACTGCGCGATCTCCTTGCGCAGCTGGCGCAGCTTCTTCACGCCGTCGTTCTGGCCCAGAGACACCTGGAAGCGCAGCCGGAACAATTGCTCGGCCGACGTCTTCTCCTGGTGCTTCAGCTCCTCGTCGCTCATGTTGCGAATCTTTTCCAATTCCATCTTTTTCTCTCCCACCGCAGGCTCCGCTCAAGCGGAACAGGCGGCGCAATCCTTGCAGCTTACTTGGCCGCCGCTACTACCTTCTCGGCGCCCGGGCGCTGCACAAACTTCGTCTTCAGGGGCAGCTTGTTCGAGGCCAGGCGCATTGCCTCCTGAGCCACATCAGGCGCTACGCCTTCCATCTCGAACAGGATCTTGCCCGGCCGCACCACCGCAACCCAGTGGTCCAGCGCGCCCTTGCCCGAGCCCATACGGACTTCGGCGGGCTTCTTGGTGATCGGCTTGTCCGGGAACAGGCGCAACCAAATCTTGCCGCCGCGCTTGATGAACCGTGTCATCGCGATACGGCTGGCTTCAATCTGCCGGTCGGTGATGTAACCGCACTCCATCACCTTCAATCCGTATTCACCGAAAGCCAGCGAGGAGCCGCGCCACGCCTTGCCCCGGCGCTTGCCCTTCTGCTGCTTGCGATACTTCACTTTCTTTGGCATCAACATGACGAAAATCCTCAAAAAAGCAGCTACTAGCCTCTAGCTACTAGCTCCTAACTCTTTCCAGCTTTCCGGCTTTCCAGGTCCAGGCTAGAAAGCCGGGAGCTGGAGGCTGAAAGCTGCTTAAAACACTCCCGAGCCGGTCGCGGCCGGTGTCTGGCGGCGCTTCTGCTCGTAAATGTCGCCGCGATAGATCCAGGTCTTCACGCCGATCACGCCATAGGTCGTATTGGCCTCGGCAAATCCGTAGTCGATGTCCGCGCGCAGCGTGTGCAGCGGCAGACGGCCCTGCAGATACCACTCCGAGCGGGCGATTTCGTTGCCGTTCAAGCGGCCCGAAACACGCACCTTGATGCCCTTGCAGCCGAAGCGCAGCGCCGAGTCCACGCTCTTGCGCATGGCGCGGCGGAAGCTGACGCGCTTTTCCAGCTGCAGCGCAATGTTCTCGGCCACCAGCTGCGCATCCAGCTCCGGCTTGTTCACCTCGATGATGTCGATGAACACGTCGCGGTTGGTGCGCTTGCCAAGCTCGGTCTTGAGCTTCTCGATCTCGGCGCCCTTGCGGCCGATCACGATGCCCGGACGCGCGGTGCGGATCAGGAAGCGCAGCTTGTTGCCGGGGCGCTCGATTTCCACCGAGCTGACGCCTGCGGCCTTCAGCTTCTCGCGCAGCTCAGCCTTCAGCTTCACGTCCTCGACCAGCAACTTCGCATAGTCGCGCTCGGAAAACCAGCGCGAACGCCACGGCTTGTTCACTCCCAGCCGGAATCCGTAAGGATGGACTTTCTGTCCCATAGTGCTTCCTCTCAAAAACCTTTCGGCCTACTTGGCGGCCTTTTTGGCAGCCTTCTTCGCTGCCGGTTTTGCCGCGGCCTTCTTTGCCGGAGCCTTCTTCGCAGCCGCCTTCTTCGCCGGCTTGGCTTCCGCCCCCGGCTCGTCGACCTTGGTCACCACGCCGGCTGCGCCGTTGCGCTCAGCCACGGAGAGAACGATGTGCGTCAGCCTGCGCTGATAGCGGTATGCGCGGCCCATCGGCGCCGGGCGGATGCGCTTCATGCGCGGCCCGTCGTTGGCCAGCGCCAGCTTCACGTACAGGTTGTCGACGTCCAGGTCGATGCCCCGTTCGCCGGCCACATACTTGGCGTTATCCACCGCCGAGGTCAGCAGCTTGTGAATCACCGGCGCGATGCGCTTCTTGGTGAACTGCGCCGTCTCCAGCGCCTCCTGCACTCCGCGACCCTTGATCAGATCCAGCACCAGGCGCGCCTTCTGCGGCGACACACGCTGAAACCTTGCTTCGGCCCGGTATTCCTTTGTCTCGACTGCCATCGTCTCTTCCTCAAATCAGCTGCTAGCTTCTAGCTGCCAGCTGCTAGCTTTTCCGCGCCGCCTCGAACCCGATTCGCGGCACCAACATTCTTCAAGCCGTCCTCAATGCCCACATCGCCACCGTTCCAGCTAGCGGCTAGAAGCTAGCAGCTAGAGGCTGCTCTACTTCGCCTTGGCGGCCGCCTCGGCCTTGCCGCCGGCGGTGTGGCCCTTGAAGGTGCGCGTCGGGGCAAACTCGCCCAGCTTGTGGCCCACCATGTTCTCGGTCACGTACACCGGAACAAACTTCTTGCCGTTGTGCACGGCGATGGTGTGCCCCACAAACTCGGGAAAGATCGTCGAGCGGCGCGACCAGGTCTTAACCACCTTCTTGTCGTTGGCCTTGTTGAGCACTTCCACCTTCACCATCAGGTGAGAGTCAATAAACGGGCCCTTCTTCGTCGAACGTGCCATAAAACTCAGCTCCTAGCTTCCAGCCTCTAGCTTCTAGCCCTTCTTGCCGAACTAACTGCTGAAGCGTTGCCCAATTTCCATACCTGCCGCATTTTAGCTAGTAGCTAGAAGCTAGAAGCTGGCGGCCGTCTTTCTTACTTCGACCTGCGGCTGACGATGAATGAATCAGTCCGCTTGTTGTTGCGGGTCTTGTAGCCGCGCGTCGGCTGGCCCCACGGAGTCACCGGGTGACGGCCGCCCGAGGTCTTGCCCTCGCCGCCGCCGTGCGGGTGGTCCACCGGGTTCATGGTTACGCCGCGGTTGGTCGGGCGGATGCCCTTCCAGCGGTTGCGGCCGGCCTTGCCAATGGCCACGTTCTCGTGGTCGGTGTTGCCCACCTGGCCCACCGTCGCCATGCACTCCACCAGCACCTTGCGGGTTTCGCCGGAAGGCAGCTTCAGCAGGGCGTACTCGCCCTCCTTGGCCACCAGCTGCGCCTGTGCGCCGGCCGAGCGGGCCATCTGCGCGCCCTTGCCCGGCTTCAGCTCAATCGCGTGCACCGTGGTGCCGGCGGGAATGTTCTTGAGCGGAAGCGCGTTGCCCACCAGAATGTCGGCCTCGGGGCCGCTGGAGATGGTTGCGCCCACCTTCAGGCCCACCGGCTGCAGAATGTAGCGCTTCTCGCCGTCGGCGTAGTGCACCAGCGCAATACGCGCCGAGCGGTTCGGATCGTACTCGATCGTCGCCACCTTGCCGGGCACGCCGTACTTGTCGCGCTTGAAGTCGATCAGGCGGATCTTCTGCTTGTGTCCGCCGCCATGGTGGCGGATGGTCAGGTCGCCCGAATTGCGGCGGCCGCCGGTGCGCTTGCGCGTGGTCAGCAAGGGCTTGTGCGGCGTGGCCGTGGTCAGGTCTTCATTGACCAGCGCGGTCTGAAAGCGCAGCGTCGGCGTTACCGGTCTGAATGTCTTGATTGCCATCGTCTTTTGTCCTTGGCGAGCTATAAGCTGTCAGCTTTCAGCTCTCAGCTCGTCTTTGCTGCATCTGCCTGTCTCCCGCTTCGCCCGTGTTGCGCTGAAGGCTGAGAGCTGAGGGCCGATTGCTGATTTACAGGTTGCTCACGTACTCCGGCATCTTCTCGCCGGCCTTCAGCCGGACGTATGCCTTCTTCCAATCGGGCCGGTAGCCCGCGTACTTGCCGCGGCGGCGTTCCTTGCCCAGCACATTCGCGGTCCGTACCGCGGCCACCTTCACCTTGAACAGCGCCTCAACGGCCTGCTTCACTTCGGTCTTGGTCGCGTCCGGAGCCACGTCGAACACCAGCGTGCCCTCGGTCTCCTTCACGCCCAGACCCTTTTCGGTGATCAGCGGGCGGCGGAGGGTCGTATAGAGAGTCGGCATTACGCAGCCTCCTTCTGTGCGGCCTTGCGCTTGGAGGCGGTCTTGGCCAGTACCTCGCTCAGCTGCTCAATGGCGGCCTTCGAGAAGATGGCCCGCTCGTAGCGCAGCAGGTCGTAGGGATGCACTTCGTTGTTCAGCACCAGCTCGACGCCCTTCAGGTTGCGCGCGCCCAGCAGCAGGTTGTTGGTCAGCGTCTTGCCGTTTTCCACCAGCAGCGCCGTGCGCTTGGCGTCCAGCTTGTCCAGAGCCGCGCGATAGAGCTTGGTCTTGGCTTCCTTGATCTCCAGCGTGTCAACCACGGTCAGCTTGCCGTCGGCCAGCTTGGAGGCCAGCGCCGCACGCAGCGCGCCCAGCAGCTTTTTGCGCGGGAAAGCGTAGTCATAGCTGCGCGGCTGCGGTCCGTGAACCGTGTAGCCATGCCGCCACAGCGGCGAACGCACTGAGCCGATTCGAGCGCGGCCCGTGCCCTTCTGCTTCCACAGCTTCTTACCCGAACCGGAAACTTCGGTGCGGCTCTTGGTCTTGTGCGTGCCCTGGCGCAGCGAGGCGCGATAGTGCTTGACCGCCTCCCACAACAGAGCCTCGTTCACCTGCTCAGGCGCAAACACTGCGTCCGCAAGCTCCACCGAGCCCACCTTCTTGCCTTCCAGATTTACAACATCAACGTTTGCCATCTTCTTCTTCTTCCGCCAGGATCGTCTCCGGCTCTCAATTCTTATGCGCCCGCCAGGGCGCGCCTGCTCCACCGCAGGTGGCCTACTTCTTCTTCGCTGTCGCCTTCTTCGAAGCCTTCAGCGGGTCAACCGTGCCCGAACCGGCAAATCCACGGCGCTCGCGCGGCGGAGCCGCAGCCTTGCGAATCAGCACATAGCCGTCGCGGGGGCCGGGAACAGCACCCTCCACCATCAGCAGGTTTTCGTCCAGGTCAATGCCGCGGATGCGCAGATTGCGCACCGTCACCTGGTCCACGCCCATGTGGCCCGGCATGCGCTGGCCCGGAAACACACGCGAGGGAAAGCTGGATGCACCGATCGAACCCTGCACCTGGAACATGTGGCCGTGCGACTTCGGTCCGCCGGCAAATCCGTGACGGCGTACGACGCCTGCAAAGCCGCGGCCCTTCGAGGTGCCGATCACGTCCACAAACTTGGCATCGGCAAAAATGTCCACCAGCACGCGGTCGCCCGCCTTGGTCTGCTCCTGGCCCTCGGCTGCGGCCTCCAGTTCGACTTCCTTGATCAGTCTCACCGGCGGAGCTTCGGTCTTGGCCAGGTGTCCAGCCTCGGGCTTGGTAATTGCCGAAGCCTTCACAAACTCCACCAGTCCAATCTGCGCCGCGTCGTAGCCATCCCTGGCCGCGGTCTTCAACTGCGTAATCACACAGGGGCCGGCTTGCAGCACCGTAATCGGGTGCACCTCGCCCTTCTCGTCGAAGACCTGCGTCATACCGATTTTTTTACCCAGAATTCCCGTAACTGCCATCTCGTCCTCACCTCATCATGCGATGTTGTTTTCACCGCACTGCCGGGGTCCTTCCGGACCTTTGATCCGCTTCGCGTTGACTCGCGAAGGTTGTTCTGCCATGGCTGGCGCGCGAAGCGCGCGTCGGCCGCACCGCAGGTGCTACTTTTCGAATGCCTTGATCTCGACGTCGACACCGGCCGGCAGATCGAGCTTCATCAGCGCGTCCACGGTCTGCTGCGTCGGCTCCAGAATGTCGATCAGCCGCTTGTGCGTGCGAATTTCGAAGGCCTCGCGCGACTTCTTGTCCACGTGCGGCGAACGCAGCACGCAGTACTTGTTCTTGATCGTCGGCAAGGGAATCGGACCCGCCACCGTTGCTCCGGTGCGCTTGGCCGTCTCCACAATCTCGCCGGTCGAGGTGTCCAGTACGCGATAGTCGTACGCCTTCAACCGGATGCGAATTCTTTGTCCTACCATTTCTCCAACTTCCCCGTGAGCCCGTCTCCGGTTGCCCACGTGCCTGAATTTGATCGAACCGGCAATCAGTTCCGCTTTGCTTCAGGCAGCAATCGTGCTGCAGCCCTGTTCCCCGGTTCGAATTTGTTCTGCCTGCCGCGCCTACTTAATGATTTCCGAGATGGTTCCGGCGCCTACCGTGCGTCCGCCCTCGCGGATTGCAAAGCGCAGGCCCTTCTCCATGGCCACGGGCGTAATCAGCTCAATCACCAGCTGCACGTTGTCCCCTGGCATCACCA
>DASVLI010000181.1:0-1626 GCA_036384955.1 Occallatibacter sp.
AGGGCAACGGCTGTCCGCCCAACGATCCCGAAAAGTGGGCTGAGTTGGTACGCGTCTCCGTGGAGCACTGGGAGCAGCGCTACGGCGTGGACGAAGTGCGCCACTGGTACTTTGAAGTGTGGAACGAGCCGAACCTCAACGGCTTTTGGACCGGCACGCAGCAGCAGTATTACGACTTCTACAAAATCACCGCGCTCACCATCAAGAAAATCGATCCGCAGCTCAAGGTCGGCGGCCCGGCCACCAGCAACTATCTGCTCGACGAAGAAGTGTTGAAGAGCGACCAGGCCTCGGGCAAGCCCTTCGACCCGATCACGATTCCGTGGAAGCCCATCTGGATTGAAAGCTTCCTCGCCTGGTGCAAGCAGAACAATCTGCCCGTCGATTTTGTCTCCACGCATCCGTACCCCTCGTGGTTCGACATACCGGCCGGCACGCCGCAGGCGGGCCACTACTACCGCGCCGCCACCGCCATCCACGACGACCTGGCCACGCTGCGCAAAATCATCGACGCCAGCCCCTACCCGCACGCGGAAATCCACCTCACCGAGTGGAACTCCAGTTGGGAAATCTTCGACTACACCCACGACGCACTCTCCGCGGCCACCTTCATCGCCAAGTCCAACCTTGAATCCATCGGCCTGGTCGACTCGCTCTCCTACTGGACCTTCACCGATGTCTTCGAGGAGAACCGCAAAACCGAGCTGCCCTTCCACGGCTGCTTCGGCATGATCAACTACCAGCAGATCCAGAAGCCGGTCTTTCAGGCCTATCGCATGATGAACCAGCTGGGCGACCGCATGCTGGCGCACACTAGTGGCGCCATCGTCTCGCGCGACAGTGCAACCGGCGCGGTGGCCGCGATGGCCTACAACTACCCGCCCGAGCGGCGCGACACGGTGCCCGTCCTGCGCACCGTCGAGGAGGCCAACGCCTTCGACCAGACCGGCTCTGCCCGCACGCTCAATTTCACTCTCACCGGCCTCAAGCCCGGCGCGGACTTTGTGGTTGAAACCCTGGACCGCACGCATGGCAATCCGCTACTGGCCTGGGACCAGATGGGCCGCCCCGACGCACTCTCTCGCGCGCAAACCGCGGCGCTGCGCGCCCTCGCTCTCGGCACGAAAAAGGAAATCGTTCGCGCTGATGCCAGCGGCACGCTGCACGTCGAGCGCAGCCTTTCGCCCTGGAGCCTGGTGCTGGTTACCCAGAACTAGCCACGCAAAACCCGCACCGCCGCCCAAGGCCAGCGGCGGTGCGATGATAAAAGTCGATGTCCGCCTTCTCCTCAGAAGCCGTGGTGCTGCGCACCTGGCCCGTGCACGAAGCTGACCTGATCGTCAGCTTCCTCACGCGTGACCACGGCAAGCTCAAAGGCGTCGCCAAGTCCGCGCTTAAAAGCCGCCGCCGTTTCGGCGGCGCGCTGGAGCCCATGACCCTCGCCCAGGCCTGGTACGCCGATCGCCCGCGCCAGGAGATGGTGCGCCTCGACCAGCTTGAAATCGTTCGCTCGCCGCTCTCCGCGCCCGTCGACCCCGTTCGCCTGGCGGTGCTCGCCATCTACGCCGAAATCCTTGATGAGGCCCTGCCCGAGCGCGACCCGCAGGACTCGGTCTTCCGCCTGCT
>DASVLI010000182.1:0-6593 GCA_036384955.1 Occallatibacter sp.
AAGTGCGGCCGCGGGTCGTTGCTGGAGAGATAGCTGCCGCCGCTCAGGTCGTCGCCGCGCTGCTTCATGCCGCCGGCCGTCACGTATACCGTTGCGCCGGTCCCATCGCGCGGACTCTTCGGTCCGCCCACCAGCTTGAACTCGATCCAGTGATTCTTGTTTGCATCCACGTTGCGCAGCAGCACCGGGTGCCCGTCCATCACATTGATTACCGCATCAATTTTGCCGTCGTTGAAGAGGTCGCCCACGGCCATGCCGCGCCCTGCAATCACTGCTGCCAGCCCCGTGCCCTCCACGGCTGCCACCGGTTCAAACTTCTTGCCCAGCAGGTTGTGGAAGAGCATCGGCCGCTCCTTCCAACTGGTGCCCCACGCATACTTGTCGGCCTCGGGATAGACATGCCCGTTGTCCATCAGCAGATCTTTCCAGCCGTCGTTGTCGTAGTCCATAAACGCGTCGCCCCAGCTCAGGAAGGGAACTGAAATTTCGGCAATGCCCATCTGGTAGCTGATGTCCGTCATGTTGCCGTCGCCATCGTTGTGGTAGAGCGGCTTGTAGTCGTCGCTGAACGTGGTGTTGAAGACGTCGATCTTTCCGTTGTTTTGGTAGTCGCCCACCGCAATACCCATCGACGCGGTCTCGCGCCCGGCCTCGTTCAGCGCGTAGCCCGAGGCGTAGCTCACGTCCTCAAACGTCCCGTCGCCCTTGTTGATGTACATATAATTCGGCGTCGAGTCGTCGCCCACCAGCAGGTCGATCTTGCCATCGTTGTTCACGTCCACAAACACCGCGCCCAGCCCGTAGTAGCCCGGCTTGTCGGCCACGCCGGCCTTCTCGCTCACGTCGGTAAATGTGCCGTCGCCGTTGTTGTGGAACAGGTGGTCCGGCTCGCCCTTCAGCCCGCGCGGCCCGCAGGCTACGCGCTCGCCACGGAAGGTGCAGAACGCATTGGTCTGGTCACCCTCGCCGCTCGACGGCAGATTGTTGAAGTCCCAATGCAGGTAGCCGGCCACAAACAGGTCCACTTTGCCGTCGCCGTCGTAGTCGCCCCACGTGGCGCCGCTCGACCAGTTGCCCAGCGTCACCCCGGCCTTCTCCGCCACGTCGGTAAAGGTGCCATCGTGGTTGTTGTGGTACAGCCGGTTCTTGCCAAAGTTTGAAACGTACAGGTCGGGCCAGCCATCGTTGTCGTAGTCGGCTACCGCGCAGCCAAAGCCCCACCGCTCATTGGTCACTCCGGCCTTGGCCGCAACCTCGGTAAAAGTGCCATCGTGGTTGTTGTGGAAGAGTGTCGCGTGTGGCGCGGCCGACTTGCCCGTCAGCGCGTCCACGGTCGAGCCATTCACCAGATAGATATCCAGCCAGCCATCGTTGTCGTAGTCCAGCAGGCATACGCCCGAGCCCTTGGTCTCGATAATGTAGCTCTTCTGCGGCGTGCCCATCTTGTGGGTAAAGACGTAGAGGCCTGCCTTCTCGGCGATGTCCTCGAAGACCACTGGCCCGCTCTTCACAAATCCGCTGGCAGTAATGGGTGGCTGCTGAGCCTGGCCCGCCTTGGGCGCGGTGGCTTCCTGCCCGCCCACTGGGGTCTGCACCGGGGTGGGTTCCTGTAGAGCAAGCGCCGCGGAGGCACAAACCAGCAATGCGACGGCCGACGCCGTCATCCATGGAGAAGTCGACATGGCAGCCAGTATAAGGGGCCGGCGGCAGAGCCGGCCTGCAACCTCGGATGGAGGCGGATTTTGGGCTTTATTGGCCTGCAACAACCATCAGCGGATGAGCCATGGCCGCCGGCCGTGGCGGCGTCTGCACCGTATGCACGGTGCACGCCATACCCGCCAGTTCCACCATAGTGTAGTGCTCCAGCACGGTCAGCAGCGCCTGTTGCGCCTCTGCCCACACCGGGTGCGCCGGGCACCAGCTGTCGCGTCCGCAGCTGCGGCCGGCCTCGATGCAGGTGTTCAGAAAGATTGGTCCCTCGATGGCTTCAATCACTGTGCGCATGTTGGCTGTCCGGCCGATCTCCAGCAGGGCAAAGCCGCCCGTGGTGCCGCGCCGCGAGGAGATCAGCCCCTGGCGCGCGAGTGTCTGCAGCACTTTGGAGAGAAAACTCGGCGGCGCCTGCGCTGCGCGTGCCAGTTCGGGCAAGGAAATGCGCTTTTCGTCGGGCAGGCTCGCCAGGTGGATCATCACCCGCACCGCATAATCGGCAGCACGCGTTAACTGCATCGATGAATTGGTCTTGCGCATGGGCATCTCCCCGTCTTGCTCTATGTGTCTGGCCTGGAGACTCAGGAGGCGCGTTCCCAATGCGGATGGACGCGCCTGCCAAAGCAGAGTATCCGAGAGAGTCACAAACCCTTGTGCGTTTCATCACAGACCATGGTTCCCGGAAGTCGATATTTATCAACAGTCGCCGGAAATTGGAGAAAACGAGTCCAAAATCCCAATTTGCGGAATCCTGCGCGGCTTGTTGCACCCGCGCTCCCTCTGCGGTCCCGGCAAAATGCGCCTTGCTCGCCCGCGGAACTCCACGGTGCCGCCCCCGCCGGGCGGCAGGAGAGCGAAAGGAAGTAACCCGAAGTCATGACACCGTTTCCCGCTGTCGATCCCATTCCACTGCCGGCGCCCATCTGGCTCTTCAAGCTGCTGCACATTGTCACGCTCTCGCTGCACTTCGTGGCCGTGCAAATGCTGCTGGGCGGGCTGCTCATTGCCGTCATCCTCAGTCTCTTCCGGGGCTCCCCGCTGGCCCGCACTGGCGCACGCTCAATTGCACGCCGCCTCACCGTGGTCATGACCTTCGTGATTAACCTCGGTGTGCCGCCGCTGCTCTTCGCCCAGGTTCTTTACGGACGCGCCCTCTACACCTCCAGCGTGCTCATCGGCATCTACTGGATCTCCATCATCGTCATCCTGATGCTGGTTTACCGTATGCTCTACCGTTTCTCGGCCCAGTTGGACGCGGGTAAAACGGCATGGCCTTCCGGAGTCATCGCGTGGCTGCTGGCCGGCTTCGTGGCTCGGCTCCTGTCAACCAACATGACCCTGATGCTGCGCCCGGAAAAATGGCATGAAATGTACGCGGCTTCCGCCGCTGGCCGCTTCCTGCCCATGGACGACCCCACTACCACGCCGCGCTGGCTGCTGATGCTTGCCGGCGGCTTGTTCATCGGCGGACTCTGGATGCTTTACCTCTCCGCGCGCTCCACCTTTACCTCCCAAGAGAAAAAGTACATGGCGGCGCAGGGCGGCAAAATCGCGGCCGTGGGCGGCGTCGTCTACCTGCTGGCCGGACTCTGGGCCAACGCCGTGCAGCCTGCGCCGGTAAAGGCCATGCTTGCCGCGCCTCCGGCGGGCTACGGCTTCTACCACTACTACGCGCTCGGCGGATACCTCTGGCTGGCTCTGGTTGGCGTGGGCATTTTGCTCGCCGCCTATGCCTGGTTCACCAAGGCCGCGGTTGCCTGGGTCGCCTGGGCAGGCGTGCTGGTCGCCCTGCTGGTTGAAATCTCATTCACTGTCTATCGCGACGCTGTCCGCGACCTCACCTTGCTCGGCAAGGGCCTGGATGTCTGGGATCGCGTCGTGGTCACCAACTGGAGCGTCGTCGGCCTCTTCCTGGTCCTCTTCGTCGCCAGTCTGGGAGTTATCGGATGGCTCGTGTCCGTTGTGGCGCGCGCCGAGAAAACCATGGAGGGCGCTGCGTAATGTCTGACCAGTCCAACTCCCAGCACTTCGCCTCACCGCACATCATGGAGGATCCCGGCGAGACTCGCTCGCGCCGCGCCTTCCTGATTGCCGCCGGAGCTGCCGGGCTATGCTACGCCGGCGCAATGGCCTATCCAATCTACCGCTACCTGGCTTCGCCGGCGGAGATGGCGGAAAGCGCTACCGCCGTCACTGAGGTCACACTCAAGGACGCCGAAAAGCTGCCCAAGGGCTCGGTGCTCATGTTCAAGTTCGGCTCCTCGCCGGCCATGCTCATCCACCATGCCGACGATCGCTGGGTCTCAATGACTGCCGTCTGCACCCATCTGGGCTGCACCGTGAGTTACGAGCCCGGCCCCGACCGCATCCATTGCTCCTGCCACGGCGGCGTCTACAACGCCTACACCGGAGCCAATGTCAGCGGTCCGCCGCCCAAACCGCTCAAGCTCTACAAAGTCTCGGTCAACGATGCTGGCGTGGTTGTTTCCCGCGCGTAACTGAATGAGGAAAATGGCATGACATCCAAGTCCATTGCGAGTTCGGTGTACGGCTGGGTCGATGAACGGCTCGGCCTCACGGAGATGGCCGCCTTCGCGCGCCACAAGACTGTTCCGGTGCACCGCTATTCTTTCTGGTATTACTGGGGCGGCATTTCGCTGTTCCTTTTCCTGGTGCAGTGCTTCACTGGCGTGCTGCTGCTGGTCTACTACCGGCCCGGCGCGGACGCCTTCGAGTCCGTCCGCCAGATCACCTACGTGATGCACTTCGGCTGGCTCATCCGCTCGGCCCACGCCTGGTCGGCCAACCTGATGATGTTTTCCGTGCTGGTGCACATGTTCTCGGTCTACTTCATGAAGGCCTACCGCAAGCCGCGCGAGTTCGGCTGGTTAAGCGGCATGGGGCTGCTGGGCATCGCCTCGGTCTTCGGCTTCTCCGGCTACCTGCTGCCCATGGACGAACTCAGCTACTTCGCCACCAAGGTAGGCCTCGAAATTCCCAACGCCATTCCCTGGATTGGCCCGGCCGTGGCTTCCATGCTGCGCGGCGGTACTGAGGTTTCGGAGTTCACCGTACAGCGCTTCTTTGCCCTGCACGTGGTGGTGCTGCCGGCGCTCTTCCTGCCGCTGCTGGCATTCCATCTGTGGCTGGTGCAACGCCACGGCAATGCCGTGCCGCCCAGCGAAGAAGCCAAGCCGCTGGCCGCACGCAAGGCCATGCCCTTCATGCCCAACTTCCTGGTGAAGGATTTGGCCATGTGGCTCATCTCGCTCAACATTCTGGCCCTGCTCGCCTCGGTCTTCCCATGGGCGCTCGGCAAGCAGTTCGATCCGCTTGTTCCCGCGCCTGCGGGTATCCATCCCGAGTGGTACTTCATGAGTCCCTTCGAGATGCTCAAGCTGCTCGGCATGGTCAGGTTCCTCCGTGGCGAGGCGGGCGAAATCGCCGGCATTCTGCTTTTCACGCTGGGCATCGCCCTCTGGGTGTTGATCCCGTTCTACGACACGTCCAAGGACTCCGGTCAGCGCGGACGCGCCGCACACTATTTCGGCCTGCTCGCGGTCTTTCTGCTGCTGGCCACCACCGCCATCGGCTACTGGACGATCAGATAAGACAGCCTCCAGCCGCTAGTTTTTAGCCACTAGCCCATCGTGCTTATGCATTCCGATGAGGCAAGAACAAAAAGCTAGAAGCTGGCAGCTAGAAGCTAGGAGCTTCGAAATGAATTATCCATTCTGGAACATTCCGTACCTCGGATCAGGCTGGGTCATTGGCATCATCGCCATCTTCCACGTCATGATCTCGCAGTTTGCCGTCGGCGGCGGTCTCTACCTTCCCATGGCAGAGCGCAAGGCGCTGCGCATGCCCGAGGGGCCGGTCCGCGACGCCTGGCTCAAACAACTGGTCAATCACTCCAAGTTCTTCCTGCTGATTACCGGTGTCTACGGCACCATCTCCGGTGTCGGCATCTGGTTTGCCATCGGACTCACCCAGCCCGAGGCCACCAGCACGCTCATCCACAACTTTGTTTTTGGCTGGGCTATCGAGTGGGTTTTCTTCCTCATCGAGCTCGCCACCGCGGCGGTCTACTACTACACGTGGGACCGCATCGATCCCAAGCTTCACCTCAAGGTGGGCTGGCTCTACGCGGGGGCCTCGGCGGCCACACTCATCATCATCAATGGCATTCTCACCTTCATGCTCACGCCGGGAGACACATGGCTTGCCGTCGCCGGCACAGGCAACGAAGCCAGCAAGTTCTGGAACGCCTTCTTCAATCCGACCTACTGGCCCAGCCTCCTGCTGCGTGTCTGCGTGTGCGCGTCGCTGGCTGCCGTCTGGGCGCTCATCACCTCCAGCCGTATCGACGGCGACAAGGACCCCCTTCTCAAAACCGGCCTGGTGCGCTGGAGCGTGAAGTGGCTCATTCCTTCCTTCCTCGCTACGCCGTTCCTGCTGGTGTGGTACCTGTTCATGGTGCCCGAGTCGCAGCGCGCCCTGCTCACCCTGGGCATTGACACCATCAACTCCGGCACCTTCTCCACGGTCACGCGCGTCTCGCTCATCATCATCATCACCTCGGCGCTCATCGTGGCGGTCGCGTACTTCCTCGCCTATCGCAATCCCGCGGAGTTCAACCTCTCCCACGCCATGGCCGTGTTGCTGCTTGCTTACATCGCCACCGGCGCCGGTGAGTACAGCCGCGAAATGCTGCGCAAGCCCTACGTCATCGGTCGCTGGATGTACTCGAACGGCGTCCGCGTACCCTACGTCAGTCGCATCAACACCGACGGCTATCTTGCCCACTCCGGCTGGGTGTGGAACGGCTCAACCACCAGCTACTCCCGTGGTGAGGCCATCTTCCGTGGCGAGTGCGGTTCCTG
>DASVLI010000183.1:0-20225 GCA_036384955.1 Occallatibacter sp.
CGCGCTCTGCGCGTTGAATAGAGGAAGGAGAAAGATGTTCGCCTCGGTCGCTCAGGATCTTCGCTGCGCGCTGCGTCAGTTGCGCCACAAGCCGGCCTTCACGGTCACAGCCGTGGCAGTGCTTGCGCTCGGCCTCGGTGCGAACATTGCTGTCTTCACGCTGGTCAGCGGTATCTTTTTGCGCTCCTTGCCCTACGCGGATCCCGGCCGCATCGTCCAGGTCAAGCTGCTCCATCCGCAGCTCTACTATTCAATGAGCTACGCCAACATGCGCCAGTTGCGTGATGCCGCTGGCGCACATGTGGAGACGGCTGCGGCCTTCGACGAAATGCCCGCCAGCATCGTCGGCCCTGGCGGCCGCCTGCAGGTGGTGCGCGCCAGCGTGGAAGCCTCGATGCTGCACATGCTCGGCGTGCAGCCACTGCTCGGCCGTGTCTTTCTCGACGATGAGAGCCAGCCCGGACGCAACAATGTTGTCGTGCTCGACGAAGACACCTGGCGTCGCCTCTACAACAGCGATCGCAACATCATTGGCCAGCCGCTCACCATCAAGGAACAGGCCTACACCATCGTAGGCGTCATGCCTCGCGGCTTCGCTTTCCCATTCAGAGACGACCAGCAGATTTGGACCCCGGAGCCGCTCGACGCAACCGCGCGCACCTCAATGGACAACGCGCTTGCCACCGGTGGCCAGATGTACGCGCGCCTTCCCATGGGCATGACCGCCGCAGAGCTTGAGGCCAACTTCAACCGCGTACCGCCGCAAATAGCCAAGGAAACTACACATGGCGAGACGCCTTCAAAGATACAGGTCATTGGCTATCAGCAATCCATGAACGAGCGCGTCCGCAAGCCGTTGTGGCTGCTCTACGCGGTCGTCGCCGGCATCTGGGCGCTTGCCTGCCTCAACGTCACCAGCCTCATGCTGGCCCGCGCTGTAGCCCGCACGCGCGAGCAGGCAGTCCGCGCCGCGCTCGGCGCCAGTCGCATCCGTCTTGTTCAACAATCGGTGGTCGAAAGCCTCTTACTCTGCACGCTGAGCGCTGTCGTCGGCCTTTTGCTTGCTCAGGCCGCCACTAAATTGCTCTGGCATCAAATCGAGCACGCGCTTCCCATGACCAGCGCCGTCCATACCGATTGGCGCGTCGTTGCCGCTCTCGCCGCGCTCACGCTCATCACCGCGCTCATCACCGGAATCATTCCCGCTCTGCGCGCCGCCGGCCGCGATGTGCGCGAGCGCCTGCAGGGCGCAACCACCACGGCGGCTGCCAGCCAGAATCGCACCCGCGAAGCGCTCGTCATCGCACAGCTTGCGCTCACACTAGTCTTCCTTGTCGGTGCCGGCCTATTCCTGCGCACCATCAACGCACTGCGTGCCGTGCCTCTCGGCTTTGCTCAGCAGAATGTCCTTACCGGCGGCGTCATCCTCAATCTGCAGCCGCATTCGGCGCTCAACAACGGAGACACGAGCAAGACACCGAACATCGTCCAGACTACCTACCTGCCGCTCATCGACCGCATGAAGGCCATCCCCGGCGTGCAGGTGGCCGCGCTCAGCTCTGTGCTGCCCATGCGCACCGAGTTCGCCGTGACTGTTACGGCTGGTATCGACAATCACGAGGACGCGAAGTACGAAGATGAGCCCAGCGCCGATGGCCGCATCGCTTCGGCAGGCCTTGTCGATGCGCTCGGCATTCCCATGCTCCGCGGGCGCTTCTTTGCCGAGAGCGATACAGCCTCCGCGCCGCCGGTTGTTGTCGTTAACCAGGCCTACGCTAAAAAGTATTTTCATGAGGTCGACCCCGTCGGCCACGTCATCAACATGGGCAAGGGCCATCTGAAAAGCACCCGCATCATCGGAGTAATCTCCGACATGAAACAGGATGACGTCAAGAACCCCACCCGGCCGGAAATCTATTTCTGCCTTGCGCAGATGGCTCCTGGTTCACCGCTCTACGGCATCACCACGGCCTTCATGCAGGTCGCCATCCGCGCCGCGGTTCCAGCAGGCACGCTGCGCGCACAATTCGATAATGCGCTGCACGAAGTCGCTCCCGATGCCGTCACCACCGACGTCAAGACCATGCACGAGGCGGTCGAGGACTCCTTCGGATCTGAAACCCTGACCGCGCATTTGCTCCAGGGCTTCGCCGCCCTCGCGCTGATGATTGCCTCGGTCGGTCTCTACGGTCTGCTCTCCTTTACCATGGCGCAACGCACCCGCGAAATCGGCGTCCGCCTCGCCCTCGGCGCGGCGCGCGAAAATATTCTCTCGCTCGTATTGCGCCGGGCGCTGATTCTTGTCGCTATCGGCCTCGTGCTGGGTACTGCAATGGCATGGTTCGCCGTCAGGCTCACACACAGCTATCTCTATGGTGTGCAGGCGCACGATGCGCTCACCTTTGCCGCGGTCATCGCCGTGCTGGCGCTCGCCGCGTTTGTGGCCGCATGGCTGCCCGCGCGCCGCGCTGCAGCCGTCGACCCCATTTTGGCTTTGCGATCGGAGTAAGAAACGATGATTGATCTGAAGAACATCGAACGCAGTTACAAAACCGGCCACACGGAAACCTGGGTGCTGCGCCGCGTCGGCCTCACCATCAACCAGGGTGAGTTCGTCACCATCATGGGCCCGTCTGGAGCAGGGAAGTCATCACTGCTCAACGTCCTCGCTCTGCTCGATGACGGATGGACCGGAGAGTACTGGTTCGGAGAAGCTGCCGCACACAAGCTCAACCGTAAGCAGCGCGCTGAACTTGCACGCGAGCGCATCGGCATGGTCTTCCAAAGCTACCACCTGCTCGACGACCTTACTGTAGCCGAGAATATCGACCTGCCGCTCTCCTACAAAAACCTTCCCGCGAAGGATCGCGCCGGCATGGTCGCCGAGATTCTCGACCGCTTCCAGATAGTAGCCAAGAAGGATCTCTATCCCAATCAGCTCTCCGGCGGGCAGCAGCAGTTGGTCGGCATCGCGCGCGCGGTGGTGCACGCGCCATCGCTGCTGCTGGCAGACGAGCCTACCGGTAACCTGCACTCCACGCAGGCGCGTGAAATCATGGAGCTCTTCTGCGAGCTCAATCGCCAGGGAACAACCATCGTCCAGGTCACGCACTCTGATGAAAACGCACGCTACGGCTCGCGCATTCTCGAACTGCGCGACGGCTGGCTCACCCGCGACGAAGCACTTCCGCCGCGCACTTCGGAGGTCATAGAAAAGTGAATTCCTTCCGTTCTCAATCTCAGGCCTTCGCCGCCATTCTGCTGCTGCAAGTTAATCTCGCATTCGCCGTCGAGCCCGTGCCTCAGGCCCCCGCTCCGCAGGCGCCGCAACCCGCACCTGCGGCTTCAGCTCCTTCGCGCGTGCCCTTTGCTGATCTGCAGCAGCGCTCGCTGAATCCCTTCGACGCATATCGCGGCAAAGCCGCGGCGCCGCCCAGCATGGCAAACTCCTCGCGCATCGACTCGTTGGTGCGCGACGGCAAATTGTATCTGTCACTGCGCGACGCCATCGACCTCGCGCTCGAAAACAACCTCGATCTGGTGATCGCGCGCTTTAACCTGCCCATAGCGCAGACCGACCTGCTGCGCACCGCGGCCGGCGCCTCGGTGCGAGGTGTCAATACCGGTGTTGTCAGTGGAACGCCAGGTGGCGCAGGCTCGGGATCTGGGTCAGGCACCGGCGCAGGCGGTACATCCAGCGGCGCCGGTGGTGCTGGCGCTGGCGCAAGTGGCATCGTCTCGTCCACATTGGGCACGGGTACCTCGATTTCAAGCTATGACCCAGTGTTGTCGGCAAAGATCTACAACGATCACACCTCCGAACAGTTGACCAACCTGCAAGTGGAAGGCGTGCCTGTCTACAAATTCAATACGTCGGCGGCCACTGTAACTTACGATCAAGCGTTTCCCACCGGCACAGGCCTTGAAATCAGCTGGGCCAATAGCCGTCAGACAACCAACGGTATTTACGACTACTTCAGTCCATCGTTTTCTTCGTCCATGCAGGTATATGTGCAGCAGCCCCTGCTGGCCGGCTTCGGTTTCGGGCCCAACCTGCGCTTCCTTCGTATCGCCCGCACCAATCAAAAAATTTCCGACATCGCATTCCGTGCGCAGGTTATTGCAACCGTCACGCAGATTTGTGACATCTATTGGGACCTGGTCAGTGCCTATGACAATGAAAAGGTTGCCGAACGCTCCGTGGCATTTGCCCAGGACACGCTCGACAAAAGTAAAAAGCAGCTCAAGCTGCAAGCAATTCCTGAGATGGATGTCATGAAGGCCGAAGGCGATCTGGCCACGCGCGAACAGGACCTAACCGTGGCGCGCACCAATCTGGAGTTGCAGCAGCTCTATATGAAGAACGCCATCACGCGCTCGCTCGACGATCCGGTTCTGGAGGAAATGCCGGTTGTGCCCACTGACCATACCGGCGCGCAGATCGCTACCATGAACGAGCCGGTGCAGGATATGATCGCGCGTGCGCTGCGTGACAGAACTGAGCTCCAGGAGTCTGCACTCGACCTTCAGAACCGTGCCCTCAGCCGCAAAACCGCACGCAATGCGCTCCTGCCCACGCTCGATCTGTATGGATTTTATGTCGGCACCGGTGCTGGAGGTAAGCTGAACCCAAACTACAGCCCCGATGCAACAACCTCCGATTTGCCGTCGACATTCGGCGGCGTGATCGAGAGCGCATTGAACAATACATCGCCTGAGTATCGCGTTGGCGTTACGCTGAGCATCCCATTGCGCAATCGCACCGCCAAGGCCGATCAATACCGCACCGAGCTCGAATACCGCCAGTCTCAGGTCTATCTTGAGGAGCAGAAGAAGCGCATTCGCATCGAGGTGCGGAACGCGCGTTACGCGTTGGAGCAAGGGGCCGCGCGCGTCGAGGCGGCGCGTAAAGCACGCGATCTGGCCGCCAAAACTCTCGACATCATGCAGAAGGAGCAGAAGCTTGGAGCTGGCTCAAACCAGCAGACGCTCGCTGCTGAACACGATCTCGCCGTAGCTGAGTCGGCTTTGGTTGCTGCCGAGACCGCCTTTGAGAAGGCTCGCATCGAGGTGAAACGTGCCACAGGCTCCGTGCTTGAGGATTACGGTATCTCGATTGACGACGCCAAATCTGGCGTGGTGGAGGCCACCGCGCAGAACTAACCCGGTTTGGATACACTCCTTGCGAAGCGGCGGCGCGGCTTGGACCGTGCCGCTTGCAGTAATTGCTGGCTCCAAGTGTGAAAGAGTTGAAGAATGAAAGATTCTGCCCGACAGAACAAGATCAAAGTGCTGGTTGCCGATGACCAGCCGCCGATCCTCGAGGCCGTTGAACTGCTGCTGCAGCCGCTTGGCATCCATGTGGATAGTGTGCGCTCGCCGCAGTTGCTGCTGGAGGCTTTCGGCCACAGCGATTACGACGTTCTTCTCATCGACCTCAATTACACGCGCGATACTACCTCCGGCCAGGAAGGCCTCGATCTACTCGCACGTCTGAAGGAAATCGATCCGCGACTGCCTGTCATCGTCATGACCGCATGGGGCAATATCGACCTTGCCGTCGAATCCATCAAGCGCGGCGCACGCGACTTCATCCAGAAGCCATGGGAAAACGAGCGCCTTGTTTCGCTCATTCGCGTGCACGCCGAGCTGCACCAGGCGCTGCGCCGAGCCCGTCAGCTCGAACTGGAAAACCGCCTGTTGCGCGCCGAAGGCATGCCTGAGTTCATCGCCGGCGCCCCTGCCATGCAGCCTGTTCTTGAGCTCATCGGGCAGGTAGGCCCCTCTGATGCCAACGTTCTAATCACCGGCGAGCATGGCACCGGCAAGGAGATTGTTGCCAAGCTCCTCCATGCGGCATCGCCGCGCGCGCGCCAGGCTCTTGTCGCGGTCAACGCCGGTGGCTTGCCGGAAGGCACCTTCGAAAGCGAAATCTTCGGCCATGTCAAAGGCGCATTCACCGACGCGCGCACAGACCGCGTCGGCCGCTTCGAACTGGCCAATGGCGGCACGCTCTTCCTCGATGAAATCGCCAATGTTCCGCTGCGCCAACAGGCCAAACTGCTTCGCGTGCTTGAGACGGGCGAACTTGAGCGCGTCGGCTCTTCACAAACGCGCCAGGTCGATGTGCGCGTGCTTTCGGCCACCAACGCCGACTTGCAGGCCGAATCCAAGGCCGGCAATTTCCGCGAAGATCTTCTCTTCCGCATCAACACCGTCGAAATTCATTTGCCCGCGCTGCGCGATCGCCGCGAGGATATTCCTCTGCTCGCGCAGCACTTCCTCGATCGCAATCGCGCGCGCTATCGCAAGCAGGTCAAAGGATTCTCGCCCGCTGCAATGCAGCAGATGATGAGCTACCCGTGGCCCGGCAACGTGCGCGAACTGGAGCACACCGTCGAGCGTGCCGTACTGCTCTGCCGTGGCGACGAAATTGAGCCGGCAAATCTCGCTGTCGCCTCCGGGCGCGCTGCTGAACCGGCGTTCGATAACATGAGTATCGACGAGGTTGAATCGCTCTTGATCCGCAAGGTGCTGCGTCGCTGCGACGGCAACATCTCGCAGGCGGCCGAGGCGCTCGGCCTCAGCCGCGCCGCTTTGTATCGCCGCATCGAAAAATATGGCCTATGAGCAAAAGTCGCGCAGGCGAACGTTCTCGGCGGTGCGCCGGGCCTGGCTCTTCTCGCTCCTGCTCGTGCTCCCAGGCCTTATCTTTGCGGCCATACTCGGCTGGCAGAATCAGGTAGGCATCTCCTCGGCCATTCTTGCCGGCCTTTGCCTGCTGCTGTACCTGCTGTTTGTTGCCGGCGCGCTTATTGAAGGCCTGATCCGCCCGCTGCAAACGCTCTCCAACGTCGTCTCTTCGCTACGCGAGGGTGATTACTCCTTCCGCGCGCGCGGCGCCGGCATGCATGATGCCTATGGAGAGCTGGCCTCCGAAGTCAACTCGCTCGCCGATCTGCTACAGGGCCAGCGCGTACGCTCGCTTGAAGCCACTGCTCTGCTGGCGCGCATCCTCGAGGTCATGCACACGCCGCTCTACGCCTTCGATCGCGAAGACGTATTGCAATTAGTCAACGATGCCGGCGTGCAGTTGCTCGGACTGCCGCATGCGCGTTGCTTTGGCCGCACCGCGCGCGAGCTCGGCCTTGAAGACCTGCTCTCGGCGCCGGACCACACCGTGCACTCCTTCGGCAACTCCTCGGCGCGCTGGCTGTTGCGCAAGGCTTCCTTCCGCCAGGAAGGCGCTCCGCACACTCTATTGCTGCTGGCCGACGTCAGCCGCACCTTGCAGGACGAAGAGCAGACCGCGTGGAAGCGCCTGATTCGCGTGCTGGGCCACGAGCTCTCCAATTCGCTCGCGCCCATCAAATCCATCGCCGGCAGTCTGCACGCGCGTGTCGAGCAGCTCGGCGCCGACCCCGACTCAACTCACGATTTCCGCCGTGGTCTCGGCGTCATCGAAAGCCGCGCCGATTCGCTGCATCGCTTCGTGCAGTCTTATCGCATCCTTGCGCAGCTTCCTCCGCCCCATCTCCGTCCTACCTCACTCGGCCCGTTGCTCGAACGCGTCGTCGCCCTTGAGCAGCGTGTCCCGGTGGAACTGCACCCCGGTCCTGCGCACACCCTGCTCGCCGATCCCGATCAGCTCGAGCAAATGTTCATCAATCTGCTTGCCAATGCCATCGATGCCTCACTTGCCAACGGCGCGCAGCCCGTACGCATCGGATGGCGTCTTCAAGAGGGCAGCGTGATTGTCGCAGTCGAGGATCGCGGCTTGGGCATTGCAAATACCGAGAATCTCTTCGTGCCCTTTTACACAACCAAACCCAAGGGCAGTGGCGTGGGCCTCGCGCTGGCGCAGCAAATCGCCCGCGCGCATGGTGGAGAAATTCATCTGATCAATCGTGAGGATGGTGCCGGGGCACGTGCTACGGTGCATCTGCCTGTCGCGTAACTTATCCGGCGATTTTGCTCTTCAGCGCTTTCGGATTCTCGATTTCCGTTGCCACAACGCGATTGCGGCCGTTGTTCTTCGCCTCGTACAGCGATGAATCTGCCGTTTGCACCATGGTGTCGTAATGCGACGGATATCCGGCCGCAACGCCCAGGCTGATCGTCACTTCAATCCGATCGGCCCCTTCCATGATGACCATCGACTCGATGGCGCGGCGCATCTGCTCGGCGCGCACCCTGGCCTGCTCCAGGTTCGTGCCAGGAAGCACCAGCAGGAACTCCTCGCCGCCGTACCGGCCCACCCAGTCGTAGCTCCGCACCATGCTTTGGAACAGGGTGCTGACTTCCTTCAGAACGCGGTCGCCCACAGGATGGCCATACGTATCGTTGATCCTTTTAAAGAAGTCGACGTCGGCCAGGATAATGCTCAGCGGTGTGCCGTCGCGGCGCGAGCGGTCCACCTCGCCGCGCAGCCGCTCCACAATCACGCGGTGGTTCCACAGTCCCGACAGCCCGTCATGCTCGGCAAAGTGCCGCATCTGTTCCCGCATGCCCACCAGGATGTTCTTTTCGCGCTCAAGTTCCTCAGTGCGCGAACGGACTGCGCTTTCCAGATGCCGTCTCTGGCGAATCAGTTGTCCCACGCGCCAGCGCCAGACCAGCACGCAAACGATCAATGTCACAAAGACCACTGCAATGCGCAGCGAGGTACGTTGCCACCAGCGCGGGCGAATCGTGAACTGAAAAGTCACGGGCTTTGAAGCCGCCCGGCCCGCATGATCCACCGTCGTCACTTCAAACTGATAATGTCCCGGTCCCAGATGGCCGTAGCGAATCGAAAACTCGCGCGCCTCGTCCCAGCCCGTGTCCACCGCGCCTTTCATGCGGTAGCGCACATTGGCTTCGTGGCCGCTCTTGAACGACAGCACAGCCATCGAAATATCCAGCGGAAGATTGTCCCAAAGCGCCGACCCGCCGTTGGTCAGCGATGTGCCGCCGTACGAAACCTCGGAGAAGACCGGCGGCACTTCCGTGTGGATCGCCAGCGTGCTCGGGTTGATCAGATGTGCAAGGCCGCCCGATGTGCCAATCAGAATGCTGCCATCGTTATCCTCACGAATGGCATTGCTGTCCACGTCATTCCACACCAGGCCGTCTTCGCGTGCAAAGCTACGCCACTCCGATCCGTCGAAAACCGAAACTCCCGCATCCTGTCCAACCCACAGCCATCCGCGCGAGTCCACCATCAGCGCGACCACCTGCTCGGAAAGAATCTCCGGCCGCTGGTAGCTTTCCCACTGCACCACGCGGTTGCCCTCCAGACGCATCCGCATCAACTTTTGCGAGGGGCCCGCAGTCCACAGAAAACCCTTTTTGTCGAAGGCAATCAGATCGGGGTGCGCATCCGAGTGGCCGAGATCGATCTGTGTCCAGCCATCCTCGTTCAGCTTGAAGATGCCCTGCGGACACACCGTCCACACGTGGCCCGTGCTGTCCAGCGAGAGCTCGCTGAATAGCTGCACTGGCTTCCCAAACACCGGCGCATCGATGCGGTGCGGTCCGCTGGTCCACTTCGCATGCTCAATCTCGAATAGACCCTCGCGCGTGCCGGCCCACACATTTCCTGAGCCGTCCACCAGCATCCGGTAGACATCCGGCATCTTCCATTGCCGCGCTCCAAGAGTCTTCGGGTCGATGCGCACCACAATGCCGCTGCTGCTGCCGGCCCAGATGGCTCCGTCCGGCGTCACCGCCAGGCCGCCGGCCCGCTTGAACTCAATGCCCGGTGCGTGCCATGCCCGCGGCTCGGACCCGTCGGCAGGAATCCAATTCAATCCCTGCTCCGTGGCAATCCACAACCGTCCCTGCTTGTCGCGCAATTCATCCCACACCAGGTTGTCGTTCAGGCCGCTGCTCATCGTGTAGCTTTCCCACGCATCCTCGGCCGACCACCGGCGCAAACCGTGCCCGGAGACGCCCAGCCATACTGAGCCCTCGCGGTCCACAAAAATGCCTTCCATCTCGAACGGAGGAAGCCCATTCCGCTGCGTCAGAACCCGCCACTTCTGGCCTTCCCACACGCCCAATTCCAGGCCCGCATACACAAGAACGCGGCCTTGCTGGTCCTGCACAATATTTGGATACGGCTCAGCATAGGCGGGGCCTGGAAGATCGCGCCCGATGTACGTGTGCGTGCGCGTATCCACTTCTCCCACGTGGCGTGCTCCGCGCAGCCACACATGTCCATCGCGCGTCTGCACCATGCCCTGCCACGTATCTGCAGGGATGCCCATTGACTGGCTGACTCGCTCGGTCTGACCCTGGGTCATCCGGCACAGATCGTTATCGCATCCGTACCAAAGCGTCCCTTCGCGGTCGAAGACCACGCCCCAGGTCACTTTGCCCAGCAATTTCAAAGGAGTGCCAGCCCATACATCCGTTCCCACGCGGTGCAGATCGACTGCGCCGGTTCGCGTTGCTGCTACCACACGGTCAGGACCGGCTGCGGTAAACACCGAACCGGTACGCTGGGAAGCCTCCCCCTGAGGCCCCAGCATTTTCACCTCGGCAAATCCGCCATCCTGCTTGCGGAAGTAAATTCCTTCCGTCGTTGCCACCCACAGCGTTCCATCCTGGCCCACGTACAGGCTCATGATGCTGCGTTCCGGCAGGCCGGCCTCGCTGCCAAACCGCCTGAACTGGCTCCCATCGTAGCGATAGATGCCGTTCTGCGTGCCCACCCACAGGTAGCCGGTATGGTCCTGCACAATGCTGGTCACATTCAGGTTGCCCAGGCCTTCGGTGTACTCCTGGAAGGAGTAGCGCTGCGCCGTAACGCTTGCGGAGAAAAGAAACAGAAGTGCCGCAACCAGAAAACTGGCTGTGGCACTCCAATTCGTTTTCAATCCAGAAAGGCGCACGGTCCGAATCCTTTTACTATTCGGCGTGGCCGCTTGGGGAAGCGCCCTCTATCTCACGTTTAGCTGCGCGTCGAGATGAACGTGCTCTCCACAGACGGGCCAGGCTCATACAAATTTGTCATCAATATATCGGCCATTACGCACTTCCTCTATCCCCCAAAGGTCGCTGTTTCAATCTTTTGGGGCAATCAGCCATTCCACAATGGTGACGAAAAACTAAGTTTTTTTCTATGAGTAAGATAGATGGAATCCCATCGAATCAGTCGCAAACCAAAGTTTGCTGGGACAACGGTTCCGGCTCCGTTTCGGCCGGGATTTCCTCAAAAGAGTGGCTCCGATCAGCAAAAAAACGGTCCACTTCGCCCAAAACAGCCGCTCCTGTCCTGGCCTCGTAGATGGCCTTGCGCAGCTTGGCCCCGCCCGGTACCCCGTGCGTGAACCAGGTCGCAAACTGCTTCATCTTCCCCGCCGTTTCGCTACCCCGGCCGTCGGCTGGATTCTCGGCCTCCGCCAGCAGCATGGCAAAGTATCCGCGAATCATCCGGTAACGGTCGTCCGACGTCGGCTGGTCGTAGGCTCCGGTGGCCGTATATTGCGCAATCTGCCTGAAAATCCAGGGATTAGCCGGAGCCGCACGGCCAATCATCACCGCGTCGCAGCCCGTCTTGTGCACCATCGCCGCGGCGTCTTCCGGCGTGCGCACGTCCCCATTGCCAATCACCGGAATCCCCACCGCCTGCTTCACGGCCGCAATCCACTCCCAGCGCGCCTGGCCGGCGTAGCCTTGCTCGCGCGTTCGCGCATGCAGAGCCACGGCGTTCAGCCCTTCGCTCTCGGCCATTTTGGCCAGCTCCACGCACACAATCTGCACATCGTTCCAGCCCAGCCGGAACTTCACGGTGAAGGGAATCGTTACCGCCTGCCGCACCGCACGAAAAATCTCACCAATCCTGGGCAGGTCGCGCAGCAGGCCCGAGCCGCCGTTGCACCCCACTACCCGCTTGGCCGGGCAGCCCAGGTTCAAGTCCACTAGATCGAAACCCGTATCCTGCACAATCCGCGCGGCTTCCGCCAGCGTCCCGGCGTTCGATCCGAACAGCTGCGCCCCAATCGGGTGCTCGTCATCGTAGAACGTCAGGTACCGCTTGCGCTTGGACTCGCGCATCCGCGAAAGCCCGTCGGCCGAAGTGAACTCGGTCATCAGCAGCCCGCAGCCCGACTGCGCATTGCTGATCGTGGACTCAACGCCGCTCACGTCGCTCTTGGGAAGTATGGGTGCCCCAGGTCCCGCTTCTGGGACCTGGGGAAGCCCAGACGAGCGCTGCTCACTGGAAAACTGGCTCGCGTGCCGGATAAACCGCCGGAAAACCGTGTCGGTCACTCCCGCCATGGGAGCCAGCACCGTCGCTGGACGCACGGCCACTGTTCCAATCCGCACCTCGGCCGGCACGCGGGTGCCTTCCGGCATCGCATGCTCCAGCGGATTGTCCCAGTCCTTCTTTACCGTGAATCCCTTGCCCGCCATGGTGGTTCCGCCTCTACTTCGCATTATCCAAGGGCCAGCTTGTGGCCCTCGCATCCATTAGGGGTAGAACAACACGAAAAGGCCCCCGCCGCGGCGGAGGCCCCTCCAAACCTCTTCCGGCTGCCTTACTTGGCGGCCGCTTCGGGCTTCGCGTACTTCCGGCGGAACCGTTCCACACGGCCGGCCGTATCCACCAGGCGCTGTTTGCCGGTGAAAAACGGGTGGCACGCGGAGCAGATTTCCACGTGGATGTCGCCCTTGTGCGTCGAGCGCGTCTCAAAGTTGTTGCCACAGGCGCAAAGTACACGCACAGCATCGTATGTGGGATGAATCTTTTCCTTCGGCATCGCTGAAAACAGACCTTTCCTGCAGTTCTTCTATTGTAGTTCGATTCAGGATACAGCGCAATCGATGCAAGAACACAGCTATGGCTTGGTGGTCGTCGGGGTTGGCGGAGGCTCAAGCAGGTTGAGCGGTTGATGACTTCCTTCTGCCACAAACTCAAGCACGTCAAGCGTCCAAAGACCCGCGTGCTTGCTCGCCTCCAGGTACAACCGGCCGCTTCCTTTGGGGCCGGACAGTGGCATCGACATGTCAGCCGATCCCGTATTTTCGTTGACTTCAATGCTCCCGGCCATGTACCAACCGGCCTTCATCGGTTGGCCAATGCGACCGATAAGCGCTTGATTTGTCTCAGCTATCTTTAGCCCCATCTCAACCGGTGTCGAATTCCGCATCAGCGACATGATCGAGAAGAAGAAACCCGCGCCGAGAGCGGCAAGGAGCACGACGGCCAGTGCCACCAGCAGCTTCCAGTGCCGTGCAGGCCAGCTTCTTGTGATGACAACTGAATCCGTGCTCACGCCGCCTCCGCCCTACTTCAGCGCCTTCTTAATCCCCGCCTCGGCCAGCGGCGCCATCACCGCGTACCCAGCCGGCAGCGGATGCACCCCGTCCTTGCTCAAATTCGCCGGCAGCCCGTCGCGCGCGTCCTTCATCGCCGAGTGGAAATCCACATAAACAAAGCCCTTTGCTGCCGCATAGCCCTTCAGCCACGCATTCAGCGCGTCAATCTTCTGCGCAGGCTCCAATCCCGGCTGCCAAGGATAGTCATACGCCGGCAAAATCGAGCACAGCACCACCTTGATGCCGTTGGCCCGCGCCAGCTCCGCCATTGAGGCCAGGTTGCCCTCAATCTGCTCCGGCGTCTCCGGCCCGGTGTTACCCGCAATGTCGTTGGTCCCCGCCAGAATCACCACCACCTTCGGCTTCAGCTCAATCACGTCCTGCCGGAACCGCACCAGCATCTGCGGCGTTGTCTGCCCGCTGATTCCGCGATTCACATACGGCTTGTTGGGGAACGACACGTCCAGGTGCCAGCCCTCGGTAATCGAGTCGCCCATAAACACCACGCGCTTTTCGCCCGGCTTCGGCGCGCCAAGCGTCACGTTCTCCTCCTTGAACCGCTCCGTCCACGCAAAGTCGGACAGCATCTGGCGGTCGTGTTTGCGCCAATAATCATTGTCAGGATGCCCCGACGCCGTCAGTTTCGCCGGCTCCTGCGGCTTCGTTTCCGTCTGCTGCGCCTGCATCCAAACCGCACTTGCTGCCACCGCCACGCACATAAGCCATTTCGCTGCTCGCATCCGCACATCCCCCTTGTTTGGCCGCACGCAATTCCGCCTCTTGCGGCGCAACAGAATTATAGGAGCCCAGGCAGTGCGGCCCTTTTCCACATAACCCGGCCCGCTTCCCACCGCAACGCGTGCTGGCCAAATGCGCTACGCTTCTCCTTGGAATGTCCATTTGCCCCATCTGCCACGGCGTCGGCCTGGTCCGCGCCCTCTCCGCTTCCGGCCTCTGGGTCTCGCGCGCCTGCGAGTGCCAGGCTGCGGAGCGCGAGCAGCACCGCCTCAGCGCTGCGCAAATCCCCGAGCGCTATCGCAACTGCACGCTCGACGACTATGAGATCTACCACGGCGCCGACCGCTCGCTCAGCCTCGGCCTGCAAACCGCCCGCAAATTTGTCGAGGCCTATCCGGTTGACACCGCAGGCAAGGGCCTGCTCTTCGTTGGCTCCATCGGCGTCGGCAAAACCCACCTCGCCGTAGGCGTCCTTCGCCGCCTGGTGCAGGAGCGCGGCGTCAAAGGCCTCTTCTGCGACTACCGCGAGCTGCTCAAAAGCATCCAGAACAGCTACAACCCGCAGGTCAACACCACCGAACTCGATCTGCTCAAGCCCCTCTTCGCCGCCGAAGTGCTCGTCATCGACGACCTCGGCGCGCAAAAGCCCAACGAGTGGGTCTGGGACACTGTCGCGCTGCTCCTCAACGCGCGCTACAACGACCGCCAGTCCACCATCATCACCACCAACTACCCCGACCTCCCCGCCGGCGGCGGCGCAAAGACAGAAGCCGAGCGCGCAGCTCGCGAGCAGACCCTCGGCGACCGTATCGGCGACCGCATGCGCTCTCGCCTCGCCGAGATGTGCGTCAAGGTGGACATGACCGGCAAGGACTTCCGCCAGACCGCCGTTCGCCGCGCCAGCTTCGTCTAACCAACATCTCCATCAGGAGGTCGAACTGGCTCTCGAACCGACAGGGGTAGACAGAACGAACTTCGCGCGAGCAAAATTCTCTCCGAAGCTTTTTCCCCATTGGTGAGGTCACCTATTGTCGTTCCCATTGCTGAGTTGTCTCCCCGGTCGTTCTGCGTCCACGCTCTCTTTTTGTCTCAGTCTGCTGTGCGCACCCGCACTGTACGCGCAGAGCCAGCAGCCCTCGCAGTCTCCGCTTTATGGCGGCAGTGCGGCCACAGCGCCAGCCAGTGAGCAAAGCGGCTCGGCCACCGGCGGCGTTTTTGCCCCGGTCCTCGACTCGGAAAACCGCCCCATCACCGCCGGCGGCTTCGTCACTGAAGGTCCCATCGTCTACAAGGACATCTCCGAGCAAGCTGGCCTCACCAAATGGGTCCACAAAATGGGCACACCCAAGAAGCCTTACATCCTTGAGACCATCGGCTCCGGCGTCGCGCTGCTCGACTACGACCACGACGGCTGGCTCGACATCTACATCGTCAATGGCTCCACCTACGATGCCCTCGACGGCAAGGCCGAGCCGCCCCACGCTGCGCTCTTCCATAACAATCACGACGGCACCTTTACCAATGTCGCCCTGCAAGCCGGCGTTACCAATGATCGCTGGGGATTCGGCGTCGCCGTCGGTGACTACGACAACGACGGCTGGCCCGATCTCTACGTCGCCAACTATGGCGCCAACCGCCTCTATCACAACAATCACGATGGCACATTTACCGACGTTGCCGAAAAAGCCGGCGTCACGCTCGGCAACTGGTCCACGGGGCCCAGCTTCGGAGACTACGACGGTGATGGCTTGCTCGACCTCTTCGTCCCCGGCTACGTGCACTGGGACATGAACAACCTGCCTGCCTCCGGCTCGCGCGTCGTCGGCTATGCCAACTGCCAGTTTCGCGGCGCGCGTGTCATGTGCGGTCCGCGCGGCCTTCCCGGCGAGCCCGATCACCTCTTCCACAACAATGGCGATGGCACATTCACCGACGTCAGCGAGAAGGCCGGCGTCAGCGACAAGCGCCACTACTACGGCTTCTCCTCCACCTTTGTCGACATCGACGACGACGGCAAGGTCGACCTCATCGTCACCGACGACTCCTCGCCCAACTATCTCTACATCAACAAGGGCAACGGCACCTTCGAGGACTCCAGCTTCTACTCCGGCTTCGCCCTCAACCAGGACGCGCGCGAAACCGCGTCCATGGGCCTGGCCGTCGGCGACTACCGCAACAACGGCCGCCTCGATCTCTACACCACAACCTTCTCCGACGACTACAAGCCGCTCTATCGCAACGATGGTGACGGCAACTTCGTCGACATCACGCCGCAGATGGGCATCGCCGAGCCCACCTATCCCTTCCTCAGCTGGGGCACGCAGTTCTTCGATTACGACAACGACGGCTGGAAGGATCTGATGTTTGTTAGCGGCCACGTCTACCCCGAGGTTGACGAGCACAATTGGGGCACCTCTTTCGCCGAGCGCCCGTTGCTCTTCCACAACGTCGACCACGGCAAAAAGTTCGAGGTCATGCCGCCGGTTGTTGGCTCAGGCTTGGCCGACGTTATCCCGGCGCGCGGCGCGGCCTTTGGCGATCTGTTCAACGACGGCAAAATCGATGTGGTCATCAATTGCCTCGACCACACGCCGGTCCTGCTGCGCAACGTCTCCGACGACCACAACCACTGGGTCGGCCTCGATTTGCGTGGCACCGGCAAAAGCCCGCGCGACGCCATCGGGACCAAAGTATTTCTCACCGCCGGCGGTGTGCGCCAGCGCGGCGACGTGATGAGCGGCGGCAGCTTCGAGTCCTCCAACGACTTCCGCATCCATTTCGGTCTCGGAGAATCGCAGTCCGTCGAGAACATCGAAATTCACTGGTCAGATGGCACAAAGGAAACTCTCAAGCTGCCTTCGGTCGACCGGTACTTCACCATTGAGGAAGGCAAGGGAATAGTGCCTTCGGTCTACGACTCCATTGCCGCCGAACGGGCGCGCAAGAAGAACGCGAAATGAAAGCACGCACCGTTGTCGTTGCTATCGTCGTAACTGTCGCCGGCCCTGCTTGCGTTGCCTTCGCGCAGCAGGAGACGCAGTACCCTCCGCTGCCTGCCTACCAGCAGCAGCCTCCGGGCACGCCGCCCGCCGTCGATACGCCCGCGCAAACCGCGGCAATCGAGCGACTGCTCGCCAACGCACGCGCGCGCAACGAGGCCGATCGCAAAACGCAGAACGGCAAGGTTTCGCCGGCCTACGACTATCACTACGGCCCCAAAAATCCCTTCGTTCCCGGCAACATCCAGGTGGCGGGTGAGGGCTTCTTGCAGCCCGGTGCTTATCCCACCGCTGAGTATTGCGGCGTCTGTCACCAGGAGGCCTACCATCAGTGGCGGCAGGCCCTGCACTCCAATGCCTTCCGCACGCCTTTCTACCGCACCAGCGTCAACATCCTCATCCGCGACAAGGAACGCGGCATCGCCTTCACCCGCCACTGCGACAGTTGTCACAATCCCATCGGCGTGCTTGCCGGCGCGCTGACTGCCGACTCCAAGGTAGACCGCGCGCGTTTCGATTCCGATGGCCTCACCTGCATGACCTGTCACTCGGTCGTTGCTTATGACTCAACCAATGGCAACGGCGGCATCACCATGGGCGTTCCCTCTGTCATGGTCGATGAAAAGGGCAATCGCATTCCCGGCATGGTTTCATTCGCCGATATCCTCCGCCACCCTGAGCGTCACTCAGCCGCCGTCATGCACGACTTTCTGCGTAAGCCGGAGTTCTGCGCCGCCTGCCATAAGGCCAACCTGCCCGCCACGCTCAACGACTACAAGTTCATCCGCGCCTTCACCGCATACGACGAGTGGCAGCAGTCAAAATTTTCCAAACGCAATCCGCTCACCTTCTATACCGCCGACCTCACCACTTGCCAGGGCTGCCACATGAAGCGCGAGCAGGCCACCTTGCCCGAGTACGGCGCCAAAAACGGAACCTTCGCCTCCCATCGCTGGCTCGCCGGCAATACCGCCGTGCCCTTTTACTACGGCTTCGACGAGCAGTTGCAAAAGACTATCGACTTCCTGCGCTCCGGCAACTACCTCAACGTCGACATCTTCGCGCTGCAAAAGCAAGGTGAAGACAAAATGATCGCACCGCTCGGACGCGCCTCCTACACGCTCGCACCCAACGATGTTCTGGAGGCCTTCGTGGTCATCCAGAACAAGAACATCGGCCACTCGCTGATTCCCGAGGTTCGCGATCTCTACGAAGCCTGGGTTGAGTTCACGGTAAAGGATTCAGCAGGCAAGGAGATTTATCACAGCGGCTTCCTCAAGCCCGATGGCATGCTGGAGCCGCGCGCGCACAGTTTCACCAATCGCCCCGTAAACAACGACGGTGAGTTCGTCGACAACCACAAGGTCTGGACGATTCACTCCGTCGCTTACGACAACAGCGTGCAGGCTGGCCGTTCGGCGCTGGTGCGCTATCAGTTCCGCCTGCCCGCAAATATCTCCGGCCCGGTTTTCATCATCGCCAAAGTCAACTACCGCCACCTGCGCCAAAGCTATCTCGACAACATCTTCGGCAAGGGCGACCACCCCGACTACCCAATCGTCGAAATCGCCTCGCGCACGCGTGTCGTCAACATTGGCGAAAACACGCCCGAGCCGCCCGACCCTGCCGACAACCCCGACTGGATGCGCTGGAACAATCTCGGCATCGCGCTTCTCGATCAGTTCCAGTACGCCGAAGCTGTCGACGCCTTTACCCACGTCATCAAGCTCCGCTACAACTACGTCGACGCCTACACCAATGTCGGCCTCACGGAAATCGTCTGGGAAAAATACGGCTCGGCACGCACCGCCATCCGCCGCGCCCTGGCCTTGGATCCCAACAACGCGCGCGCTCTTTATTACGACGGCCTGCTTGAGCGCCGCCTCGGCAATACCACCAGGGAGATAGAAGACTTCCAGCGTGTCGTCGCCATGTATCCGGAGTCGCGCGATGCCCGCCGCGAACTCGGCATTACCTACTACCAGCAAAATATGGAAAAGGCCGCGCTTGAGCAGTTCGAGGCCTTGCAGCAGATAGACCCCGACGATTTGAGCGCGCACTACAACCTCTCCATCCTCTACCGCCGCATGGGCATGCGCGACAAGGCTGCCGACCAGCAGGCCATGTTCGTCGACAAGAAAGTCGATCCCGGCGCGCCCACGTACTCGCTCAACTTCCTTCGTGTGCATCCGGAGATTTCCAACGAAAGCATCCCCTGGCACATGCACACCGACATGAACAGCCCATCGGGAGGCATTGAGCATGGCAAGTAAATCGCAGTGCTCCTGGTGCCTTCTCGCCGCTGCTCTTCTTCTCATGTTCTTTGCCCGGCCCGCGCATGCTGAAAACAGCTGCCCGTGGCTGAACGAGGCTACAGCTTCCGGCTTTCTCGGTGGCGCGGCCACCGGCGCTTACTCGCCCGCTACTGAAAGCCAGCCGGCCATCTGCACCTTCATGCGTGTGGAGAATGGCGTCACCCGCGAGTTGCAGCTCACCGTCGAAATCGTCTCCGCATCGCCTCACATGCGCGTCGTCGCCCTTGCCAGCTCCTGTGTGGACCCCGCACCCATGACCGCCATCGGCAATGAGGCCACGCGCTGCATGGCTCACATCAAGGGAGCCGCGCGTGCCGAGCGTGTCCTGAGCCGCGTGCGCGATCAGGTCTTCACCATTACGCTGAGCACCAGTCAGCGCGACGATGGCGAGCTTACCGGCGATGTGATGCGAACGCGCATCGCCACTGTCGCCGAGCAAATCTCCGGCAACCTCTTTTAGCAGCTCTGCGCGTAATAATGGATTCGCCCTCGGGAGAGGGAAGCCATGCGCAGGTCGCTCGAATTTGTTTCTCTGATTGTTCTTGGCTGGATGGGCTGGCTCACGTGGTCGGCGCTTGCCGGCCCCAACCCGCTGCCGGGCCGCATCCCCACGCACTTCAATGCTGCCGGTAACCCGGACGGTTGGGGCACGCCTGCCATGCTGCTTCTGCTACCGCTGGTCGGCTTCGCGCTCTACGCCATCATCACCGTGGTTTCGCGCTTCCCTTCAGCCTTCAACTATCCGGTCCGCATCCGGCCGCAGGTTCGCCAGCAGGTCGAGTCCCTCACGCTCAACATGATCGGCTGGATCAAGGCCGAGCTGCTGCTGCTCTTCGCCCTGTTGCAAAGCACCATCCTCCGCGCG
>DASVLI010000184.1:0-18768 GCA_036384955.1 Occallatibacter sp.
CACGCTGCCGAGAAAAACCTCTAAGGAGAACAAAGGGAACCGTACCCCAAACCGACACAGGTAGACGAGGAGAATATCCAAAGGCGCTCGAGTGAAAGCTCGTTAAGGAACTCGGCAAATTGGCTCCGTAACTTCGGGAGAAGGAGCGCCCACCTCTGGTGGGCCGCAGTGAAGCGCGTACGGCGACTGTTTAACAAAAACACAGGTCTCTGCTAAGTCGAAAACGACGTATAGGGGCTGACGCCTGCCCGGTGCCGGAAGGTTAAAAGGAGAGGTTAGCGCAAGCGAAGCTTTGAATTGAAGCCCCGGTGAACGGCGGCCGTAACTATAACGGTCCTAAGGTAGCGAAATTCCTTGTCGGGTAAGTTCCGACCTGCACGAATGGCGTAACGATCGTACGACTGTCTTAACGAGTTGCTCGGCGAACTTGTAGTACCGGTGAAGATGCCGGTTACCCGCAGCTAGACGGAAAGACCCCGTGCACCTTTACTACACCTTAACTATGGGTTACGGTTCTCGCTGCGCAGGATAGATGGGAGGCTTTGAGACCAGGTTCTCGGACTTGGTGGAGCCAACGGTGAGATACCATCCTGCGAGTGCTGTGATCCTAACCTGCTCCCGTGATCCGGGAGAGGGACATAGTTAGGCGGGTAGTTTGACTGGGGCGGTCGCCTCCTAAATTGTAACGGAGGCGCGCGAAGCTACTCTCAGGCTGTTTGGAAATCAGCCGTCGAGTGCAAAGGCATAAGAGTGGTTAACTGTGAGACCAACAAGTCGAGCAGATGCGAAAGCAGGCCTTAGTGATCCGGTGGTTCTGTATGGAAGGGCCATCGCTCAACGGATAAAAGGTACGCCGGGGATAACAGGCTGATCATTGCCAAGAGTTCATATCGACGCAATGGTTTGGCACCTCGATGTCGGCTCATCGCATCCTGGAGCTGTAGAAGGTTCCAAGGGTTAGGCTGTTCGCCTATTAAAGCGGTACGTGAGCTGGGTTCAGAACGTCGCGAGACAGTTCGGTCCCTATCTGCTGTGGGCGTAGGAGATTTGCGGGGGGCTGTCCTTAGTACGAGAGGACCGGGATGGACGAACCTCTTGTGTTCCAGTTGTCCTGCCAAGGGCACGGCTGGGTAGCGAAGTTCGGTTGTGATAACCGCTGAATGCATATAAGCGGGAAGCACGCCCCAAGATGAGATCTCCCTGAAGGGCCCAAGAAGACCACTTGGTTGATAGGCTGGGTGTGGAAGCGCAGTAATGCGTGTAGCTTACCAGTACTAATCGCCCGTTCGGCTTGACCATAGAATTAATTCCGCGCAGTACAAGCGGACATTCTTCAAGCCTTGTAATCCAATCTATTTCGTTCTTTCTGGGCGCGCTCTGCGCGCCCAGGCAAGTTGGACTGGCGCCAGATTGCACGCCGTGTTCCTGCTCTTACTCCCCTGAGAAACCGTTCGGGAGCGGGCAGACGCCGCGGCCGGCTGCGGGCAACCACCCGCCAGGCGCTACCAAGTTTGCCGGTGACCATACTGCGAGGGATCACCCGTTCCCATCCCGAACACGGAAGTTAAGCCTCGCTGGGCCGATGGTACTGCACGGGAAACTGTGTGGGAGATTAGGTGATCGCCGGCATAATTATTCAAAAAGCCAAGCCTCCGGGCTTGGCTTTTTGTTTTTCTGCCTTCTCTTAGCCCTCAAAGCCCGCACATGGCGACTCCCCTTGACAATCTAGGAGAGTTTTCTTATCTTCTCTCCTAGAACAACAAGGAGAGACCATGCCCCCTCCCGCTCAAGACAAATCTGCCGACCTGCTCCAGGGCACACTCGATCTGCTCATACTCAAAGCTGTCTCCCTCGGGCCCTTGCACGGCTACGGTGTACTGCTCCGTATTCAGCAAATTTCAGGCGAAGAGCTCGTCGTGCAGCAGGGGTCTCTTTACCCAGCGCTCTATCGTCTCGAGCACCAGGGCGCTATCGCTAGTGAATGGGGCGAGAGCGAGAACAACCGCCGCGCCAAGTATTACCAGCTCACTGAGCTCGGCCGGGAGCGGCTTGAGTCAGAGTCCGCCAAGTGGCATCGTATGGCCGGCATTATCAACGGCATTCTGCGCGCCACGCCGGAGGCGCTATGAGCCGCCTCTCCCGCGCCGCACGCTCTAACTTCGCCCGCATACGCTCCTGGCTGCGCGCCACCTCACATCGCCGCACCGTCGAATCGGAGATGGATGCTGAGCTTGCCTCGCACCTCGATTTGCTGACCGCGGACCTGATTCGCGCCGGCCACGCACCAGAGGAAGCCCAACGCCGCGCACGCATCGAGCTCGGCGGCATGCTGACCCACAAAGAAAACATGCGCGCCTCACTCGGCCTGCGTTGGTTCGATGAACTCGCAGCGGATCTTCGTTACGCGGTCCGCCTGCTGCGCAAGAGTCCGGGCTTTACCGCTATCGCCGCCACGTCGCTCGCCCTTGCCATTGGCGCCAACACGGCCATCTTCTCGCTTGCCAAATCTCTGCTCTACGACCAACTGAATATTCCGCATCCAGAACAGTTGCGCCTCTTCCGCTGGACCGGTGACGACAAAGTGGTGGCGCAAAGCATGTGGGGCGACTTCGACGCCGTTCGTGGCGGCGGTATCACGAGCAGTTCGTTCCCCTATCCCATCTATCAGCAACTGGCAAAGCATCCTGCCGGCATCGGGAGCATTGCTGCGTTCAAAGAGGACAGCATGAACGCAACTGTTCGCGGCATAGCGCGGCGAGTGGTGGTCGCGATGGTATCAGGCAGCTATTACGACACGCTTGAGGTGCGTCCGCAGCTCGGCCGCGCGATCCAGCCCTCCGACGATGCAGTTCCAGGCGCGGGCAGCGCGGTTGTTATAAGCGACAGCCTCTGGAGCCGAGAGTTTAATCGCTCACCGCAGGCTCTCGGGCAGACCATCACGCTCAACCAGCAGCAACTCACCATCGTCGGCGTCAATCCCCGAGGCTTCACCGGCGCAAAAAACGTTCTCTCCTCACCAGATATCTTTGTTCCCATCAGCCTCGAACCCGCGCTGCGCGGCCATGGGAACGATCAATCCGATCTCGTCAACCCTGACTTCTGGTGGGTCAACGTCACCGGCCGGATCCGGCCCGGAATCTCTATCTCGGCAGCGCAGGCCGCCATTTCGGTCCGGTTCCAGGCCGCGGTCAAAGCACTCGCCACCATGAAGGCGGGCGAAACCATTCCGCACCTCGAACTCGCGGACGGCAGCCGCGGGCTCCACTGGGCTGACGGCATGTATCAGAAGCCCATGCACGTCTTACTCGCTCTCACCGGCTTCGTTCTCCTACTCGCCTGCGCCAACGTCGCCAACTTGCTGCTCTCGCGCGGAGCGCAACGTCAGCGCGAAATCAGCGTTCGCATGGCCCTCGGCGCCGGCCGTGCGCGGGTCGCGCGTCAGCTGCTTACGGAGAGTCTCCTGCTGGCAGCGCTTGGCGGTTGTGGAGGCCTGTTGCTCGGTTACCTCTGCCGCAACGCGCTGCCAAGCCTGCTAAGCAACGCGTGGGAGGAGCAGAGCATCCGCGTCTCGTTTGACTGGACCGTTTTTGCCTGCACGGCGCTTGTCGTTCTCACAACGGGTGTTCTCTTTGGACTTGCGCCCGCCTGGTTTGCGGCGCGCACGCAGGTTTCCAGCTCACTCAAAGAGTCCGCGCAGACCGTCACGCGCCGCCGCCGCGGCTTCAGCGGCAAAGCACTTGTCAGCCTCCAGATCGCTCTCTCCACTCTGCTCGTCGTCGGCGCCGGTCTTTTTCTGCGTACACTTACCGCCCTTAGTACGCAGAATGTCGGCTTCGACACCGAACATCTCCTGCTGTTCGAAATCAACCCGCCGGCCGCGCGGTATCCTGCAGGAAAAGATGTCGCTCTCCACGAGGAGCTTGAGCGCCGGTTTGCAGCCCTGCCTGGTGTTGAAAGCGTTTCTCCTGGCAAGATGGCATATCTCGCGGGCTCCATGAGCAACTCCGATTTTTTGCCCGAGGGTGAAGTCTTTGACGAGCACAAACGGCAGGCTGAGGATTTCAACGTGGTTGGCAGCACGTTCTTTAAAACGCTTGCTATCCCGATCATTGCAGGCCGTGCCTTCGGACCGCAGGACACAGCCACCTCGCCCAAGGTCGCCATCATCAACCAGACCCTCGCGCACAAGCGGTTCCCCAAGCAGAACCCCGTGGGCAAGCACTTCCGGTCAGATCGCAGCCCGAGAGGCGACCTGATCGAAATCGTTGGAATCTGCGCAGACACCTACTACTACTCGCTGCGCGACAAGCCGCCCGCGCAGTTCTTTCTTCCCTATGTGCAGCAGCACGATGTGGGCGGCATGACCTACCAGATCCGCACTGGTCTTGCGCCTGCTCCGCTGGCTCCGCTGCTGCGCCGCACCGTGCAGTCGGTCGACCGCGATCTTCCGGTGACCGATCTGCGAACCCAGCACGAGCAAATCAACGCCACCCTGCAGGTGGAGCGTACCCTCGCAGCGTTGACTGCTGGCTTCGGCGTCCTGGCGCTCGCGCTGGCCTGCGTTGGCATCTACGGCGTCATGGCTTACTCGGTGGCGCAGCGCACCAACGAGATCGGCATTCGCCTCGCTCTGGGCGCGCAGCCCGGCCGCGTGCGCCGCATGATTCTGCGCGAGAGCGCGATTCTCTCCGCCGCCGGCATCGTCGTCGGCGCTGGCGCGGCGCTTGGCCTCGCACGCCTCGTCAAATCCATGCTCTATGGCATCGCACCGAATGATCCGCTCACTTACACTTGCGGCGCAATGCTGTTGTTGGGAGTGGCGCTACTGGCCAGTTGGATTCCCGCCCACCGCGCCGCCAGCGTTGAGCCCATGCAGGCGCTGCGCCACGAGTAGATCGCAACTTGCAGAGGGAGTCCCGAATGAGATTTACGCTCTGGCCTGGCAGCATCGTCGCCCGTCTGCGCTCCTGGCTGCGCGCCGCCACGCACCGCCGCGCTCTCGAGTCCGAGATGGACTCAGAGCTATGCACCCACTTCGAACTCCTCACCGCGGACCTTATTCGAGCTGGCCACACGCCGCAGCAGGCCGCCCGCCGCGCCCACATCGAGATTGGAGCACCACTGATGCACAAGGAAAATATGCGCGCTTCGCTCGGCCTGCGCTGGCTCGACGAACTTGCCGACGATCTGCGCTACGCCTCGCGCCTGCTGCGTAAAAGCCCGGGCTTCACCCTCATCGCCGCGGCCTCTCTGGCCCTTGCCATCGGCGCCAACACCGCCATCTTCTCGGTGGCAAAACAAGTGCTGTACGAGCGGCTCAATGTGCCACATGCCGCGAATTTAAGGCTGCTCTCGTGGACCGGAACCGAACGCGGCGTTGCGGTGCATCACGTATGGGGCGATTACGATTCCTTGCCCGGCGGCATCGCGACGAGCACTTCGTTTTCGTACCCAGCATTTCGCGCGCTGCAGTCCGGCAACGGTGTTCTCGACGATCTCTTTGCCTTCAAAGAGACGGGAGTGAATGCGACCATCGGCAACAATGCGCAGAGCCTTCAAATGGAAATGGTGTCGGGCAATTACTATCAGGCGCTGCAGGTGCGGCCGGCGCTGGGCCGCGCCATTCAGCCTTCCGACGATGCACAGCCTGGCCAGGGAGCCGTAGCGGTCATCAGCGACGGGCTGTGGGCCAGGGCCTTCGGCCGCTCACCGGGCGCGCTCGGGCAGATTGTCAAAGTGAATTACACGCCGCTGACGATTGTGGGTGTGAATCCACCCAGCTTTACAGGCGCCAAGAACGTGCAGCAATCTCCGGACATCTTTGTGCCGCTTTCCATGCAGTCCGTGGTGCACCCCACGGCGGTGCGAAAGGATCCGAGCGGCAAGCCATACGCGAGTGCGCTGGCCAATCCCGAATACTGGTGGGTGAACGTGATGGGCCGCGCCAGAGCCGGCGTAAGCGATAGCGCTGCGCAGGCCGCGCTGCGCACGCAGCTGACGACGATTGTCCGCGCCACTATGCCGGTGCGGAAAAGTGAAGACCTGCCTCAGCTCGCCGTGCAGGATGGAAGCCGCGGCCTGTTCCGTCAGCAGCGGACATTCGCCAAACCCATGGCCGTCCTCATGACGCTGGTGGGCTTTGTGCTTCTTCTGGCCTGCGCCAATGTGGCCAACCTGCTGCTGGCACGCGGCGCGCGGCGTCAGCGCGAAATGAGCGTGCGCATGGCGCTTGGAGCAGGCCGGCTGCGCATTCTGCGGCAAATGCTTGTGGAAAGCCTGCTGCTCTCGGCGCTGGGCGGCGCAGGCGGCCTGCTTGCGGGCTTTGCGGGCTCGGTGGTCATTCCGCGCCTTACGCAGAATGCCTGGGAGCATGCGGATTTTCACGTTCACTTCGACTGGCTGGTCTTTGGCTTTACCGCTGTCATCACTCTGGCTACGGGACTGCTCTTCGGCGTGGCGCCTGCACTTGCGGCCGCGCGTGCCGAGGTCACACACGGATTGAAGGAGGGCGCGCAGACCGTCACTCGCCGCCGCAAAGGTCTGAACGGCCGCCTGCTGGTAGGGTTTCAAATCGCGTTGTCCACATTGCTTGTCGCCGGCGCAGGCTTGTTCCTGCGCACATTTGACCACCTGAGTCACGTGGAGCTTGGCTTCAACAGCCACAATCTGCTGCTGGTTGAAATCAATCCGCCGCCGGCACGGTATCCGGCTGGCAAAGATGTCGTACTGCAGCAGCAGCTCGAACAGGCCTTCGTCACTGTTCCTGGCGTGGAGAATGTAACTCCGGCGCTGGAGGCTTACGTGTCGGACGACTACTCGGCCACGGACTTTCTGCCGGCGGGAGAAAAATACGATTCCAAAAAGAACCAGGAAGAGGTCTACAATCTCGTTGGAAATCGCTTCTTTGAGACGATGCGCATCCCCATCGTGGCAGGGCGCGGCTTTAGCCCGCAGGATACAGCGGGCTCGCCGGCGGTCGCGGTCGTCAACCAGGCCTTGGTGCGTGCGCGCTTTGCCGGGCAAAATCCCATCGGAAAAAGGTTCAGCACAAGCGCCCACAACTCCGATGGAAAAGGGAAAGTAGCCGCGGACAGCAGCATTGAGATTGTCGGCGTCTGTGGAGACACGCGTTATACAAACCTGCGCGACGCGCCCCCACCGCAATTTATTCTGCCTTACGTGCAGCAGCCGGAAGTGGGCGGAATGACATTCGAGCTGCGTAGCAGCGTCAAGCCTGAAGCGCTGCTGCCTGAGTTGCGAAGTGTGGTGCGGCAGATAGACCCTGACCTGCCGCTGGTGAATGTGCGCACGCAGGATGAGCAGGTGGCCGCCGACCTGGTGGAAGAACGCGTCTTTGTTGCGCTGACCGCGGGCTTCGGCATGCTGGCATTGCTCCTGGCGGCGGTTGGCATTTATGGAGTGATGGCCTTTTCCGTGGCGCAGCGCCGGAGCGAGATCGGCATACGCATGGCACTGGGCGCAAAGCCCGCGCAGGTGCGCGGCATGGTGCTTCGAGAAAGTGTCTGGATTGCGGTTGTGGGTGTGGCCGCAGGCCTGGCCGGCGTTGCTGTCTTAACCAGACTGATTAAGAACATGCTGTATGGCGTGGCGCCGAACGATCCGTTGACACTCGCTGGAACCGTAATACTCTTGCTCGGCGTGGCGTTGGTAGCCAGTTGGATCCCCGCCCGGCGCGCTGCCAGCGTGCAGCCCATGCAGGCGCTGCGCCACGAGTAGTTCGCGCTTGCGCGCACAGCACAAAGGCCATGCCGCAAGGGCATGGCCTTTGTTGTCTCGTTCGAATCTTCGCTTCTACGCCGGCGTATCCAGGCCGATAGGCAGGGCTGGCAGTTCTCCCTGCTGCCGGGCTTCCTCCACCACCGCATCCAGGTGCTCCAGCACCTCGGGAATGCTCATGGTGTACACCTCGCGGCGCGAGTCGTAACCTTCTTCCACCAGCTGCTTCAGGTAGCGGCCCGCCAATTGCGCGGCCAGCCCGTCGGTAATCACTTTGCCCGAGCGCTTCTTCTGCTCTTCCCACGCGTCGCAGGGCAGCGCAATCCACAGCGGGCGACTGTTCACGTCAAAGCGTATGTCCACGGCGTTGGCGTGACGGGTGGCAATGGCCACAATGTTGGCCTTCCAGCGGCAGTGCAGGTCTTCGCCGCTCCAGCGGTCGGTGACGTGAAAATCCTCGTACATGCTTCTAGCCTATCGTTCCGCAACCCGGTGGGCAAGCGTGCGGCGCCCGGCACACCCTTTTCCTCGGCTGCGCCGCCCATTCCGGCAGCATTTCCACCGTTCACGCAATGCGCAATCTGGCCGATAAATCCTCCAGAAAGGTTGGCCATGCAGGTTCCTGTCGAAGTCAGTGTGGAAGTACGTCAGGAGGCCGAGTCGCGCGGCCTGCCGGTTATCGATTACGTTGAAATGCTTATTGAACGCGGCCGCTAGGTCGTTAAGGATGACACCACCGTCACCAGCGCCATCGAGCGCATACGTGCCCTGCGCTCCAGCCCCGCTCCCCAGCGCTGATGCGCGAGCCTCGCCGTTCCTTCGTCCGGTGGACTCCCCGATTGGCGCGCTGATAGACTGGTAAGGTTGCAGTGGCTGCGCCCCTTCTTGGCTGAACCCGCCTGCAAGTCTATTGATTGACGAAGGAAAGCAAACTCCGTGGACACACAAACCCGTCATGCCCTCAAGGGCGATAAATTTGCACAGACTGCCGCGTCTGGCGTGGAGTGGTTGACCGGCCACCGTTCCAATCTCACACGCTGGATCGTCTCCGCCGCCGTGGTTCTGGTGGTCGGCGTTGCCGTACTGGTCTTCTGGAATGTGCAGTCATCCGCCGCCGATTCGGCCCTGGGCATTGCTCTCGATGCCTACAACGCGCCGCTGGCCCAGGCCGGCGTGCCTTTGCAGCCGGGCGAGTACGCCACGTCCGCAGATCGCGCCAAGGCCGCCAATCAGCAGTTCCTCGACGTCGCCAAAAAGTACGGCTATCTGCAGCAGGGCGCCAAGGCGCACTATTTTGCCGGTGTCACCTACCTGGACCAGAACCAGAACGGCCCCGCGGAAACTGAGCTCAAGACCGCTGCCGGCAGCTGGAATCGCAACCTCGCAAACCTGGCCAAGCTGGCCCTTGCCGGCCTCTATCGCAAGACCAGCCGCGACAGCGACGCCATCGCCATCTACAACCAGCTGGCCACCAAGCCCTCTGACACCGTTTCGACGTCCGTTGCCCAGCTGAACCTGGCCGACCTGTACGCCGCTTCCGGTAAGCAGCAGGAAGCACGTGCTTTGTGGGCCAAGGTCAAGGATGCTGACAAGGATGGCGCAGCCGGTGCAATCGCCGCGCAGAAGCTCGGCGCCGGCCAGTAACAGCTCTCGGGCGCCGGCGTGGCGATGAGCGTTTCCGCTCTTCGCTGCGTCGGTTGCAATATGAGTGCAGGCTCCGCAATCTTTCCCGCTTGGATGGAGAGCACGCCCAGCGACGTCGAGCAAAGTGCACGCGCCCGCGCGGCTGAGGAAACCCTCGCCGCACTGGTCGGCGAGTACTCCGGCGCGCTTTACCGCGTGGCCTTCTCCGTGCTCAGGAATGCGACGGATGCCGAGGATGCCGTGCAGGAAACCTTCCTGCGTGTGCTTCGCCACCGCGACACTCTCCACGAAGTCCGCGACCACCGCGTCTGGCTCATCCGCATCGTCTGGAACATTGTTCTGGACCGCAAGCGCCGCGCGAAGACCCGTCCGGAAACCGACGACATTGCCGACCTGGCCCGCATACTGCCTGCCAGCGGGCTCTCCGCGGAGGCGCGTGCCGCCGCCGCGCAGCATCATGCCCGCGTGCTGGGCTGCGTGGAGCAGTTGCCTGCCAAGGAGCGCGAAGTGATGCTTCTGTCGGCTTTCGAAGAACTTTCCAGCGTGGAGATTGCCGCGGTGCTGGGTATTACCGAGTCCAGTGTGCGCTCGCGCCTCTTCCGTGCACGCAATCTGCTGGCTGAACTGCTCCAGCACTCCAGGGGGACCAAATGAACAACTTTGAAGATCACCGCACCAGCGCTCCCTCCACGGTGCTCACCGACGCCGAAACCACTCTGCGCCTTGTGGCACAACTGCCTGCGCCCCAGGGGCTTGAAGGTCGTATCAAGACAGCATTGAACGCCGCGCCGCAATCCGGCCGCATCCTTGCCTGGCCCGCACATCGCACTGGCTGGCTGCACTCCACGTTCGTCCGCAACGCCGTGGCGGCTGCAATCGTTCTCGCCGTAGCCGGCGGTGGATGGAGCGTCTATTTGCACGTGCGTCCGGCAGAGCCTGTCCGCGCCATTGCCATGCCGCAGCGCGTCGCGGCTCCGGGGCAATTCTCCAGCGCCGGCGCCATGCGCACGCCGCAAAGTGAGACCGCGCCCGTGGTTCCGCAGCAGGCCGTTACGCCCGCTGCCAACCCGGATGTTCAGAAAAAGAAAACGATGAAGAAGTCCGTTCCCGCAGCGGTCGCTCCCGCCGCGCAGCGCTAGAGCAAAACCAGAGTTAGTGTATCTCGAAGCCGCACTGTCAAGTTGACGCGACCAACAGGGAGCGGCGACCGTGCACAGGGCATGACAGAACACACCCGCTCTGGTTTTGCTTAGTTTTCCTTGAAGGCCACGCGGAAGATCAACGCCAGCAGCGTCAGTACCACCGACCCCATGACGGCTGGCTGTATGCCGTACACGTTGAAGCCCACAATCAGCTTCGACGCCAGCAGAATCACCAGTCCGTTGACCACGAAAATGAACAGGCCAAAGGTGAGCACCACCAGCGGAAACGTGATTACCTTCAACGCCATGCCCAGCGTCGCATTCAGAAAGCCAATGACGGCGGACGCCATCATGGCCGGTATCAGCCCGCTGACCTCGAAGCCCGGTACCAGCCTGGAAACAATCATCAGCGCAATCGCGCTCAGCACCCACTGAATGACCATCTGAAACATGGGAAGCAACTCCTTGACCGGCATGGTTGGCCGGCCTGCAATGCATTCGTGTGAAACAGATATAGCACGATGCAACCACCGCGCGACACAGCTTTTAGCCCGCTTGGTGCCAAGGTTGTATCGTTCGGCCCGGCCACGTTCTACGCCCTCCCTCGCCTGGCGCACGCCCACCACACGCTATTCTGAGAGTCCAATGAAGATGCTGCTCCGCATCGCTGCTTTCGCAATCCTGCTGGCTCTTGGCCGCAACGCCGTTGCACAAAATATCGAGGCGCCGCTGCCCGACATTCGCCAGCTGATGGCCGAGGTGCAAAAGCATCAGCGCGAACTTGACCAGGTGCGCGAGTCGTACACCTACACCACGCTGCAAACCATTCAGGACATCGACTCCAGCGGCCGCGTGAAGAAGACTACTACCGAGGAGCACGAGGCCTTCTTCGTCCACGGCCACGTGATTGAGCGCGTAGTGAAGCGCAACGGCCAGCCGCTGAGCGGCCACGACATGGACAAGGAAACCGAGCGCGTGACCAAGCTGGTGGAGAAGGCCGAGAAGACGCCCACCGGCCAGCCGCTCGAAGGTCCCAGCATCACCGTCAGCCGCATTCTGGAACTGATGGAAGTCCGCAATCCGCGCCGCGAACTCTATCGCGGCCGCCACGCCATCGTCTTCGACTTTGTGGGCCGCAAAGACGTGAAGACCCACGGCATGGCCGAGGACGCCTCGAAAAAATTAGCCGGTACCATGTGGATCGATGAAGCCGACCGCCAAGTGGCACATCTCGACGTGCACTTTACCGACGACTTCCGCGTCGCCGCCGGCCTCTTCGCCAGCATCCAGAAGGGCTCCAGCTTCCACTTCGACCAGTCACCGGTGGAAGACGGCCTGTGGCTGCCCACTGGCGGCGAGGGCAACGTGCAGGCCCGCGTGCTGTTGGTCAAAGGCATCCGCCAGCACGTCGTCGAGCGCGACTACGACTACAAACGCTTTCGTGTGGAGACGCAGGCCGGCCACACCGCCCAGCCCGCCAAAAAGTAAGAGGAGCCGAATCCGGCTCCTCAGTCAATCTCTCAAAATGCCGAGCGCCCCCGGTCCCTCGCATTTGGGGACCGGGAAGGCAGCTAGATTCCAGGTCCACCACCATCCGGCGGCGGCATCTCTCCACCGCCACGTCCGCCACGTCGTCGCTGCTCCATCTCCGCATACTTCGCCTTCTGCGTGTCATCCAGAAGCGCCGTGATGCTTGTCCGCGTCTGCTCGTGGATGGTCCGCATCTGCTGGCGAGCCGCCCGCATCTGTTCACGGCTTGGCGGCGTGCTCGCGTCGCCTTGCTGCGACTGGCCCATCAGCGCGTCCATCTGACTTTTTTCGCTGGTCAAAATGTCTTTTACCTGCGCCTGCTGTTCAGGGTTCAGCGTCAGCGCTTTGGTCAGGTGCGAGAGCCGCTGCTCCACGGTCATGCCGCGATGTCCCGGCCCGCCCGGTGGCGGTCCATCCGGCGGCCCCTGCTGCCCGTCCGTCTGTGCCAGTGCAAAGCTGCCGCATACCGCAGCCATGCTCAGCGCCAGCAGCGCGTGCGCTGCCAGCCGGAAAATACGATTGGGTATACTCATGCCTGTGAACTCCTCTCGAAGTGGGGAAGCGCGCGCTGGCCCATCGGGCCATGCACCGCATGCATCGAGCAGCGTCGCCGGCGAAGTTGCTCACCATGCTAGACGCGAAAATCAGCCCAATCGTTGACACCCCGCCCCACCGTTTACAGTGGAGCCATGTTCGTGCGCAAGCTCAGCATCGAGCGCCTTGACGCCGCCGGCGAGCGCCAGCCATGCCCCATCCGCTGGATCGACAACTTCGCCATGCGCAACTTCACCAACGACGCGGTCTTCGACGACACGCTGCCCGCCGCCGACGGCCTGCTCGAGGTAGGGCATCGCGTGCCGCTTGATCGGCTGCAACTCGCCATGGATGATTGGTTCCGCCGCAAAGGCTATCTCAAGCATGGTGATCAATTGCTCATTACCGAACTCGACCCCATGCTAAGGCAGTAGTCGGGTGCAAAAGAAATTCGTGCTACGATGGCACCACAATTCCCGGACTGAATGCCGCGCAGGCGCGTCGCTGCCGTCCCACCAAAGATAAGACTCCCCATGCTCTTTCCTACTGTCGAGTACATGCTCTTCTTCCTGGCCGTGCTGGCCATTGCCTGGAGCCTGTACCGCTTTCACGAGGCGCACAAGGCCTTCCTGCTGCTGGCCAGTTACGTCTTTTACGGCTTCTGGAACTGGCAGTACATTCCGCTGCTTTTCTTCATATCGCTCTTCAGCGGCCTGGTGGCCCAGCGCATCCAACGCACCACGGACGCCCGCGCACGCAAGCGCTGGCTCATCGCTGGAGTCGTCGTCTGCCTGGCCACGCTCGGCTACTTCAAGTACACAACCTTTCTACTCACCAATCTGCTCGACCTATGGGCGCGCTTTGCTCCGCCGCCGTCCCTTCCCATCGAGTCGCCCCTGCTTCCGCTGGGTGTGTCGTTCTTTGTCTTCCACGCCATCTCGCTGCTGGGCGATTGCTACCGTGGCAAGGTCAAGCAGCCCGTGCAACTGCGCGATGCGCTGCTCTACGTGGCCTTCTTTCCGCAGCTCATCGCCGGGCCTATTCTGCGCGCTTCGCGTTTTTTGCCGCAGCTGGCAGTGCGCCGCAATCCCAATGCGCTGCGCATCAACCGCGCGCTGCTGCTCATCGTCACCGGCCTCTTCAAGAAAGTCATCATCTCTAACATGCTGGCCACGCGGCTGGTGGAGCCGGTCTTCGCCGTGCCGCAGTCCTACTGCGCCGGAGACGTGCTACTTGCCATCTACGGCTATGCCGCGCAAATCTACTGCGACTTCTCCGGCTACACCGACATTGCCATCGGCTGCGCGCTGCTGCTCGGCTACCGCTTCCCGCGCAACTTCAACGCGCCCTACACCGCTGCCAGCCCGCAGGAGTTCTGGCGGCGCTGGCACATCTCCCTCTCCACCTGGCTGCGCGACTACCTCTATTTCCCGCTCGGCGGCTCGCGGCGCGGCGGCATGCGCACCTGCATCAACCTGATGCTGACCATGCTGCTGGGCGGCCTGTGGCACGGCGCCGCGTGGACCTTCGTCGTCTGGGGCGGCCTGCACGGCGCCTATCTCGTCGTGCATCGGTTTTGGTCGCGTATTGGCTGGCAGCCTCTGGTGCGGATGCGCGCCACCACTGCCTGGCGCTGGACCGCCCGCATCCTCCTCTTCCATGCCGTCTGTGTGGGCTGGGTCTTCTTCCGTGCTTCGTCGTTTGAGATTGCTTTCGACATCTTCCGCCGCCTCGGCGTTTCCGGCGCGGCCACTCTTGCCACCGGCCCGCTGCTGATCGTTTTGTTCTTCGGCCTTGCCGGCCAGTACATGCCCTCGCGTTGGCGCAACGGCCTTGAGCTCGAACTGAGCCGCTGGCCGGCGCTCATCCGCGGCGCGGCTCTGGCCGCCGCCCTTACCGCCATTGAGCTGCTCGGCCCCTCCGGCGTGGCGCCGTTCATTTACTTCCAGTTCTAGGAAAACCATGCGCACCCGTTCGCTGCTTCAGACAACTCGACAGCTCTTCTTGCTGCTGGCCGGCTTCGTCGTCGCCGGCTTGCTGCTGGAGAGCGATGGTCTGGCGAACTGGGCCAACGGGCTCGATGTAGGCCCGCTCCGCACCGTCGCGGTTCCGGCCACGCAGGCGGTGCAGCGCACGCTCAAGCCGCTCGGCTTCGGCGCATTGCGTGAAAGAACGCTCGAAAATCTGGCGCGCATCGGCTGGTCCGACGACTCGGCACTTACCGCCAAAGTCACCGCCAGCGCCACCAACGCCCCCGCGTCGTCCTCACCGCAGCCCGCTGCCTGCCCCACGGCGCCAGCCGGCGCGCGCAACGCATCGGCACACACCGCTCCGGCGCTCGGCGCCGAGACGCCCATCGTCGACAATGTTCCTCGCACCATCGACCTGCCTGATCTTCCGCCCGTCGATCCCGCTAAGCCGCGCGTCGTAGCCCTTGTAGGCGACTCCATGATGGCTGTTGGCCTTAGCGCGCAGCTACAGCGCGAAGTGGCCGGCCACAAAAACGTGCGCGTGGTGCGCGCCTTCCGTTCCGGCACCGGCCTTGCCCGGCCCGAGGTCTTCAACTGGATGAACCAGTACCCGGCCATGATCGGCGCGGAGAAGCCCGACGTCGTCCTGGTGGCCATCGGCGCCAACGATGGCCAGGGTTTCGTGGTCGACCACAAGGTGCTGGTCTGCGGCTCCGAGGAGTGGCGCAAGGTCTACCAGCAGCGCGTGGCCGACTTTCTGGCCCTGCTTGAAGCTGACGGCGCGCGCGTGATCTGGGTTGGCCTGCCGCCCATGCGCATCCCCGTCTACCAGGAAAAGATGGCGATGATTAATCGCATTGACTTCACGGTTGTCAGCCAGCATCCGCAGGCTGTCTGGTGGAATCCGGTGGAGTACATCGGTGATGCCACTGGCCGCTTTCGCGAGTTTGCCGAATTCGGCAAGGGCAAGACGGTGCGCGTTCGCGCCACGGATGGCATTCACCTCTCCGACGAGGGAGCGGGGCTGGTGACACCGATGCTGGTCAAGTGGCTCGATCCCCCTCCGCCCGTGCCGCCGCCCTCGACTTCGACCGATGCACAGCCAGCCGCTGGAGCCGAGGCCGAGACGCCTACGCGACACCCCGCGCATGGCACTCGCGCTACGCGGCAGAAGGCTGGGCGGAGCCGGAGCCATTCCAAAGGGCGACCTCGGCCAGCCGCCGGGCTTTAATGCTGGGCAGTTCCACGCCTGCCGCCCGGTCCCAGCGGACCAGCTGTGCGGCGGCCTCGGCATAGTGGCCCGCGTTCAGCTCCCGCAGCAAAGTGGACTCCGCCAGGCGGCCTGCGCCGAGATTGAAGACGAAATCCACCAGCGCGTCGAACTGGCCCTGGGTCAGCGGCACGCGCACCAGATGCTGCACCTGCTGCCCGGCCAGTGTCACGTCGTTCTCCAGCAGCGCCGCGGCCTCGTCCTCGCTCACTCCATTGGCAAAGCTCTCGCCCAGCAGAACCCGATGCCCGTAGCCAATGGTTTCGAACCCTGCCACGTCGCGGTAGACGCGGCGGCGAAATCCCTCCGACTCCATCAGCAGTTTCATTCCCTCGGCGCTCAGGTTCATGGTGATTTCCTCTCCAGGCAGGCGTTGCCGGCTCACTGGAATTCACGCTAGCAGGATGTCGGAATTAATCTGCAAACCGGCTTGCGGGGGTGCGTCTGGCGCCAAATCGGTGCGTACCATTTGATGGTATGGAAGATGCGTCAACTTTGGCCGCAAGAGTGTGCAGAATTTACACAAAAGGCAGGGTGCGGGCGCGTTGCACTGCTTTTGGTGCAGCCGCTAACTCGCAGTTTGTCAGTTAGTTACAGGGAGGTCGGCAATACGGGCGAAATTCCTAACACTTTCCGGGCATATGTAGCCTAATTTGCTCGGTTTAGTAGTGACGAACTAGTAAAATATCCGAATGGAAATTAAGCATTTCGCAAACAAGGTGCTCCCCCGGAAACCGGCTGAGTTCTGGCTGATGACCGGTTCAACGGTGGTGGCTCTTGCTGGCCTGTTGCTGACAGTTCCCATGCGCACGGTGCAGGCCGATGCACTGCTGTCGATTCCGCAGGGTCATACCGCTGCGGGCGCGGCGGTCAACGGCACGACTCCGGCGATGAAGCCCGCCGAGCCTTCGGTTTTCGAGCGGGGAGTTGCCTCTTGGTATGGCTCCGTGTTCCACGGCCGCCTCACGGCCAGTGGAGAGCGATTCAACATGTACAGACTGACAGCCTGCCACCCCACCCTGCCCTTCGGGACCATGGTGAAGGTGACCAACCTGGAGAACCACCGCTCCGTGGTGGTTCGGATTACTGATCGCGGATACCTGTATCCGGGCCGGATCATCGACCTGTCATTTGCCGCTGCCAGAAAGCTGCAAATGGCCAAAGAGGGGCTGGCCGATGTCAGTCTTGAAGTTCTTCCCCCAACCTCCGGCGTCGAACATCCATAGACGCCTACCCACGCAGAAACCTCAAGGCCAGCCCACGGGCTGGCCTTTCTGCTTTTATTCGCTCTCCGGCTGCTTGTACGGCTTTTGCAGCAGCATGCGCGCCTCGTTCACCGCGCCCTGAGTGTTGTCGTTGGTCTGCACGGCCAGCCGGTACTCGTTCACCGCGCGGTCGCGCTGGCCGGTGACGTCGAAGATTTTGCCGATCTGGATGTGGCTCCACACCTCGGTCCAGCCGGGCTCGCCGTCGCCCCGCAGCGCGTCGCGGTAGGCGTTCACCGCAGCCTGGAAGTTGCGCTGGGTGAACAGCAGCTCGCCAATGCGGTAGCTGGCCAGTGAGCTTTGCGGGTTGGCCTGCAGAGCCTTCTGGAACTCCGCCAGGGCGCCATTCAAATCGCCCTGCGCCACCAGCTGCTGGCCCTTCAAAATCGAGATGCGCACTTTCAGGTCGGGTGTGGACTTCAGCACCCACTCGTCGGGGTCGATGGTGATCTTCCGCGGGCGGCCAAAGGTGTCCACCACGTATTGCGAGTCGGTGCCGACCACGTCGATCTTCTGGTTCTCGGTTTTGCCGTCGGTGTCCACGCGCAGTGTTACCGGCATGTTGAACAGATCCAGATCCTGCCCGATGTCGCCGATAGTGCGGAAGCCCTTGTTGTTGCCCAGCCGGTAGACCGCGTACTTGTCCACGAAGGTCGGCGCGCCGGTGCCGTCCACCCATTGGGAGAAGAACGGCGTAAGCTGCTGCTGGCTCTGTGCCTCGGCCACCTTGGCCACATCGCTGGAGCGCACAGACTGGTTGGTGTACTGGCCCAGAACGCCCTTCAGCGTGGCCAGGAACATCTTGTCGCCCACGACCCCGCGCAGCATGTGGAAGATCATCGCGCCTTTTTCCAGGGTCATCGACTGGAACTCGGTGGAGAAGGGGCTCAGGCGTCCCGCCGATGAGAGTGGGATGGTGTCGTAGGCCAGCGCGCCCGCAGAGATGTCTGGCAGGGCGGCACGCATCGCATTGCGCCCGTTCTCCTCTTCGATGTACATCAGTTCGGCGTAGCGCGACATGCCGTTGGTGATCCAGGCGTCGTTCAGCGTGCGCGGACTGACCTCGCAGCCCCACCACTGGTGGGCAATGGTGTTGGCCAGCAGGCGAATGCCAGTTTTGTCGCCCACGCGGGAGCCGAGGATCGCGGCCAGCTCCGGCGCCCAGGCGGCGGGCAGGGTGTCGTCGGGCAGCTCCACCACGTTCAGGCGGCTGTCGGGCAGTCCGCCAAAGCTGTCGGTAAAGAAGTCGAACTCTTTGGCGGCCGTCTGCGCCAGCGCATTGCCGGAGGACTGGTGCGCCACGGTCAGCCACACCTTTACGTTGCCCGGCCCGGCCACATACGGCCCGGTAAACCGCCCCGCAATCACCGTGCCCGGAAAGCTGGGAGTATCCCACTTGAAGTCGTACTGCTCGCCCGGCTTGCCGCTGGCCAGCGTGGCAGGGTGCGCTCCGCCCACTGCGCCGCTGGCAAACACATGCAGGCCCTGCGGCACTTTGATGTGCATCTCGGCGGTAAAGCGGTCGGTCATAAAGCCGGTCATGGGGAACCAGCGCGCCGCGTAGAGCAGATAGGTCACCGGCTCCTGAATCGCGGCCAGCTTCAGCCCTTCGATGGGGCCGTCCTCGCTGCCGGTAATCGCGCCCTCGTATTCAAAGGTCCAGTGCGCGGGCGTGT
>DASVLI010000185.1:0-9620 GCA_036384955.1 Occallatibacter sp.
GAAACGTCCCGGTGAAGAAGGCTACATGCTTCTCACCGCCATCTTTTTGATGGCGCTGCTCATTCTCTCGCTCTCCGTGGCTCTGCCGCGCGTCCGCGCCAGCATCCAGCGCGACCGCGAAGTGGAAACCATGCGCCGCGGCAAGCAGTACATACGCGCCATCCAGCTCTACTACCGCAAATTCGGCGCCTATCCGCCCACCGTGGACGCGCTGGTCAAAACCAACGAGATGCGCTTCCTCCGCAAGCGCTACACCGACCCCATCACCGGCAAGGACGACTGGAAGCCCATTCTCTTCGGCCAGAACAAAGTACCCACAGCCATGGGCTACTTCGGCGAGGCGCTCGGCGGATCAACCCTTGCCGGCACCGGGCCCAGCGGCGGCAATCTCTCCACCAGCGGGCTCGGTTCCTCCACCAGCTCAACCACCACGACTTCAACCACCACAACCACCGGAACCGACAGCAGCAGCGGCAGCACCACCTCCGGTTCCACATCGCAATCCTTCGGCGGCGCGGGCATCATCGGCGTCTCGCCGGCCAGCGAAAAGCAATCCATCCTGGTCTACAAAAAGAAAAACCACTACAACGAGTGGGAGTTCACCTACGACCCGGCACAGGACCGCAAGACTCTGACCACGAACATCGGCACCGGCGGCGCGTCGTCGGCCGGCAGTTCCACCAGCGGCGGCTCATCAAGCTCTAGTGGATCTTCGTCCGGCAGCGGCTCCTCCTCCGGCGGTGGGTCATCGTCCGGCGGATCAGGCGGCACGGGCAGCACCACACCGCAGCAATAGTCCAGCCCCAAAAACACAACGGCCCGCTCCATCGCTGGAGCGGGCCGTGCTGTTTCAATCCTGTCGCGCTTAGACGCTGAAGCTCGAGCCGCAGCCGCAGGTCGACTTTACCTGAGGATTTTCGAACTTGAAGCCGGCCGCCTCAAGATTCTCCACATAATCCACCGTGCAGCCGTTCAGGTACATCAGCGAGGTCGAGTCCACGTAGACCTTCAGGTCGTCGAAGCTGAACACCTTGTCCATCATGCCCGGCTGGTTCTCGAAAGCCATCGAATACTGAAAGCCCGAGCAGCCGCCACCCACCACGCCAATGCGCAGTCCGGAGGGCAACGGATCCTGCGTCGCCATGATTTCGCGAACCTTCGCGATCGCCTGGGGGGTCAGGTTAAGCGGCGCTTTCTTCACTTCCTCTTGCGTGGGTACGGCGGTTGCTGTAGCCATGTCATCTCCAAAAACTCGGAATTGCTGTGTCTAGGCTCACTTTACCGCTCCCAAGGGCCCGGCGCAAGCCACCACGGCATGTACGTCCCATTGGATGCAAACTATGGGAATTCCGTCGCAGGAATCTCCCCGCCCGGCTCTCACCGGCGCGCAACCCGTATATCCCTCAAACATCTGTGCTTTTTGTCACGCAAAGTGTCTCTATTTGGGGCTAATATGTTCAGCCGAACAATCCCGGAGCCGGACAGACACGCTGAATTTGGCTCCTGCCTGCACTGGAATCGCGGGATGTGAATGATGTTTCGGAGGTGGTTATGTCGTTTGTTCCCGTGATGTGGATCGTTTGGGCTGTCTTCGTGGTGGTTACCGTGGCCCTATTCATTTATCGCTCAAACCTGACCAAGGACGAAGAGGACCAGATCTTCCTCGACGACTCGTTCGCGCACGAGCGCTCCGCGCAGGAGGCCATCGCGGCCAAGTTGGGCAAAATTCAACCCGTGGTCAAGATCTCCGAGATTCTCGTCGGGCTGGCGACTCTGTTTATCGTCGTCTATTACGTCCGCGATTTCTTCCGGCAGTTCTAACCATCTCTGTATTCGCTTGCACTTCGGCGGTGGAGCCTCTCCGCCGCCGAAGCACCCGCTTGTGCGCTCGCTACTCCACTTCCTGGCGGGCCTTGTAACCGTCGCGCGCAAGTATGTCGTACTTCAGCGCCTTGTGCTTCTCGTCTTCCATGCGCAGCGGCTTGCCTTCCTCATCCACCAGTTCCACCCGCAGCTTGCGATAGCTGCCGTCCTGCCGCGTGTCCAATGGGTGATACACCAGCTGGTACTTCGACCGGATAGCCGAGTTGATATCCGCGAAGATGTCCGGCATCTCGCCCACGAAGCGCGGGAAGAAGCTCATGCCTCCGGTCATCCTGGCGAATGTCCGCATCTCGTTGTCGGCCTGCAAATAATCCAGGTCGCGCATCTGGTTGTCCCAACCCGGCCGGCCTTCCGCGATGGCCCGGATTGCTCCACCGGTTGAAACCGTGTAGATGGTTACGTCCGGCGTGTTCTTCACCTTCTGCGTAATCTTGTCCAGCGTGATGCGGGAGAAGGTATCGCGGCCCGAGGCGATAAGAATGATGTACTTCCGCCCCTCGATCCGGCTCAGCCGGTCCTCGGCCTCGTACAACGCATCGAACAGGTTCCGCTCGCTGAAGCCCGGAATAATCATCGAGTTGACGGCGTTCAGCAGTTGCCGCTTGTCCTGGGTAAAATCCAGCACAATCTGCGTCCGCATGTCGAAGGTCATCATGGCCACGTAATCCTGCGGCCGTAGCTGCTGGGCAAACGACCATGCCGCGTTCCGCATGTCGTAGATGAAGTTGTAATTGGTCGAGGCAAACTCGCACAGCAGCAGCGCCGTAATCGGGGCCTCCACCCGCTTGAAGCCAACCACCTTCTGCTCCACGCCGTTCTCATACACCCTGAAGTTGGTGGGCTTCAGGTTGGGCACAAACTGCCCGGTCTTCTGCAGCAGCACACCCACGTCCACCGTCACTTCCGGAACGTCCACGCGGATGGAATAGTTCCCCGCGCCCTCTGGATTCTTGAACTTGGGCTCGGCTAGAGCCGGCGGAGGCGCCTCCTCGGTCTTGTCCTTCTTCTTGGGAATGGCAATCGCGCCCGAATCGGCCCCGGGGCCGCCCGCCGGTGGCGTGGCCTGGTCCTGCTGCTGCGCCGGGGTGGCCGGAGTGGTGCTTTGCGCCCCCGCTCCTGGGAGCGCAAACGCCAATGCGGCCATCGCCGCCAAAGGACACAACATCGTGAATCGGTGCAGCTTGATGGAAGCCATGGCAACCTCTCTGCTCCAGCCAGCATACGGGAACTGGCCCAGACCCCGGCAATCGTTCTCGTCGCGTTCACCCTTCTGCGAGCACCGCGAGCGTCCGCCGCACCGCAGGTGCCCGGTTGTACTCTTATAGACGTGGATATGGGCGCGAGGTCTGTCTGGCTGGGTCAAAGGGTGGGCCTTCTGAGCGCCGCCGTACTTTTCTGTATGCTTGCGGCCTCGGCGCAAACGCCTCCCGCCGCGCCGCCGCGCAACCCCGGCTTTTTCCCTCTCGATCAGGTCCACCGCGGCCTCCACGCCACCGCTTGGACCGTCTTCACCGGCACTACGCCCGAGCCCATGGACGTTGAAATCCTGGGCGTGCTCCATAACGCCCGCGGCCCCGGCCACGACATGATTCTGGCCCAGTTGCACGGCGCGCATGCCGAGTACACCGGCGTCGTCGCCGGCATGAGCGGCAGCCCTGTCTACATCGGCGACAAGCTGCTCGGCGCGCTCTCCTACCGCATCGGCCAGTTCGCCAAAGACCCCATCGCCGGCATCACTCCCATCGCGCAAATGCTCGAAGTCCGCGACCTGCCCCTCGGCACGGCCCCGTCCGCATCTCTTCCAACGCAGGCCGACGGCGCAAACACCGTCCAGCCCATGGAAACGCCTCTCGTCATGTCCGGCTTTGCCCCCGAAGCGCTGCGCTTCTGGCAAAAACAGCTGGCCGGCACCGGCCTTGATCAGGTTTCCGCCGGTGGCACAGGCGGCAGCGGCGCGCAATCCGGCAAAATGCTCTCCGCCCAGGCCGCAGGCATCGTGCCCGGCTCAGCCGTCAGCGCGCAGTTGGTCCGCGGAGACATGGAAATCGCCGCCACCTGCACCGTCACCTACATCGACCCCAAACAGCTCCTTGCCTGCGGACATCCCATCCTCCAGGCCGGCCCGGTCTCCATTCCCATGACCGCCGCCGAGGTCGTCACCACCCTTGCCTCGCCGCTCAACGCCTTCAAAATCATCAACACCGGCGCCACCATCGGCGCCTTCACCCAGGACCGCGACTCGGCCATTCGCGGTGAGCTGGGTGCGCACGCTTCCACGGTTCCCGTAAGCATTAGCGTGCACGGCGCAGGCGCCGACCGCACCCTTCACGTCGACGTTCTCGATCTGCCCAGCCTCACCGCGCAGGCGCTGATGGTGGTCATCTACAACGCGCTGCTGCAGAGCAATCAGAGCACCGCCTCGATCAGCTATCACGTCCGCGGCCAGGCCAGCTTTGCCAACTACGGCCCCGCTCCGCTCGACATCTGGTCTCCGGCCAGCGATGGCACGCCCGCCGGCATGATGGCCGCGCTCCAAACCGGCATTGCATTCAACCGCTTCTACGCCAACCCGGCCCGCCAGGGCGCGCTCCAGTCCATCCATCTCGACGTGGAAGCCCTCGACCGCCGTGCCGAAGTCTCCCTTGAAACCGCCCGTCTGGTCAGCAGCGATGTGGTGCACGCCGGCGACACCATCACCGTTGAAGCCGTGCTTCGCCCCTGGCAGCAACCGGCGCGCAACGTACGCATTCCCATCCAGTTGCCCGCGCGCCTCGGCCCCGGCAATGTGCGCCTCCTCGTCTCAGACGCTGGTACGCTGGACCGCGCGCTCCAGCAGCCCCGCAACCCCACCAACGACGACAACGGCATGGAAGCCGCCCTTGCCGAAGCCCGCGCCGAGCATGCCGCCGACCGCGTCTACGTCAGCCTCCTCATGCCCGAAAGTCAGGCGGAAATGAATGGCCAGACCCTGCCCGGCCTCCCCATGTCCATGGCCAACGCCCTCGAACCCCTCCGTTCCGGCCAGGATGCCAGCCTCCACGGCGAATCCGCCGTACCCACTGCCTCGGTTACCACCGGCGGCCTGGTCAAGGGCTATCAGGTTCTCACCGTCCATGTCGACCCCGGAGGCGGGTTAAACTAACTGCAGGGGACTTCTTCCAAAAGAAGTTGGTAATTCAGCTGGTATGCCGCACTCTTGCGCATCCTTGCTGATACGGGGATAAAGAGAAATAGTATGGCGCAAATTCAGGGCTTTGCTGCACATGCGGCTGGGGCAGAGCTGTTGCCTCTCCGCTACGATCCCGGCGCACTGGGCGCCCGCGAGGTGGAAGTTGCCATCTCCCATTGCGGCGTTTGCCACAGTGACATCCATCTGATTTCAAACGACTGGGGCATAAGCCAGTATCCGTTCATTCCCGGCCACGAGATTATCGGCACGGTTTCGGCGCTCGGCTCTGAAGCCACCGGCTTCACCGTCGGCCAGCGCGTCGGCATCGGCTGGCAATCCAACTCCTGCGGCCAGTGCGAATGGTGCATGAAGGGCATGGAGAACCTCTGCGCCAACATGGAAGCCACCTGCGTCCATCGCCACGGCGGCTACGCCAACCGCGTCCGCGCCAACATGCGCTTCGTCATTCCCATCCCCGAGGCATTGGAGAGCGAAGGCGCCGCCCCCCTGCTTTGCGGCGGCATCACCGTCTACAGCCCCCTGCGCACCTACGGCATTCACCCCGCATCGCGCGTCGGCGTGGTCGGCATCGGCGGCCTCGGCCACCTCGCCATCCAGTTTGCACGCGCCTTTGGAGCCGAAGTCACCGCCTTCTCCACCAATACAGCCAAGGAAGAGGAAGCCCGCAAGCTCGGCGCACACAGGTTTGTCCACTCGCGCGAAACCAAGTCCATTCGCGAAGTCACCGGCTCGCTCGACCTGATTATCAGCACCATCAACGCCGACCAGGACTGGAACATCTACGTGCAGGCGCTGCGCCCCACCGGCACCCTGTGCTTCGTCGGAGTGCCGCCCTCGCCGCTTTCGCTGCAGGCCTTTCCGCTCATCGGCGGCATGCGCACCGTGGCCGGCAGCCCCATCGGCAGCCCTTTCGCCCTGCGCGAAATGATGGAAGTGGCCGCCCGCCACGGCATCAAAGCCACCACCGAGCGCTTCGCCATGGCCAAGGTCAACGACGCCATCGCCAAGGTGAAGAAGAACAAGGTCCGCTACCGCGCCGTCGTCGCCAACTAACCACAAACACTCCCGCATTGCAGAAAACCGGGCGCCCCAGGTCTCGATTTTGAGACCTGGGAAAGCAAGCCCTCATCCCCGCCACAACCCAAACGTAGCGCCGTCCTCCTGGACGGCTGTCGCGTGGGCCTCCCGGCCCACGTTTGCTTTAACTAGAGCATCTCTGTCACGAGCATGGATGCCCCATACTTGCGCAGCAAGAGTGAAAAAGCTGTTCACTTGTCCACCTGCGCACTTGTTCACCTGTTCACTTGTCCACCTGCGCACTTGTCCACTGTCAGCTGGAAGCTGTTCACTGTACTCTGTTCCCATGACCTGCGTCCGCATCGATAAATGGCTCTGGGCCGCGCGTTTCTTCAAGACGCGCGCTCTGGCCTCCAAGGCCTGCGACCTGGGCCGCATCCAATCCAACGGAGTCGATGCCAAGCCCGCCCGCGAAGTCCGCGTGGGCGACCGGCTCGCCGTACGCAACGAAGGCGGCCTCTTTGAAATCGACATCCTCGCCCTGAGCGAAGTCCGCGGCCCCGCCGCCCAGGCCCAGGCTCTCTTCAAGGAGACCGAGGCCAGCGTCGAGGCTCGCGCCCGCGTTGCCGCCGAGCGCAAGGCCATGCAGGAATTCATGCCCCTGCCCGACCGCCGCCCCACCAAGCGCGACCGCCGCCACATCATCCGCTTCCGCGGAGACCGCTAGCTATTTCTTCGCTGCCCGCGGCGGCGTTACCCGCTTCACGTTCAGCTTCAGTCCCGGCTCGTCCAGCTTGTCGCGCAGTTCCTTCTCCAGCAAGCCCAGCGTGATCGCATCCAGGTCGCGACGGCTTGCATACTCCGCATTCACCGCTATGCCGTCTGGAGCGAATGCCAGGTCGAAGCTCTGTAACGGCGCTTCTTCCGGCCAAAGCGCCTCAAGTTGCGGCTGCAAGCGCGCCATCAACTCTGTCTGCATCTCCGCCAGAGTCTCCGGCTTGGGCGGCGCGGGCGCAGGCGTGCTCAGCCGCCGCATCAACTGGCTCAGCTCGGTTTGGCTGGCAATGCTCGCTACGCTCACCTCAGCCTTACGCCCTGACCGCCTTTCAATCTCGCGCTCGGCCTCCTGCACCTTCGCGTCCGGCACATCCTGGGTCGCCACCAGCCGCACCGCAATACTGTCCCGGCCCACCTCCACCTGCTGCGTCACCAGAGACCGCGCCGGCACCAGTTCTCGCACCACATCCTGCACCGCCGCGCGCGCCACAGCCTCGCCGGCCACCTGCACAAACGCCCTGCGCAGCGGCACCGCCACCAGAGCCAGCAGCGCCACCAGCATCAAAATGCGCCAGCGCAGTTGCCCGCCGTTGGCCAGCACCCGCGCCAGCGGCCCATGCGCCAGCGTCTGCGCAAACTGCTCGTCCTTGCGCGAGCTCGCCATCTGCGTCCGCACATCTTCGGCGTTCATGCCCACCAGCAGAAAAATTGCGAACGCGCTGGCCACAATCGCCACCAAGTTGGTCAAAAACAGCAGTCCCGCGCCGCCCATGATGCGCATATTTGCGCCACTGCCCAGGCCAAATCCCAACGTGCACAGCGGAGGCATCAACGCCACCGCAATCGCCACTCCCGGCAATGTCGTCACGCCGCTTCCGCCCGCCGTGCGGCACACCGCCACCGAACCCGCCAGGCCCGAAAACAATGCAATTCCCAGGTCCAGCAGATTCGGGTTGGTACGCGCCACAATCTCCGTGGTAATCGAGTGGAACGGCAGCAGCCACACAATGAACGCGCTCAGCCCAATGGCCAGCGCGATGCTCGCCACCAGCTTGCCCACCGCCTTGATGGCCAGATACAGATCCGACGCCGCCAGCGCCAGCCCCAGCGCCATAATCGGCCCCATCAGCGGCGAAATCAACATGGCGCCGATAATCACCGCCGGGCTGTTAATCACCAGGCCCAGCGCTGCAATCCCCGCGGAGAAGACAATCTCCAGCCAGTAGCTCAGGCTGGTGAACTCCGCTGTCTCATACACATTGGCGTACACCGCCGGCCGCTGGTTCACATGGATACGCAACCACCGCAGCAGGTGTGTGGGCCGTGATGCATGCCCTGTCGGGTTTGTTTGCATTGCTTCGCCCCCCATGCGCCGCCAGCAGGACTGCCACGCCCTTCGCGCCGCAAGCCCCGATTCTAGTAGACTCAAGCCCAGAATGGTCGCTTTCCTCCTCGCCGCGCGCCGCGCCTGCCTGCCTGCCGCGCTCGCCCTCTTCGCCGCAACTCCCACGCTTGCCCAGGGAACCCACCTCTGGACCCAGTCGCGCATGGAAGAGTTCGAGAAAGGCACGCCACAGGGCGTCGCCATCGGCAGCGACGGCAAGCTGCACCAGGGCCCCGGCCTCCGCGAGCTGGCCACCACGCCCTCTACGTTTGTGTGGGCCGTGGCCATGGACAAGTCCGGCAACGTCTACGCCGCCACCGGCTCCCCCGCCACCGTGCTGCGCTTCGGTCCGGAGAAAAACGCAAAGCCCGTCACCCTTTTTGAAACCCACGACCTCACCGTACAGGCACTGCGCATCGGCCCTGACGGCGCGCTCTACGCCGCCACTCTGCCCAGCGGCAAAGTCTACAAACTCAACCCCGCCGCCACTGAAAAGCTCACCGACGCAACCGCCACGGTCGTCTTCGACGCTGCCACAGCAGACTCCAGCTCCGCCAAGCACGCCCACTACATCTGGGATTTGACCTTTGACGCGCAGGGTCGCCTCTACATCGCGGCCGGCGGGCCCGCTGCCGTCTATCGCGTCGATGTCACAAAACCCGGCGCAAAGCCCGAGCTCTTCTTCCACGGCGACGAGCAGCACATCCGCTCGCTTGCATGGGACGCCAAAGGCAACCTCATCGCCGGCTCCGATGGCAGCGGCCTGGTCTATCGCATCAGCCCCGAAGGCAAAGGCTACGTGCTCTTCGAGGCGCCCAGACGCGAAGTCACCTCAGTCGCCGTCGGCGCGGACGGCACCATTTACGCCGCCGCAGTCGGCGACAAAAGCCGCAATCCGCTTCCGCCCATTCCCCTGCAGGGCACAGCCTCCATCACCTTCACCGTCGTCCAGCCGGGCTCGCTGCAGGCCGCCAACACCAGCACCACCGTGCCCGAGGGCAGCGAACTCTACGCGCTCACGCCCGATCAAGCTCCGCGCAAAATCTGGGCGGGCAAAGACGAAGTTGTCTACGCCCTCGCCGCTGAAAAAGACGGCGTGCTGGCCCTCAGCGGCAATCGCGGCCGCGTCTTCCGCATCGCAAAAAATGGCGACTACGCCGACATCGCCCACCTCGACGCGCAGCAGGCTCTCTGCTTCGCCGCTGCGCCAAACCAAAACAGAAAAATCATCGGCACTGGCAACACCGGCAAAGTCGTCGAGCTGGGCGCGAGCGACTCGCACGCCTACGCCAGCGACGTGCTCGATGCCGGCGCACTGGCCCGCTTCGGACGCGTTGAAATCGACCCCGGCGCGCACGGCTACACGCT
>DASVLI010000186.1:0-11701 GCA_036384955.1 Occallatibacter sp.
TCCCCGCCCCGCTGCGCGCATATCGCGACCAGCTTGAGGGCCGGTCGATGCTGGTGAAGCGCGCGGCAATGTTTCCCATTGAGTGCGTGGCGCGCGGCTATCTTGCCGGCTCGGGCTGGAAGGAATACAAGCAGAGCCAGACGGTGTGTGGCATTGAGCTGCCGCATGGATTGCTGGATGGCTCGCGGCTGCCACAGATTTTGTTTACACCTGCAACCAAGAGCCAGGACGGCGCGCACGACGAGAATATTTCGTTCGAGCGAACGGTAGAGATTGTGGGCGCCGAGGATGCGGCGGCGCTGCGCGCCCTGACGCTGGCCGTCTACCAGCGCGCGGCGGAGCACGCCGAAGTGAACGGGCTGATTCTGGCCGATACCAAGTTCGAGTTTGGGCGCGTGGATGGCAAAATCATTCTGGCCGACGAGGTGCTGACACCGGACTCGTCGCGCTTCTGGGAGCGTGCCCTGTGGAAGCCGGGCGGGGCGCAGCCCTCGTTCGACAAGCAGTTTGTGCGCGACTATCTTGAGGACATCCAGTGGAACAAGCAGGCGCCTGCGCCTGCGCTGCCCGACGAAGTAATTGCGAAGACGCAGGCGAAGTATCTTGAGGCATATCGCCGGCTGACGGGCCAAGATCTCGACCTGGGAGCGTAAGCGTGGACCTGAGTGTGCTCTCGACCTTAAGCGTGGTGGACTGGGCGCTGATTGCGGTGATGGTGCTGGCCGCCATCGGCGGGCTGTCGCGCGGCTTCTTCCGCTCCGCATCGGGGTTGGTGGGGCTGGTGGCCGGTCTGGTGCTGGCAGCGTGGAACTACCAGACGGTGGCGCACTTCTTCAGCTCGTTTCTAAGCAACGATGCGACCGCCAACACCGTGGCGTTTATTGCGATTGCGCTGGTGGTGATGATTGTCGCTGGCATTCTTGGGTCGATACTGGCCAATGCGGTGCAGAAGATGGGACTGGGCTGCCTGGACCGGCTGGCGGGCGGCGTCTTCGGGCTGCTGCAGGGCGCGCTGGTGGTCACGCTGATTGTGTGGGTGACGATTGCGTTCTTTCCCAAGGCGGAGTGGTTGATTCAGTCGCGGGTGCCGCGCTATTTTTTTGGCGTCTGCCACATGAGCACGCGCGTGAGTCCTGAGCAGTTGGGCAAGACAGTGCGCGCGCAGTTGAAGGAGCTTGAGGCAAAGACGCCGGACTGGATGCACAAGGACAACAACGCACGCTGAGAAAAATTTCGATTGGCACCGCGCAGTGCCGGTTGTTTGTGGCAATCTAGTAATCTAGTGGAGCAAGAGGTAAACGTGAAACGAGAACTGGACATCCTGGTAACGCAAATGCACTCATCGGGCATTCGCTATGACGACGCAGTGCGGGAATTCAAGAAGCAGTACCTGCGCGAGGTATTGATTGCGAACCGGGGCAACCAGTGCAAGACAGCCGACGAACTTGGCATCCACCGCAACACGCTGAGCCGCACCATGGCTGAGCTGGGCCTGAACCTTGCGGAAGTGCGTGCCGGCCTCAAGCGTCCGCCGCGCAGCGAACGTCCTGTATTTGGAGCCATCCGCCAGGGATTCCGCCAGGGCTGATGCGCGCCAATACGGCATGCAGACGACACCCATAAACAACGACACGCGCGTATCGATTGCACCTGGCTTCGCCTGGGACGGGCAAAGTGCGTACCTGTTCGACATTGACGGTACGCTGCTGCGCAGCCGCGACCGCGTGCATATAGACTCGGTAGCCATTGCCGTGCGCAGCGCCATGGGCATTGAGGTTTCGCTGGACGGCGTGCCCGTGCAGGGCAGCACGGATACGGCGATTGTGCGCGACGCCTGCCGGCTGGCAGGAATCTCAGAGGAAGAGCTGGAGCCGCAAATCGCGGCGATTCGCGAGGCCATGTGCGCCAGCGTGCGCCAGCGGCGCGGCGAGCTGAACCTGTACCTGATGCCGGGCGTGCACCAGACGCTGGAACATCTGGCGCGGCGCGGTGCGCTGCTGGGCGTGGCCACCGGCAACCTGGAAACCATTGGCTGGATGAAGCTGGAGACGATCGGACTGCGTGAGTGGTTCCGCTTCGGCGGCTTCAGCGACCACTTCCCTGTGCGCGCGGAGCTAATCGCGAAGGCCGCGGAGAAGGCGCGCGCGCTGGCCGGAGCCAATGCCACGGTGTGCGTGGTGGGCGACACGCCGCGCGACATTGCGGCGGCGCGTGCGAATCATCTTCCGGTGATTGCGGTGGCAACCGGCCACTCGAAGTACGAGGAGCTGCTGGCGCTGGAGCCCGAGGTGTGCGCCGCGTCGCTGGCGGCGCTGCTGGCCACGCAGGTGGAACCATGAAGGGGTACGCGATTGCCGTGCTGCTGATGTTGTGCCTGCAGGCAGGAGTGGCGCAGGAAACGGCAACTCCCGCGGCCGATGCGCAGACCAGCCAGACCAAGACGGTGCGCACAGAAGACCGCAGGCGCGCGGCAAAACTTTATCTGGACGGCGGCAAGCTGTTTGCCAAAGAGCGTTTTGAAGATGCGTGGCATAAGTACGAACAGGCCGTGCAACTCGACCCCGGCAATGCGGTTTATACGGGCGCGGAGGAGGTGGCAAAGAGCCACCTGGTGACGCAGCTTGTGCAGCAGGCAACCAGGAACCGCATGATGGGCAAACAGGCCGAGGCGCTGGCTGCGCTGGCGCGCGCGCGCGACCTGGACCCGCACAACGCGGTGGTGACGCAGCACTTGTATGAGCTGGCCGCCGACACCGCGCCAGACGAGCACAAGTCGCTCTATGCGGAGAGCAACAGCCGGCTGAGGCCCCCGCCAGTGCTGGATCCGAAGCTGGACAAACAGAGTTTTCACATTCACACCAACGCGCAACAGGTGATTGAGCAGGTGTATCGCGCGTTCGGCATCCAGACGACGGTGGATGCAAGCGTGACGGGCCGGCTGGTGCGCTTCGATCTGGACGATGCGACCTACGACCAGGCGACGCGCGCGCTGGCGCTGGCGACGGACAGCTTTGCCGTGGCGCTGGACGAGCATCGCGCGCTGGTGGCCAAGGATACGCGGGAGAACCGCACAAAATTCGAGCGGCTTGAGCTGGAGACGGTGTATCTCTCCGGCCTGACGCAAGCCGAGATTGTGGACGTGGGCAACCTGGCGAAGAATGTCTTCGGGGCCAAGCAGGTTGCGGTGGCGCAGTCCACCAGCACGTTGACGGTGCGCGCCACGCACGACACGCTGGTGGCCTTCAATAACACATTGCGCGACTTGCTGGACGGCCGCAGCCAGGTGATGCTGGACGTGCGCGTGCTTCAGATAGCGAACAGCAAAGGGCGCAACACGGGCGCAACACTGCCGCAGCAATTGACGGCCTTCAACGTATACGCGGAGGAGCAATCAATCCTGAATGCTAATCAGGATCTGGTGCAGGAGATTATTGCCTCCGGCCTGGCCTCGGCCGACGACCCGCTGACGATTATCGGGATTCTGGTTGCGTCGGGACAGGTGTCGAGCGAAATCTTCCAGAACGGCTTTGCCCTCTTCGGCGGAGGCGTTACGCTGTCGGGTTTGTCGCCCGGGCCTACGACGTTGAATCTGAATTTGAACTCTTCGGAGTCGCGCGCGCTGGACCAGGTGCAACTGCGGCTGACCGACGGCGAGGATGGAACCATTCGCAGCGGCTATCGCTATCCGATCACGACGTCGTCGTATTCGAGCCTGGGATCGAGCTCGGTGAACATTCCGGGACTGACGGACGCAGGCACATCCAGCAGCTTGTCGTCGCTGTTGTCGTCGCTGAATTCATCCGCCATCACGGTGCCTCAGATTCAGTACCAGGACCTGGGGCTGACACTGAAGACGCTGCCGCGCGTGCTGCGCAACGGCAATGTGGCGCTGACTCTGGACTTCAAAATCACGGCACTCTCGGGCAGTTCCATCAACGATCTGCCGGTGATGAACAACCGCTCGTACTCCGGCGTGGTGCAGGTGAAGGAAGGCACCGCCGTTGTGGTGGTAAGCCAGCTGACCAAGCAGGAGAGCCGCGCGCTGAGCGGAACACCGGGACTGTCGGAGATTCCCGGCATGAGCGAGCTTACCGGCAAGGACACCGCACAGGATTACGCGACGCTGCTGGTCGTGATTACGCCGAGCGTGATACGCGGTACGCAGGCGGCCGGGCACTCCGTGCCGATCCGCATTGAGAGCGATACGCCGTAGCGCGAAAATGAGAAGGCCTCCGCCGTGGCGGAGGCCTTTTTAATTTGCGCGTGTGCGATGGGCTTAGTTGGCGGCGACGCCGTCGAGCTTGGCCTGGTACTCGATGATGGCCTTAAGCGTCTCGTAGGGCATGCCGCCGATGGGAACCTGGCGACCGTTGACAAGGAGCATTGGCGTCTCGTTGACGTTCAGGTCCTGCGCGAGCTTGACGGAATCGGCGACCTGCTCGGCGACAGCGGGCGTAGCGGCGCACTCAGCAACTTTGGCAGGATCGAGGCCAGCCTTGGTGACAGCGCTGTTCAACGTGAGCGTGGCGCCATCCGCGGTGGCGAGGCCGTCCTGGCCCTCATACACAGCGTCGGCAAAGGTAAAGAAGGCAGTGCTGCCGCCCAGCTTGGTAACGCAAACGCCGTACTCTGCGGCGTGCAGAGCCTGCGGGTGAAGACGCACGATTGGATAGTTCTGGTAGACGATGCGCGCCTTGGGAAAATCGACGGCGAGCTTGTCCATATTGGCCTGCGCGGCTTTGCAGTGCGGGCACTGGAAGTCCGCGAACTCGACCAGCTCCAGGTCCTTGGCAGCGGCGCCACGATAGGGACCGTCGGCGCGCTGCTGCAGCAGGGTGCGGTACTCGGCATATGGATTGTCTCCAAAGGGAATCACGTTGTCGCCGGCGATGATGTGCTTGCCATCGGACAGAGCAAAAAACTGAAGCGCGGAGAGTTTGCTGTCACCGCCCTTTTCGCCGATGAGGACAACCACCTTGGCAACGCCGTCGGCGGGCGTCTTGAGAATGCCCTGGACCTGCCAGACGCGGTTGGGGTCGTAGCCCCAGCTGTTCTGCAGGAACTTGTTAACCGCCTCGACAGTGGGCGCGGCGGCGGTAAAGTTGGCCGGATCGGCTTTTGGGAAGACAGGGCCGGCAGGCTGCGCAGGAGCAGCCACGGACGCGGCCGGACGCTCCGGAGCGGAGGGCACTTCCTGCTGCGCGACGAGCTGAGATTGAGAGAGGGACAACGCGGCGAGCACGGCTGCGCCGGCAAAGAGAGTGGACGGACGAATCAAGCTGCTTCTCCTTCAAAAAACACGAAAATTCCTGCCCTTCAAGCTTATACCTGAACTTTGACGGCAATGGGAAATCTGCGGCCCATGCCAAACGACTTGGAAGTGACCTTGAGCACGGGAGCGGCCTGCTGCCGCTTGTACTCGGAGCGCTCGATAAGCCGCACCACTTGTTGGACGAGAGGGAGCGGAATTCCGTACTGCGCGGCAATCTGCTCGGGGGTCTCGTAGCGCTCCACGTAGGCCTCGACGATGGGGTCGAGCACATCGTAGGGCGGCAGTGAGTCGGTGTCCTTCTGGTCGGGGCGCAGTTCGGCCGAGGGCGGCTTGTCGAGAATCGCGCTGGGAATCACTTCCTTTTCGCGATTGAGCCAATGGCAGACGGCGTAGACGCGCGTCTTGACCAGATCGCCGATGACGGCCAGCGCGCCGACCATGTCGCCGTAGAGCGTGCAATAGCCCACAGCCATCTCCGACTTGTTGCCGGTGGTGAGCACCAGGGCGTTGAACTTGTTGGAGAGCGCCATCAGCAGCGTGCCGCGAATGCGCGGCTGAATGTTTTCTTCGGTGATGCCCTGTTGCGTGCCGGCGAAAAAGGGCTCGAGTGCGTGGGTAAAACCTGAGAAGACTTCGCTGATGGAGATGAGGTCGAAGCGGATGCCGAGATTGGCAGCCAGCACGCGGCTGTCGTCGATGGAGCCCTGCGAAGAGTAGGGGCTGGGCATGCCGATGGCTGTCACGTTCTCCGGACCGAGCGCGTCGGCGGCGATGGCCGCGACAAGAGCCGAGTCAATGCCGCCGCTGAGTCCGACGATGACTTTGTGGAAGCCGCATTTGCGCACGTAGTCGCGTGTGCCGAGCACCAGCGCGCGGTAGGCGGCTTCGGTTTCGTCGTCTGGCGGCACAGCGATGGGCGCGGCGTTAAAGGGATCGATGAGGACGAGATCCTCGTCGAAGGATTTGGCCTGCGCGGTCAGCTCGCCCGCGCCGTTGATGGCCAGCGACGTGCCATCGAAGAGCAGGCTGTCGTTGCCGCCGACCTGATTGACGAGAACGACGGGGATGCCATCGCGGCGGGCAATGGCGGCGAGCATTTCGCGGCGCACCGCGCGCTTGCCGTGCCAGAAGGGCGAGGCGGAAATGTTGATGTGAATCGCCGGCGACTGGCGCATCAGCTCCGCCATCGGGTCAATGGAGTAGAGGCGGCGCGGCCAGAAATCCTTGTCGTTCCAGGCGTCCTCGCAGACGGAGATGCCGAGGCGGAGGCCATCGAGCTCGACCACCTGCTGCGTCTTGGCAGGCAGAAAGTAGCGCTGCTCGTCGAAGACGTCGTAGAAGGGCAGCAGGCGCTTGTGCTGCTCAAGAATGATGCGGCCCTTGTCGATAAGGACTGCGGCGTTGACGGCGGGCTTGCCCGACTCGGGTGGAGCGGGCAGCGCGATGCCTGCAAGAACCGCGGTGGAGAGCGATGCGGTGGCCTGAGCCAACTCATCCACCACGGCGCGGCAACGAGCGAGGAAGGCGGGCTTTTCAAGAAAGTCGGCGGGAGGGTAGCCGCAGAGGGAGAGCTCGGAAAAGGCCGTGAGGCGCGCGCCGGCAGCGGCGGCCCGTGTACTGGCGGCGACAATCTTTTTGAGGTTGCCGGTGAAATCTCCAACGGTGGGATTGATCTGGGCCAGGGCGATCTTCACAACACCAGTTTAATGCCTGACGCACGCGAAAAGGCCGCGCACATCGCGCGGCCCGAATGTGCGTGAGCAAGGGTCGGTCTAGGTGCCGGTTCCGGCGACGATGACGCCGATAGTGCGAACGATGATCTTAAGGTCGAGCCAGATGCTCCAGTTCTCGATATAGGCCATGTCGAGCGAGACGTAGCTGTCGAAGGAAGGGTCTTTGCGGCCCTGCACCTGCCACAGACCGGTGATGCCGGGGGTGACGTCGAGGCGGCGCAGGTGGCCGAGCTTGTATTTGCTGACCTCGCTGCCGATGGGCGGGCGGGGGCCGACGATGCTCATTTCGCCGCGCAGGACGTTGAAGAACTGAGGCAGCTCGTCGAGCGAATACTTGCGCAGGAAGCGGCCGACACCGGTGATGCGCGGGTCGTTGGAGACTTTGAAGAGCACACCGTCGCGCTCGTTGAGGTGCGCGACCTCGGCACGGCGATCTTCCGCATCGGAGACCATGGTGCGGAACTTGAAGCAGCGGAAGACGTTGCCCTTTTTGCCGATGCGATCAGAGAGGTAGAAGACCGGGCCGCGCGAGTCCAGCTTGATGGCGATGGCGATCAGAGCCAACAAGGGTGAAAGAAAAACCAGGACCAGGGCGGAGAAGGTGAAGTCGAGGGCACGCTTCAGCAACAAGGCAAGCTCGGGTGTGTGTCCGCGATGCAGCGGGATGGTGGGAAACTGCCCGACGTATTCGATGGGACTGCTCCAGGCTAACCCATCGTAGAGATCGGGAATCACGCGCAGATCCACGCCGTGGGTGCGGGCGTTGTAGAAAACATCCTGCACCAGTCCGCGCTCGCATGGGGCGGTGAAGAAGATCTCGTCGACGAAGTGTTTGCGCGTGCACTCGAAGAGCGTGTCGATGGAACCGATCACGTCGGAGGATTCAGTGGCATAGCGCGTGTCCTGGCCCGGAGAGGTGACGAAGCCCTTGAAGGTAAAGCCCAGGTGGCCAATGCTGTCCAAGTGATGGCGCAACGCATGCGCCTCAGGCCCGGTGCCAACGATGAGCACGTTGCGAGTGTCCAGCCCGCGCTCAAAGCGGCGATAGCGCATGATGCGGCTGACCAGACGCCGCAGGCTGAGCAGGATGGTGACGAGCAGGACGGTGACCAGAACGATGGTGCGCGAGATATCCTCGGCGCGGATGAGATACAGCATGCCGGTAAGCAGCAGGCCGGCGTTCAGGCTGGCCTGCACACTCAGCCGCTGCTCGTGAAGAATGTTGGCCACGCGCGAGGGCGTGTAGAGATTCAGGCGGCGGCTGATGACGATGAGCGCGATGGTGTAGGCCAACAACAGCGCCAGAAGCACTTCAGTGGAACTGTGGTGAAAGAGCGTGCCATGGTAAAAGGCGCGCGCGCTTTTCACGGGCCCCGTGCGCATGCGATACGCGGTGGCCGCAAGTGCGGAGACAATTACGGTGAGTACATCCAGAAAAATGCCCAGCTTTGCCGAGTCTTGTGTGCTGCGCGATGGCATTCTGGCCGTATCCGCGGCGCCCTCGGGGGCCGCCGAAACAGTAGCGGAAATTCTCTGCCAGAATTCTGATGTCGCCATATACTCCATCGACCTCGTTGATCAAAAAGTCACGAGCGGAAGTGCGAGTGCAGTCTGGGTCAGCGAATCAAGGCAACGAGCGAATACCACAGAAAGGCTATTAGTAACGGCTAATGAGATTGATGCAGTTTCTCGCGATGCGTTGTGAGTTACTGACAAATCTTTGCAATCACTTGCGCAAGCGAAACGAAGTGAATACGTCGAACAAGGCCGTTCAGTATCGACACCGACGGGGCGGAGAGATGAGGTAATGAGCGCGCCCTATGTGTCAGTATTCGTTTCACTTCCAGTGTACATGGCGTGTCCAGAGTGCCTGTGGCTCCAAAGTGGTACAAAACTGGCCCGTGCACAGGCAGGGTTCAACTCACAAGCGCATCAAAACTCTGGACTTATCTTGAGCTTTGCGCAATTAGCGGTTCCGGTGTGTTGAGTTTTGCACAGGAAACGCATCAAAATCGGGGACCAACACGGTCAGAATCCGCTCATTGAGCGTTCAACGCAACCAAAATCAGGAATCTGTCCCGTATCGGAGTAGGTACCTTAGTGATTAATACGCAGGCAGCACGTAGGCGTCTAGTTCCAGGAACTGGCGGATGACGGGATCGGACGAGCGCAGGAAGTCCTTGAGCGGGCCGAAGAAAGCGGCGCGGCCCTCATGCAGGAAGAGGACTTTGTCGGCCAGGCGCTGGGCAAAACGCATGTCGTGGGTGACCACGATGCTGGTGAGGCCGAGCTGGTGCTTGAGGCGCAGGATGAGTTCGGCGAGGCGGCGTCCGATGAGCGGGTCAACCATAGTGGTGGGCTCGTCGTAGAGGACGACTTCAGGCTGCGAGGCCAGGGCACGGGCAATGGCTACGGCGCGGCGGCGGCCGGTGGAGAGACTGGCCGGCAGGTCGTTGCGCACGTCTTCTGCGCCGACCATGCCAATGAGGCGGTCGACGATCTGCTCCACCTGGTCGTCGCGCAGGCCGCCGCGCTCGCGCAGCGGAAAGGCGATGTTCTCAAAGACAGAGAGCGAGTCAAAGAGCGCGCCGCTCTGGAAGACCATGGTGACGCGCTTGCGAATCTCGTTCATGCCTTCTTCGCCAATGAGGTTGATCTCTTCGCTGTCGAGGTGGATGGAGCCAACCTGCGGGCGAAGGAAGCCCATGAGGATACGCAGCGAGACGGATTTGCCGACGCCGCTGCGGCCGAGAATGCAGAGAATCTCGCCACGCTCGACGGTGAAGCTGACGTCGTCGAGAATTTTGCGGTCGTCGAACGAAATGGAGACGTGGCTGAAGGAGACCTTGGGCGGCGGTGTCTCTTCCGCGCCCACCAGCGGCGGGTGTGGCGAGACGACGTGGGGGAACTCCGACCTGTGCAGGGGCTCGGTCATGCGCGTAGTTCAAGATTAAGCGATGCGCGGGCTAAACGAGCAACTCGATGCGGGCCAGATCGGCCGGGGCATTGATGTTGCTGAACCAGAGCTCGGGGGCAAGGCCTGCCGGATGAGCGATGGGGAGCTCTTCGGCGGAAAGCACAGCGAGCGGCGCGGAGAGCGCCTGCGCCGCACCGCGGAAGGCTGCGTAGCAACCGCGGTCGGCGGAGTGGAGGGCAGTTTCAAGCGCGGGCAGGGCACGGCTATCGACGACTGCAGGGAAAGTTTGCGCGAAGCCGTTGACAGAGGCCAGCGTTACGGCTGCTCCTGTTTGCTGTGCGTGGGCCAGCATGTGAGTAACGAGCGCGACGGGGATGAGCGGCGTGTCGACGGAGAGGAAGACAGCGTACGGAGCGCTGGTGGCAGCGAGCGCCGCGCAGATGCCGCCGAGCGGGCCGCGATCCGGCGTGATGTCGGCGACGATTGGGGCGAACTGCGCAAGCTCCGCGCTGCGTGCACCGGCAATCGAGGCATCAAGGCCGGCGTTGCGAAGAATTTGCAGAGCGTAGGCAATGAGCGGACGGTCGCGCAGCAGAACGAGGGCCTTCTCCGCGCCCATGCGAGAGGATTGGCCGCCGGCGAGGACGAAGCCTGCCGCATCGCCGGCGGCGGAGCTCACTTCCCTGCTTCCTCCAGGAAGCGGATGAGCGACTGAATGCCGAGGCGGAAGTTTTCGAGGTGGAACTTCTCGTTGGGCGCATGCAGATTGTCGTCGGGCAGGCCAAAGCCCATCATCACGCTGGGGATGCCGAGGTGGCGGTCGAAGTCGCCAACGATGGGAATGGAGCCGCCGGAGCGGATGAAAACCGTGTCCTTGCCCCAGACCTCGTGGAGCGCATGTGTGGCGGCCTGGATGTAGGGATTGTCGACGCGGACCAGGCAGGGATCGCCGGAGTGCAGCATGCGGACTTCGACCTCGACGCCGGCCGGCGCGATGGACTGAACGAAGCTCTTGAACTTGGCGAAGGTGGCTGCGGGCTCCATGCCGGGAACAAGGCGCATGGAGATTTTGGCCACGGCCTTGGCGGGGATGACGGTTTTGGCGCCGGCGCCGACGAAGCCGCCGGGCATGCCGTGCACGTCGAGCGTGGGGCGCGCCCAGGTGCGCTCCAGCACGCTGTAGCCGGTTTCGCCGACCAGTGTGGTGGAGCCGACTTCGGTCTGGCGGTAGTGCTCCTCGTCGAAGGGCAGCGAGCTCCAGGCGGCCAGTTCCTCGGCGCTGGGCGGAATGATGCCGTCGTAGATGCCGGGGACGAGGATGTGGCCGTCGTCGTCCTTCATTTTGGCAATCATCTGCGCCAGAGCGACGAAGGGATTGGGCGCCGCGCCGCCGTACATGCCGGAGTGCAGATCGGTTTTTGCGCCGCGCACTTCCACTTCGGTGTAGATCATGCCGCGCAGGCCGACGCAGAGCGTGGGCAGGCCGGGCGCAAAGAGCTCGGTGTCGCAGACCAGCGCGAAGTCGGCTGCCAGGTCGGCGGGTTTGGAGGCGACGTAGGAGGCGATGCCTTCGCCGCCAACTTCTTCCTCGCCTTCAAGCAGCACGCGCACGTTGATGGGCAGCTTGCCGGTTGCGGCCAGCAGCGACTCGAGCGCCTTAATCTGCGCCCAGACCTGGCCTTTGTCATCGACCGCGCCGCGGGCGTAGAGATTGCCGTTGCGCTCGGTTGGCTCAAAGGGCGGCGTGTGCCACTCGTCCAGCGGCTCGGCCGGCTGCAC
>DASVLI010000187.1:0-11942 GCA_036384955.1 Occallatibacter sp.
GGCGCGCTGCACGCGCCCGGACTCCCGCAGTTGCTGTACTTGAGCCGATCTTTGCCTGTTGTTTCGCGTTGTGCTTCCTGGTTGGGAACCAGGCATTTTATCTTCAGGGACGGCACCATGCCCGAATCCGTTGGCCTGCTGAAGAGAATCGTCGGCTGGGCGAAAAATCAACTCGTCACAGACGTTCCAGAAGATATGGCTCTCTGCGAATTCGACTGCCAGCGCGGCCAATGCACCACGGACGAGTGGGCCACCTGCGAGCGCCGCCTCTCCCAGGCCGCCGGCGAGCTGATGCCGGAAAAGAAGGCGCCGCTGGAGAAGGCCGCCGACTGAATTTTTCTTCGGGCGTGTGTTCTCCCAGCTGCCTCGCCTTTGGGTGGCTGAGAGAGCACACGCCGGGCACTGGCGAAGACCGGCAACCTGCAAGCTGCGCCAAGAACTTCCAAGACAGTGTTGTGGCGCGACCGCCGGGAAAAATGTTTGGTGCGAAAGGGGGGACTCGAACCCCCATGGGTTACCCCGCCAGATCCTAAGTCTGGTGCGTCTGCCAATTCCGCCACTTTCGCACGCCTAGCTTGACTTTATCACCGCTTTGGCTCGCCCCGCAGTAGTCGCGCCTCAGCCGTCAATCCCATACACCCACGCGCAATTGCCGCCCAGAATGGCCGCCTGCTCGCTCGCGCTCAGTGCCGCGATGTAATCCTTCACCAGTCCTATGGCCTCACCGTACTCGGCACTCAGCGTACACACTGGCCAGTCGGAGCCGATCATGAGCCGCTCCGGCCCAAAAGCCTCCAGCACTACATCCAGATACGGTCTGAAATCTGCCGGCTTCCATCCGCGCCACGTCGCCTCGGTCACCATGCCGCTCAGCTTGCAATTCACATTTCCGCATGCAGCCAGCGCGCGCAAATCGGCTGCCCAGGGCTCCATGCGCCCTTCGGAAATCAACGGCTTGGCAATGTGGTCCAGCACAAACGGCTGATCGGGAAACGCCCTCACCAGCTCCACCGCTGCCGGCAATTGCCGTGGATACACCAGCACGTCGTAGACCAGCCCATGCGCGGCCAGCCGGGCAATACCGCGCTGGAAGGCATCGCCCAGCATGAACCTGTCATCGGGCTCATCCTGCACGATGTGCCGCACACCCACCAGCGCCTTTGCGCCTCGAAACTCCGCCAGTTGCGCATCCAGCTCTGGCGAGCGCAGATCCACCCAGCCCACTACGCCTTTCACAAATGAGTTTTGCGCAGCCAGTTCCAGCAGCCAGCGCGTCTCTTCCAGGCTTTGCCGCGCCTGCACCGCAATGCAGCCGTCAAATCCGTTTGCGCGAAGCAACGGCTCCAGATCGGCGGGCAGGTAGTCCCGCTTCAGCACCGCCATCGCATCGTTCATCCATGTGTGCTCGGCGGGGTTATACCGCCAAAAATGCTGGTGTGCATCCAGTCGCATCGTCTCTCCGCTGGTTCCCGTCCATCCTACCCCGCACCCCTCCGCTCCTGCATCTATACCGTTTCTCTCGCCAAAGCGGCCCGGTATAGTGCTTCTATGCGCTCCCAACTCATGCGTGCGGTTCTCGCACTCCCGGTCTGTCTTGCCACCGCTTCCCTTGCTGCGCAGTCGCCCAAACCCACCATCACGCTCGACGAATACATGAACACCACCGACATCGGCGCCGCGCGTCTCTCGCCCGATGGCTCATCGGCGGTCATCGCCACCAGCGCGCCCGACTGGAAGAACAACGTCTATCGCCGCGACCTGTGGCTGTGGACCCCCGCGGCCGGCCTGCGCCCGCTTACCCACACGGGCAGCGAAGAAAGCCCCAAGTGGAGCCCCGACGGCAAGTGGATCGCTTTCCTCTCCGACCGCGCGCTCGACAGCGACTCCAACGCTTCGGACGGTGACGCCAGCTCCGCCGCGGCCACCGACACGGACAAGCCCAGCCGCCTCTGGATCATTTCCGTGGCTGGCGGCGAAGCGCTTCCCCTCTACACCGAAAAGCTGGACGTGCACGCCTTCACCTGGGCCAACGACAGCAAGTCCATCTACTTCTCCGCCACTGAATCCGTGCCCGCAAAGCAGCAGGAGCAGCAGAAGACCGAGTGGAAGGACGTGGTGCGCTGGCGTGAACAGGACCACGGCGACGCGCTGTTGAAGATCGAGATTGCGCCTTCGCTCAAGCGCGCCGTCGAGGTGCCGCGCGCCTCGCTGGCCGACAAGATGAGCGACGTCGATAAGAGCGCGCCGCTGCTGCCGCCGCACGCCGAGTCCATCGGCTCCAGCCCGCTTTCCATTGAAGAAATCGCCCTCTCGCCCGACGGCAAGACCCTCGCCTTCACCACCACGCCGCCGCATCATCGCGTGGAGAACCCCGCCGACTTCGAGCTCTATCTGGTTTCCGCTGCGGGCGGCAAGATTACGCGGCTTACACACAACGAAGGCATTGAGTCGCAGCTGCGCTGGGCCGCGGACAACCACTCCATCTACTTTGAAGTGGCCGCCGACGCCGGCTCCATCGAAGGCCCCTACAGCGACGTACAGGGCCGCATCTACAACATCGACGTGGCCACCGGGAAATTCGTCCGCCTCGGCGGCGACTTCGCCGGCTCGTGGGAACGCTTCACGCTGCTGTCCGACGGCCGAATTTTCGCGCTTGGCCTCAAGGGCACTTCCACGCAGCTCTATCTCGTAGACGGATCCAAATTCACGCTGCTGCCCGGCCTGCCCGGCACCTACGCCGCACTAGAGTCGGCGCAGAACTCCGGCACGCTGCTGTTGCGCTACTCAACCGCCAACCAGCCCATTCAGGTTTATCTCGCTGCTGACCCGCTGCACCCCGACCAGTTGAAGTGCCTCACCGACTTCAACCCCATCTTTGCCGAGCGCGCGCAGCCCGCCTGGCAACCCTACACGTGGAAGTCCGACGACGGCCGCACGGTGGAGGGCGATTTGCTCTTCCCGCCGGGCAAACAGGGCGCCAAGCATCTGCGCATGCTCACGCTTATCCACGGCGGCCCCGCCGACGCCGATGGCAACCGCTTTGGCGCCGACTGGTATGACTGGGCCGCCATGGCCGCCGACCGCGGCTGGCTCGTCTTCCGGCCCAACTATCGCGGCTCCTCCGGCTACGGCGACGACTTCATGCTCGCCATTCGCCCGCATCTGGTCTCCGCACCGGGCCGCGACATCCTCTCCGGCGTCGACGCGCTGGTGAAGGATGGCTACGCCGACCCCGATCACCTGGCCATCGGCGGCTACAGCTATGGCGGATACATGACCAACTGGCTCATCACCCAGACCACGCGCTTCCGCTCCGCTGTTACCGGCGCAGGCGCGGTGGAACATGCGGCAAACTGGGGCAACGACGACCTGACCTTCGACGACGCCTCGTACCTGAGCGGCCAGCCATGGGAGAAGCCCGAGCTTTACCAGAGCGAGGCCGCGCTCTTTCAGTTCGACAAGGTGAAGACGCCCACGCACGTGGTGCAGGGCGACTCCGACGTGCGCGTCAGCTACCTGGAAGGCGTTGCCCTGGAGCGCGCGCTACAGGTGCGCGGCATCCCGCACAGCTTCCTCGTCTTCCCCGGCGAAGGCCACAGCCTGGACAAAAACCCCTGGCATGGCTACATCAAGCTGCGCGAGGAGCTGAAGTGGCTGGAGAAGTACGACAAGTAGCGCAAACACGCCACCAGGAGAACGCCGCCAGCGCAATGCCGGCGGCGTTTCGCTTCTCGTTCAATCCCCGTAGCCTCCAAGCAAATCGCGCCCAGCTTCCGCTACGCCTGCCGCCGTGCCATGCCCGATAATAGAAACCGGCGTCTCCGCGAGTCCCCCGGGCCTCCCGGCGCATCTCAACAGGAAGGTCCACATCGAACCCCGCCGCATGAATCCCGTCGAGCAGGCCCGCCAACTCGCCTTCCAGCAGACGCTCAAGAGCGCCCGCCGCACCATGATGCTGAGCGAAGTGCTCAAGCTGGCGCTGGACAGCTTCCGCGCCTCCAAGCTGCGTTTCGCGCTTACCGCGCTGGGTATGGTCATCGGCACGGCGTCGGTCATTCTGGTGGTCACCATCGGCCTTACCGGCAAGCAGTTTATCCTGAACGAAATTCAAAAAATCGGCACCAACGAGATTGAGGTCGAATACTCCGGCGGCGGCACCAGCGGCACAGAGCGGCTGCAGTACAACGACTTTTTGACGCGCGAAGATGAGAAGGCCGTGCTGGCCCAGGTGACCAGCGTATCCTTCTCCTCGCCTGTGCTGGAGACCCACGACCGCATCAGCTTCGGCGGCGGCGTGGTCAAGGACACGCTGGTACTTGGCGTAAGCCCCGAGTACCGCAACGTCCGCAACCTCGTCGTTCTTTCCGGCCGCTTCTTCGACGACCAGGACGAGGGCGCGCACATCAAGTGCGCCATTGTCACCGTGCCCTTCGCGCGGCAGATGTTTGGCTCGGCCGACGCGGCCATCGGCAGGGAATTTTCGATACAAGGCATCCCCTTCACCATTGTCGGCACCTTCAAGGAGAGCGTGGAGACCTTCGGCCAGACCGAAATCGCCGACCAGACCATCCTTATCCCCTTCTCCGTGGCGCGCTACTTCACCGGCTCGGACAACGTGAAGCAGCTCTACTTCTCCATCCGCACCATGGACGAGGTGCCCGAAGCAACCAGCGATATTCTCCGCGTCATCCGCTCGCGCCACAAACCCAGCTCGGTGTACAAGGCGCAGGATCTGCGCGCGCTGCTGACCATGGCCGCGAAGATCGCCAACGCGCTGACCGCTGTGCTGGTGCTGGTGGCCGCGGTTACGCTGGCCGTCGGCGGCGTGGGCATCATGAACATCATGCTGGCCACGGTGCGTGCACGCATCCGCGAAATCGGCATCCGCAAAGCGCTCGGCGCAACCTATCGCGAAATCAAATTGCAATTCCTGGCCGAGGCCGTCATCATCTCGCTCACCGGCGGAGTTGTGGGCACACTAGTCGGTCTTATGCTGCCGCTCTCCATCCGCCTGTTCACCGACTACGCACTGCCCTTCTCGTGGCTCTCAGTGCTGATCGCGCTGGCCGCGGCCACCGGAGTCGGCATTATCTTCGGCACCGTACCGGCGACGCGCGCTGCACAGCTCGACCCGGTGGAGTCGCTGAAGTATGAGTGAGCTCGAGCCCAGGCAGACGCAGGCGGAAGAAGACGACGCGCCCCCCAAAGGCCCGAATCTCGTGCTGATCTATTCTCTGATTGCGCTGGCGCTGCTTGCGGCTATTGGTTTTGCCGCGCTTATCGTGCTGCCGTTCTACAATCGGCGATAGGCGCCCTGCGCCGGCACACCGCATGCCCACTCAAATTGAAAAAGCCGCACTCTTCCAATCGCTGCATCAGCGGTCGGAGCCTTTCATCCTCGGCAATCCGTGGGATGCCGGCTCGGCCCGCATCCTCACTGCTCTGGGCTACTCCGCGCTCTCCACCACCAGCGCCGGCCTGGCCTTTACTCTTGGCCGACGCGATGGCGAAGGCGCAGTCACGCGCGACGAGGCGCTGGCCAACGCAAAATCCATCGTGGAAGCCACGCACCTGCCCGTTGCCGCCGATCTGGAAAATGGCTACGGCCACACGCCCGAGATGGTGGCGGAGACGATTCAACTTGCTGGAGACGCCGGCCTTGTCGGCGGCTCCATTGAAGACGCAACTGGCGACCCCAGCGACCCCATTTATCCCTTCGAGCAAGCAGTTGAGCGCATTGCCGCCGCATCGTTCGCCGCTGCCAAGCTGCCCTTCCGCTTCATGCTCGTTGCGCGTGCGGAAAATTACCTGCACGGCCGCCCCGACCTGCTCGACACCATCCGCCGCCTGCAAGCCTTTGAGCGCGCCGGAGCCGAGGTGCTCTACGCCCCCGGCATCACGGACACCGAGGACATTCGCACCCTGTGCCAGTCTGTACGCCGGCCAGTGAATGTGTTGATGGGGATGAAGGGCGCTCCGCCTCTTTCCGTGGCGGAACTGGGCGAACTTGGCGTGCGCCGCATCAGCATCGGCTCGGGCTTCAGTCGCGCCGCGCTTACCGGCTTTGTCACCGCCGCGCGCGAAGCCATCGAATGCGGCACATTCGACTTCGCCAATCAGGCAATGGGCACTGCGGAACTTACAAAACTGCTGGACATCTAACCACGCAGGACGGGATATGAATTGCGTCCTCCAGAAGTAAGGAATATACTTACAGATGTAAGGAGTCGCACAATGCCTTCCCCGGCAAAATCCGCCGCGAGTGTCCGCGCCAAGGTCACCAGCAAGGGCCAGATCACAATCCCCGCCTCCATTCGCAAGACCTTGGGGGTCCGCACAGGCGACCACCTCCGCTTTGAGCAGCATGAGGACGGCATCAAGCTGGTGCACGACGGCGCGCAAAACCCATTCAAAAAGTGGCGTGGCATAGGCGCGTTCCCCGGCATTGGTAAGGGCCGCGAGGCAATCGTCGCCTACTTCAGAGAGCTGCGCGGCCATGACGACCTCGATTGATACCAATGTGCTGGCTGCCCTCTGGAACCCAGCGGATGCCATTGGGGATACTGCGCTGAAGCTGCTGGGCGATGCCCGCCGCCGTGGCGCGCTGGTTATCGCCGCGCCGGTTTACGGCGAACTGATGGCTGGGCCATTGCGCACCGAAGCCGCAATCGACCAATTCCTGAACGATACCGAAATCGAAGTTGACTGGCGCTATGGTGAAGAGTTGTGGCGCAAGGCCGGCCGCGCCTTTCAAAGCTACGTGCAGCGGCGCCGCTCGTCAAAAGGCGCTTTTTCCCGGCGTATCCTGACTGATTTTCTGGTTGGCGCACACGCGCTGCATCACGGCTACACGTTGCTCACACTCGACAAGCGGCTTTACGCGGCGGCCTTTCCCCGGCTGCGCATCATCGCGGCGTAATCGCCGCGGCCCGCTCCGCAATCAGTACAGGAATCCCATCCACCACCGGAAACACGCGCCCGCAGCCCGAGCACGCGGCATGTGCCGCGCTCAACGCCAGCGCGCCAAAACAAACCGGGCAGGCCAGCTGGCCCGCCCAGGTCTCTACGGCCTTCAAATTCTTCTCGTCTGTCTGCATGGCTGCTACTGGATGGTCGCGTCCGCCGCGGGGCCGCTTTCCTCATGCCGTGGCCGCCCGGCAAATTCGCGTTCAATCTTCTCAATCGTTCCGGCCTTGGCAAACTCATGCGCCACGCGGATGCCATTGAAAATCGCGTTGTCGTTCGACGAGCCGTGGCCGATGATGCAGGCGCCTCGCACGCCCAGCAGTGGTGCGCCGCCGTACTCGGTGTAGTCCAGGCGGCGGCGGAAATCGTTAAACGCGCGCCGTGACAGCAGCGCACCTACCTGGGCCGTCACCGTCTGCGTCAGAGACTCGCGCAGCACGTCGCGCACAAAACGGCCGATGCCTTCACTGGTCTTCAGCGCCACGTTGCCCACAAAACCGTCGCACACAATCACGTCGGCGTGGCCATTAAAAATGTCGCGCCCTTCCACATTGCCGATAAAGTGCAGCGGCAACGCCTTCAGCAGCGGAAACGCCTCGCGGGTCAGCTCGTTGCCCTTGGTTTCTTCCTCGCCGATGGAGAGCAGACCCACGCGCGGCCGCGCAATCTTCAGCACGCTGCGCGCGTACATCTCGCCCATCACGGCAAACTGTTCGAGGTTGTGCGCCTTGCAATCCACGTTCGCGCCGACGTCCAGCAGCACGCACGGGTTGCCTTTGCTGGTCGGCATCGGGGTAGCCAAAGCCGGCCGGTCCACGCCGGGCAGCGCGCCCAGCACCATCTTGGCCGTGGCCATGGCGGCGCCGGTGTTGCCGGCGGTCACAAAGCCCGCGCACTTGTGCTCGCGCACCAGCTTCAGCCCCACGCGCATGGAGCTGTCCTTCTTCGTCCGCACCGCATGCGCCGCCTTCTCGTCCATCCCGATACGCTCTGAGGCGTGGTGGATGACGATGGGCAGGTCTTCGTTTTCCAGGTGCTCGTCCAGAAGGTCGCGGAGCTCCGGCTCCGGCCCAATTAAATGCACCCGTACCGGCAGGGTCCGGCAGGCGAGAATCGCTCCGCGGATCTCCGGTTCGGGTGCTTTATCGGAACCAACTGCGTCCAGTGCAATATCAATGAGCATGGCGCTCAGTCTACTACTTGGTGCCTTCCTTCACGTCCAGCACGGCGCGGCCCTTATACGCTCCGCACTTGGCGCAGGCGCGATGGGGCAGCTTCTTCTCGTGGCAGTTCGGGCACTCTGACACGCCAGTGGCGGTCAAAAAGTCGTGCGAGCGGCGCAGTGCAGTCCGGCGGGTTGAGTGGCGTCGTTTCGGATTCGGCATGGTGCAATTCCTTTCCTGTCCCCTTCGCTTTCGTCCGGTCCTTGCGGTCCGGGGCCGCACGCGGCCTTCACTGCCTTGCGGCGCGACTGGGACTCCCTCACAATGCTTGGGGTCGATGTCTCAGGACTTCATCCGTCCGCGAAGTCCGGCCAGAGCCTCCCACCTGGGGTCCGCAGGACCTTCTTCACAGGTGCATGGTTCCAGGTTCCGGTTCTTGCCGCAACGCGGGCAAAGTCCTTTGCAATCAGTCTTACACAGGGTTCGTGCCGGTAGCGCCAACAAAACCTGCTCGCGCAGCACATCCTCCAGCAAAAGACTGTCTCCCTGATAATAACCGATTTCCGTCTCCACTGCTGTAATCGACCGCTCGGGAGCGTCGGAATCCACGCCTCCGGGGCGGAAGATCAGGTCGAATTCGGCCTCCAGAGGCAGTTTCACCGGCTCCACACAGCGCGCGCACGGCGTCTCAAACCCGCCTGAGAACTTGCCGCGCAGGCGAATGTCGGCAACAACGTCCTTGGGCCCACGGTGCTCGTGGATGACCTCGGCCCGGCCGGAGGTGGTCAGCACCCCGTCCTGCTCGGCCTCTTCGCCAAAGTCAATCAGCCCTGGATCCAGCCCCAGAGCAAACTCAATCGGCTCTTTTTCGAGCTCAGATACCTTGAATTCCATGTGTTTGAGAGTACGGCGCACGTCGTGCCCAGTCAATGCGCCGCGTCTCCAACCGCTTTCTCATGCCGGATTTTGAGATTGGCAAAGTGAGCCACAGTGCCTGGACCTATCCAATACGCGATGCGCCCCGATGCAGGCGCCTGCTTGAGGTCGTTCACGATCAGGGTTGGCTCGGTCGCGCCATTCACATAAAGCCGGGCGCTGGTACCCGACACCTGGATCTTTACGTGCGTCCATTGGCCGGGAACCAGATCGACGTACGATTCATATTTGCCGGGATCTTCCGCACGCAGCTTGTCCCACGGATACCCCGGCATGGAGATGTACTGTGTGGAATGATTGCGCCGCAGCTGGTCCTCGGCGCGGCCGTTTTTCGGGCGTAAATAGAAACACTCAAAGCGTGCGCTGTCGTTGGAGACGCGAAAGGCAATTCCCACAAACCCGCGAGCTTCAGACGATGCGTTGGGAAGCGTGTCCCCGGCTAGATCGACTTCGATGGTTCCATCCTGCAATTCTGTCCCGGGCACAACCGCCAGCCGTCCGGCATCCCCAAGGTCGGGCGCTCCTTCGTCGGTCAGCTGCACGGATGCCCGGCCTTGATACGCCACATTCTCCGCGCGAACATTGTGGAGTTGCAGGTGCTTGTCCGCAGTCGCACCCTGAGTCTGCGACTGCGGGACAAGAGCCTGTGTTGAGCCAAGCGCCAACGCAATCGATGCTGCAATCAATCCACGGATCATTGGCTTCTGCCCTCACAAGCGGAGAAATCCGCAAGCAAATTGTAGCTGCGAACCTGGCGCATTGCGGACGGGTGGCCGATTCCTACAGCTTCACCAGCTCGTAGTCGTCGTTGCCCATCTTCAGCGTCTTCATGTATTCCAACTGCCGCAGGCCGCCGCGCGACTCGATCCGCTCCACGATGTCGTGCCGCTGCGCCTCCGGCTGCGAATACACCAGGTCAATCGACGCCTTGTCGATGGCCAGAATGTCGCGCGAGGCCAGAATGCCGATGTCGTTGCACGTCGGCTTGGCGCCGTGCGCATCGCAGTCGCAATCCACTGAGATGTTTTTGAGCACGTTGATGTAGGCGATGTGCGTGCCGAAGTGGTCCACCACGCCCTTGCCCGACTCGACCATGCGCTCCAGGAACTCGGCCCCGCGCGGCCAGCCGTCGCCGTGAATCTGCCGCTTGCCGCCCTGGCCGGAGGCGCAGCCAATGGCGATATTCTTCAGCGATCCGCCAAAGCCGCCCATGGTGTGCCCCTTGAAGTGCGTGTACACAAACAGCGAATCGTAATTCGGCAATGTCTTGCCCACTTTGATCTCGGTTAGATGTACGCCTGGCGTGAACGGCGGTTTTCCGCCTGTAAACGGATTGAAGCCATCGAGAAACTCGCGCATGCCCTTGATGGGCAGCGCCACGTCGCCCTCGGCATCCATGATGTCCACCGGGCAAAAGTCGAATCCGTTGGTCTTCAGTGTCTCGCGGTGCGTCTCGGTCTTTTGCCGAGGGCTGGGATACAGCACATTGCACTCCACGATGGTGCTGTGCGAAATCCGCGGCTGCAACCCGCGAATCAGCTCGATGGGAAGCAGGTTCGGCCCGTGCGGCTCGCCCGTGTGCAGCTTGATGGCCACCCGGCCCGTGATGTCGCCGTTAATCTTCGCGTAGAGCTTGCGCAGCCCCTCCACGCTGATGTCGGGCGTAAAGTACACCGTCGATTTGCCCGCAACCGATGCCGCCTGCGCCGCAGCGCCCAGATCGAAAAACGCCGTCGCGCCTACTGCTGCCGCACCTTGTTTCAAAAACGTACGCCGTAACATATCCCTGTGTGCTCCCCTCACTCAACAAAGGGCCGGCTCACCGTGCAGGACCGGTCATGCACACAGCTATAGACCAAAAGGCCCGGCTCGCGCTGTGACGAAGGCGACGCCTTTCCGCGCGCCTGGCTGAAAAGCTGCTTGGCCTACCATGGAAGCAATGCACAGCACGCTCCGCTTCCGCATCGCAACTGAAGCCAACATCCCGGCGCTCGTCGAGCTGGTCAACGCCGCCTACCGCATCGAGACCTTTCTTGAAGGCACGCGCACCGATGCCGCGCGGTTAGGCTCGATGATGCAAAAGGGAGAAATTCTGCTGGGTGAGGACGAGGCGGACACGCTGGTGGGCTGCGTCTACATGGAGCCGCGCGGCCACCACGGTTATCTGGGCATGTTTGCGGTCGATCCCGCGCGGCAGGGACTGGGCCTGGCGCGGCAGATTATTGAAGCCGCCGAAGACCGCTTTCGCCAGCAGGGCTGCAAGGCAGTCGAGATTAGCGTGCTGAGCCTTCGCACGGAGCTGCCGCCCATCTACCGCCGCTATGGCTATGTGGAAACCGGCACCGAGCCATTCCTGAACATCCAGGCGCTTAAGCCCGGCCAGCAGTGCCACGCCATTGTGATGACGAAACCGCTTTAGCGCTTCTTCTTCGGCGGCGTCTTCGGCTTTGCATCCCGATTCTTAATCACCGGCAGCGGCGCTGTGTCAGGCCCGATGCGGCGCACCGTTGTCTGGCGCATGGCGTAGCGAATGGTTCGCGGCGATGCGGGGCGCGCAATGCCGCTGGTCGCGTCTATCGCCACATCGGCCGAGCCCGCAATCTGGAAGCTGAACACCGGCTCGGTGCCCGTGGGTCCCGGCTGCGAGCTAACGCGCAGCGGCAAAAAACCCTGAATGCCGCGCAGCCGGAAGGCCGTCTCATAGCGGTGCTTCTTTGTGTTCCAGGTGAAGACACGAATCTGGTCAAAGTCGTACGGCAGTCCCCACTTGTAGGGCCCCAGCGCGGTCACATACTCCGGCACCTGGTGGTCGGCGATTGAGGAGCCTTCGTCGTTCACCTTTGTGAGCACATACGCGCACACGATGCGCTGCCCTTC